>JBNRML010000040.1:0-3074 GCA_050309585.1 Lachnospiraceae bacterium
GAATTTAAGTATAGGACTGCTAAAAAGTGATTTGATTTATATACTTATAGAGAGTGATGCTAATCGAAAGGCTGAATTATTACAGGCTCTTTATGACGAAATAAGAGTGAATGTTGTTCCTATCAGACCTGATAGGCATTACCACAGAACAAAAGGACAATTAGCAGCTGATTTGCATAGCTTTCCGGCTCATCAGGAATGGCAAATTCATCCAGTTCCTCTTCCTGCTCCTCATCATCCACTTCCCGAAAATCTGCGTCAATAATTTCATCATCTTCACGCATACCGTCAGACTGTATCTCATCCAGTCTTGGTTTCTCCGGCTGGTATTCTCCCGTAAGGATAAGTGCTGCTATCTCCCTTTCAATGTCTTTCCATGGGACATAGCCTTCCACTTCGCCTTCCTCATCTCTCCACTGAAATCTGATTCCGTTTCCCTTAAAAGTATCATATCCATGCAGTCCCAAGCCATCAATAGGCCAACCGGAACCACCAATGCCAAACTCTGCCTTAATCCGCTTGGTCCTTGTTCCTGCATCAATCTCTGTCTCAAAGATTTTGCACACTCTTCCTCTGCCGCCGACAAAGCCTGTGCCTTTAAGAAGCACTGTTTTGACATATTCATGTGGAACAAAAGAAGCTTTCTTTGGATTGAGATAATTGTACTTCCCGTTTTTGGCATCTGCCATTTCCTGCTGGAACTTCTGCATATACTCATTCGGTTCTGCTTGTGATTTCTTTGAAGAATCCACCAGACCATAATCGGCATCGAAAAAGGAAGCCTGCACATATTCGCCTGCTTCCTTACTCACTCCTAATGAATTGATTTCATCAAGTTCTCTATTTAATTCTTCATCATATGAGTTATCATTTAATGATACTTCAGGACGATTTCCGCCAGAACGATCTCCTCTGCCATCATCTTCGCCTGTTCTCTCAGCTTCCACATTTCCATCGTACTGCTTGGATTCTGTGGTTTGTTCTTCTTCAGGTACTGATTCTGAAGCTGCTCCATCATCCGGTTCGCTTCTTCCTCCACTTCTAACATCTTCTCGGTCATTCTGCCCGTGCGAAGCAGATTCTTGTATCTCGCCGGTTCGTTCTCCTCCAGATACTTCATCGCCTGACGTCCGTATTTGCCAAGTCTCGCTAAGTTCTCCCTCTCGTCCGGAATCTCCAGTACCGGATACAGAAGTCCATCCACTTCCTTGTACTCTAATTCTGCTACCATATGCAATTCTCCTTTCCAATTCTTCGTTCCTCAGAATTGTAGCCTCTGGCGGATTGCCAGTGCCTCCATCTGAATTTGTCAGCTTCGCTGACATCGGCACGGCGCCAGAAAATCCAAGGCTTTTCTGATTCTCAACAGCCCTACAATCTTTACTAAATGCTCTAAGAACATTACAGGAGACATCGCATATGAGGGAACCAAGACGGTAAATCGTATCTTCATCCGTTACTTTTACAATCTGACTAAAATCCTGTTCTTCAGCAGACAAGTCAAATCCGCATCTCGTACCTACAACATATAAAATCCCTTTTCTTGCAAGCTCGGCAAGGTCCGGTACTTCTTGTAAGCCCTCACGTTTTTCGCTGAATTCCTTAATCACACTGCCTGTAATCTGTGATAATTCGGTCATTCGGTTTTCGAATTCCTCTTCAATTATGACTCCGATTTCCTGCTTTGTAAAGTCCTTTAGAGCAATTAGTGAATCTTCTCTTGTCACTCCTTCATACTTTTGATACTTCCCATGTGCTACCTGATATTCCATAAACTCTGGCAGCTTATCTCCGTCAAGATTCCAGGTAAGCTCCGACTGTTTTCCACCCGTATCACTGATATCAAACACATATCTCATATATGGCTGCAATGCTCTGGAAGGATAGATTGCAATCCCTTTACTTCCACGCTTTACATACCTGCCTACCTTTTTCCATGTGTCAAAATCAGCAACCAAAGTGGCATGTGGTTTTTGTGCATATACCATGAGAACATTATCAAATTCATAACGGTATATCTGCCCGGCAAGTCGAAGCACTGATTTCCAGCTTTCCGGTGTTTCCGTCACTTCTTTTATAACCACGTTATAAATCTGCCTGACTTTGTAATCTACGCTCATATGCTACACCTCCAATATTGCTTCTCTGATGTCTTTTCCATCAATTTCATTTCCAAGGCTTACCCAGCCTTCACATCTCTCCCTCGCAAAAAGCTCAATTCTTGGAAGATTACCGCATAACTCTACAATTCTCTCCCGTATCTCCTCCGGCTTTTTGCTGTGTTCCATAATTCTTGCATCACACACCTGTGAAATAGAACGGGACACCCTTGAAGGATGCCCCCTTGTTCCAAGCAGGCATATTTCCGAGTTGGAACGGGTCCAGTAACCAAGTCCCATAAACCAGCTGTCTGCTTTCTTATTTCTTTTTACCCAGTTAAAACCACAGGTCTTGTAGGTAAATCCCCACGCTTTCATTACTTCAAGCCCTTCTTTAAGAAGCGGGAATGTTACCCACAAAAACAGGATACTGTCATCTGCTGCAATGCTTTCCACAGGAAGAGAAAGGATGTCATCGAACTTCATACATGAATAATGGCAGTCTGCTGATTTTAGCTGACTGCCACGCTCCGAATACGTCTGGAATTTCCAAGGCGGATCGGCATATATGATATTGAATTTTTCTCCCATAGACATCCTCCCTTACTCTGCCGCAAGCTTGCGGAAACAACTGAACTCTTCTTTGTCAAAGGCAATCGTATATTCCGTTTCTCCTGCGGCTTCGGCTGCATTCTGACCTGCAATAAGCTTTCTTGCAACTCTTAAAGTGACATAATTTGCTCTGCAAAGCTTCATGCTCTCCTTAAAGCTCATATTCGACTGACTATGAAGCATCTCACCCATATCCGCAATCTGCTGTTGCACCCTGATACGAACCCTTCTGGCATCCTTTGCAGATATTTATAAAGTTATAATTAAGTATGTACAATAAATATTAAATAAGAATGTACAAATGTTATGATATATGAGTTACAAGGAGGAACTCATAATGATACTAAAGAATCAGATCATAAC
>JBNRML010000041.1:0-19634 GCA_050309585.1 Lachnospiraceae bacterium
TATAAAAAATATATTGGAGAAATTATGGAAAACACAGTAGTAATAGATGCAGGACATGGAGGATATGACAACGGTGCCAGATATAAGGGAAGGCGCGAAAAGGATGATACCTTACGTCTGGCCCTTGCAGTTGAAAATATACTCACAAAAAACTGCGTAAATGTTGTATTAACAAGAAGTGAAGATGTATATAATACCCCTTACGAAAAGGCAATGATTTCAAATAATGTTGGTGCTGATTTATTTGTTTCCATTCACAGAAATGCATATGAGCCAAATGTTTCAAAAGGAGTTGAAACACTTGTATATGATAATGTGGGAATAAAAAATGAATTGGGAAAAAAAATAAACAGCAACCTGCAGAAATTAGGTTTTGAAAACCGAGGAATTACAGAAAGACCAAATCTTGTTGTATTAAAAAGAACAAAAAGTCCTGCTGTATTATTGGAAGTAGGTTTTATTGACAATGACGAAGATAATACACTCTTTGATGAAAAATTTAACGAGATATCCGAAGCAATAGCATATGGTATAATAGATGTCTTAGGAATAAAATGCGAACCGGAAAACATGCCGCCTAAAAACAATGAAAATCATTATAAAAAATTATATCGAGTTCAGGTTGGGTCATATAAAAACAGAAGCTATGCTGAGGACTTACTGGAGCAGTTAAAATCAGAGGGATATCCTGCTTTTATTGTTCTTGATAATAATCTTTATAAAGTTCAGTCAGGAGCATTTGCAATCTTAGACAATGCCGTGCGAATGGAAGAAAAATTAAAAAAAGCAGGTTATAATACATTTATAACCACATAAAACACTTGAAATTTTTCTAAAATGCATATATAATCTCTGATGTTAATAACAGACAGTTCGAAACCATCCTGTCTATAAATAAAACTAGGGAATCAGATTGTTTTTATAGGGCAAGCTAATTTTTTAGTTTGCCCTTTTTGCGTCTGAAGTTCGGAATGGAGGAAAATTTGAAAGCATTAATACTCTTTAGTGGCGGACTTGATTCCACCACATGTCTTGCAATGGCGGTTGAAAAATATGGTTCTGAAAACTGCCTTGCACTGTCTGTTCATTATGGTCAGAAACATGACAAAGAAGTAAGGGCAGCAGAAGAAATAGCGAATTACTATGGTGTCAGACTAAAAGAATTAGACCTGTCACCTATTTTTGCTAATTCAAACTGCTCATTACTAAGTCATTCTGATGTAGATGTTCCAACAGAGGAATATGGCGAGCAGCTCAAAAAAACAGGAGGTGCCCCGGTATCCACTTATGTGCCGTTTAGAAACGGCTTATTTCTATCATGTGCTGCTTCAATTGCACTGTCAAATAGCTGTGAAGTTATTTATTATGGAATACATTGCGATGATGCTGCAGGAAATGCATATCCTGATACATCAGAAGCCTTTAACCAGGCAATAAATCAGGCAATTTACCTTGGCAGCGGCAACCAGATAGAGGTTATTGCTCCTTTTGTTAACAAGACAAAGGCACTGGTTGTGAAAGAAGGACTAAAAAGAAATGTACCATACGAGCTTACCTGGAGCTGTTATCTTGGTAAAGACAAGCCTTGTGGTGTCTGTGGAACATGTATTGACAGAAAACGTGCATTTAAACTGAATGGAACAACTGACCCATTAAAATACGAGAATGATGATGAACTAAAGGAGTAATTTGGATGAATATTTTGATTTTTTTCTTATCAGTTATATTTTTTTTATGTTCTGTAATACTAAGTTATAAATTATTTGGTAAAACAGGAATATATGCTTTTATTGGCTTTGCAACTATCCTTGCAAATATTCAGGCCTGTAAATCCATAGAATTATTTGGTATTGCAACAACAGCAGGCGCTGTATTATACGCATCCACATTTTTGTGTACAGATATTTTGTCTGAAATGCATGGAAAAAAAGATGCAGCCCGTGCAGTATGGCTAGGCGTATTTATCAATGTATTATGGCTTGTCGGAACACAGCTTACTCTGTTATTTGAGCCGTCTTCTGCAGACTATATAGACCCTTCGTTAAAGGTTGTCTTTGGTATGGTCCCAAGAATTTCAGCAGCAAGCCTTATTTCCTATGTAATAAGTCAGAGAATCGATGTATTTATGTATCATTTAATCTGGAAAAAAACAGGTTCTGAGAAAAAAGGATTATGGATTAGAAATAACGGTTCAACATTGATTTCTCAATTTGTGGATTCAGTACTTTTTGTCACAATTGCCTTTATTAATACAGTTGACACCAATATTTTCATTCAGATATTAGCAACCACCTATATTTTCAAAGCAATTGTTGCACTTTTAGATACACCGTTTGCCTATATTGCACGAAAAATAACGCCTATTGAAAATAAAAAGGATTAGTGGTAGTATTAGTTAGAATTGTTTATAAGATTTTACAGAAATGGAGCTTAGTGTGAAAAAAGTATGAATAGAACTACAGAAGGATTAAAGCAGCTTGGTAAAAAAACGGAATATGCCAAGGACTATGATAAAAGTTTGTTAGAAACCTTTGAGAACAAACATCCTGATAATGATTATTTTGTTAAATTTAACTGCCCGGAGTTTACTAGTCTCTGCCCTATTACGGGACAGCCTGATTTTGCAACAATATATATTTCATATATACCCGATATAAAAATGGTGGAGTCAAAATCACTTAAACTCTATCTTTTCAGTTATAGAAATCACGGTGATTTTCATGAAGACTGTGTAAATAAAATAATGAAAGACCTAATTGAATTAATGGACCCAAAGTATATTGAGGTGTGGGGGAAATTCACACCAAGAGGTGGAATTTCCATCGACCCATATTGCAATTATGGTAAAGCAGGTACAAAATTCGAACAAATGGCCGAAAATCGCCTGATGTGGCATGATATGTACCCGGAAAAAATTGATAATAGATAATAGCAGTAGTTTTCAGGGGAACTCTAATGAGTTGAGAAGGTAAAACCTGACCCTTTGAACCTGTCGGTTAACACTGTCGTAGGGAGCAAAACTTTTAGATATTTAAGAGATTATTGTGGCTGTCAGTGTATGACAGCCATTTTTTTGGAAAACTTCTCATATGTAAAGCAAAACTCTTTTTATGAAAGGAAAAAACATGGAAAAGGAAAAGATATGTAGTCTAATTAATGAGGTGAGAAAGAAAACTCCTTTGATACATTGTATAACGAATTACGTAACAGTAAATGATTGTGCAAATGTGTTATTGGCAATAGGTGCATCGCCGATAATGGCAGATGATATATCAGAGACTTCAGATATTACATCCATTTCAAAGGCACTTGTCATCAATATAGGAACACTAAACGAGAGAACTGTTGCATCAATGATAGCATCAGGAAAAAGAGCTAATCAGTTAGGAATTCCTGTTATACTTGATCCTGTTGGTGCAGGGGCATCAACCTTTAGAAATGATACGGTAACCAGAATTTTATCTGAAGTAAAACTAAGCATTATCAGAGGAAATCTATCAGAAATGTCTTTTATAGCAGGACTTGAAGCATCAACAAAGGGTGTTGACACTTCAGAGGCAGATGCTGATAACGATGCAGTTGCAGTTGCAAAAGCAGTTGCAAAAAAATATAGCACCGTATCCGCAATAACAGGTGCAACTGATGTCATTTCTGACGGAAAAAGGGTTGCCAAACTTACCAATGGCGTAAAACTTTTATCAAAGGTTACAGGGACGGGATGTATGACATCAGCCCTGGTAGGTGCTTTTGCAGGTGCAGTTTCAGGTGAATATACATATTTTCATGCTGCTGTTGCCGGTATAGCTGCCATGGGAATAGCAGGAGAACTTGCATGTCAAGCTTCATGCAAAGGAACAGGGAGCTTCCACATTTCCATAATTGACGAAATAAGTAAAATGAGTGCTAATATGATGACTGACATGATTAAGCTGATTTATAAGGCAGTGGATTACACATTATATTTATGCACTGACAGAAAACTCATGAGTTCAAAGACCATCGAAGAAAATGTTGAGCTGGCAATCAAGGGCGGATGTACAGTAATTCAGCTCAGGGAAAAAGACTGTTCTTCAGCAGAATTTTTCGAGATTGCAAAAAATGTTAAGGCAATAACCGATAAATACAGTGTTCCTCTTATTATAAATGACAGAGTAGACATTGCTCTTGCAATTGATGCGGCCGGTGTTCACGTTGGTCAAAGCGACCTTCCATGTGCTTTAGTCAGAAGAATAATTGGCGAAAATAAAATAATTGGTGTTTCGACGGCAAATCTTACTGAAGCAAAAAAAGCATATGCGGACGGAGCAGATTATATCGGGGTAGGTGCAATGTATTCCACAAATACAAAAACTGATACAAGACCTGTTTCAATGGACGAATTGATGGAAATAAGAAAAAATGTTGATTTGCCAATCGTTGTTATTGGTGGTATAAATATGCAGACACTTTATAATTTCAAAAACAGGGGAATAGATGGTCTGGCAGTTGTTTCTGCAATTGTTGCTGCTGACGATGTTTCAGGTGCAGCAAGAGAGATATATGAGGAATTTACCAAAAAATGATTAACAATGTATTTGATATAAATTCATATGATGCCGTTATTTTTGATTTAGATGGAACACTAATAGATTCAAACTGGGTGTGGAAAAAAATTGATGAGGATTTCCTTGGAAGACGTGGTTTTGAGGTTCCTGATGACTATATGGACTCTATCGCCCATCTTGGCTTTGAGGCTACAGCTGATTACACAATTAAAAGATTTAATCTCAACGAAACAAGGGAAAATGTTATTAATGAATGGTATAATATGTCAATAAATGCATATTCAAATGATATCTTTTTAAAAACTGGTGCAAGAAATTATCTGGAATATCTAAAAACTAATGGTAAAAAAATGGCAATTGCAACAGCATCAGATTTAGAACTCGTTGTTCCTGTATTAAAAAATAATAATGTGTATGAGTTTTTTCACAATATTACAACCATAAAGGAAGTCTCAAGAGGAAAAGGATTTCCGGATATTTATATAAGGACTGCTGAAAAATTGGACACTGACATAAACAGATGCCTTGTCTTTGAGGATATTCTTCTTGGAGTAAAAGGTGCCAGGTCAGGAGGCTTCAGAGTGGTTGGAGTATATGATAAGTACTCTGAAAAAGATGAAGAAAAAATAAGAGAAATTGCAGATAAATATGTTTATGATTTTAATGAAATGGAGGATTTATAGAATGAACAAAAGAAATTATAGCACGCAGATGGAAGCTGCCAAGAAAAATATATGTACTCCTGAAATGGAAATTGTTTCAAAAAAAGAAAATATGCCTGTCAGTCTCCTAATGGAGAGAGTAGCCAAGGGACAAATTGCCATCCCGGCAAATATAAATCATAAATCACTTTCTCCTGAAGGAATAGGAAAAGGTCTTAAGACAAAAATAAATGTTAATCTTGGTATATCCGGTGACATGAAAGATTATGATTTAGAAATGAGAAAGGTTAAAATGGCCATTGATTTCGGTGCTGAGGCCATTATGGATTTAAGTAACTATGGAAAAACAAACACATTCAGACAGGAGTTAATTAAAATTTCACCTGCAATGATTGGTACAGTTCCTATGTATGATGCCATCGGATACCTTGAAAAAGATTTGCTTGAAATTACAGCACAGGACTTTTTAAAGGTTGTGGAAGCTCATGCAAAGGAAGGTGTGGATTTTCAAACAATTCACGCCGGTATAAACAAAAGGGCAATTGAAGCATTTAAACGTGAGGGAAGAAGGATGAATATTGTTTCAAGGGGTGGCTCACTTTTATTTGCCTGGATAGAAATGACCGGAAATGAAAATCCTTTTTACGAATATTATGATGAGGTACTTGAGATATTTAGAAAATACGATGTTACAATTAGCCTTGGAGACGCATTGAGACCTGGCTGTATCGACGACAGTACTGATGCCGGTCAGATTTCAGAGCTTATTGAACTTGGAAATCTGACAAAACGTGCCTGGGAAAAAGATGTTCAGGTTATGGTTGAGGGACCGGGACATATGGCAATGAATGAAATTGCAGCAAATATGGCAATTCAGAAAAGAATATGTCACGAAGCACCATTTTATGTTTTGGGACCACTTGTCACAGACATTGCTCCAGGATATGACCACATTACATCGGCCATTGGCGGTGCCATCGCAGCAGCAAATGGAGCTGATTTTTTGTGCTACGTAACTCCTGCTGAACATCTTAGACTTCCTGATGAAAATGACGTCAAAGAAGGTATCGTGGCCTCAAAAATTGCCGCCCATGCTGCAGATATTGCAAAGGGAATAGAAGGTGCAAGAGAAATAGACAATAAAATGTCAGACGCACGTCACAGACTCGACTGGGAAGAAATGTTTAAGTATGCTATTGACGGAGAGAAAGCAAAAAGATATTATGATAGTGTACCAATTGAGGAGAGACATACCTGCTCAATGTGTGGCAAGATGTGTGCAGTCAGAACCACAAACAAAATTCTTGCAGGTGAAAAGGTTGAATTTTGTAGTGAGCTTAAGGACGCACCGGTAAAATAGAACACTTTATAGTTTCTAATGAATGGAGAAATTGCATTTATGAAAAAAATAATTAAGGAAATAAATCAGAATAAAAATCTTGAGGCCAATCTCCCTCTTTATGCAAATGGAATGGCTGAGCTTTTTTATAAAAGAAGTATTGTTGAGTTGTCAATGGAATATGTGACACTCTACGAAATGCTTACGGATTTTGATGATAAGAATGGGAAACTAGGTGAAATAGTAAATAATATTAATTATTTAATTGACTGCTCCGTCATTTCGACCTGTGTTGACCAAAAAAGAGAAGAGGCACTTGACCAGATTGAAACACTTCGTAAAACCAACACGGAAATTGTTGAAACTCTTACATCGTATGCTGATATTTTTTCAAGATATGAATATATATCCAACCGATGTGAATACAATTTTAAAGATACATCTTTTTTAAATAGCTTTAATGACGAAGATTTCACCCGTGAAATTATGCAATATATTTTTTCGGATGAAGATAACACTGCAATAAATGGTAAAATATCAGAAATTATCGGTGAACTTCCTGTAAGACTCACTAAAAACAAGTTTTTTGAATTACTGGATCAGGGAATGAATGTCTACAAGCAGACTGATAAACAGACTATCGATGATTTTGTTTACATGCTTAGAACTTCCGGTATTTTAGACATACCGGAAAATATAAATAAAATTAATAACTTATATGAGATATATGAAGATATTCAGAAAATTGATTACTCATCACTGGATTCTGAAGGTTTCAAAAAGCAGGAGGATATGCTAAGAATTGCATCTTCCATCATTGAAGAATCGACAAACATTCATATGATGCTTCAGGGAATAATTAACAAAATATATGCAATAATCATATTAAAACCATATGCTGAAACAGAAGACAAAGCTTTAGAAGCCGGTAAAAAGATTATAGCCCTGGTTAATGCAAGTTTTAATGACAACGACTTTTTAACACTTCCTGAAGAAATAGAAGATTTGTTTATTTTTATGGAGGGTGTTCCGGAAGAAATTCAGCGCAGAATTCAAAGTGATGAATATGCACTTGACATTGTTTCAAATTCACATATGGATTTGGCAAAAAGTATTCTTTGTGATAAAATATATGAAAGTCTGTTTTTATCCCAGCAGTTACTATCTGACAGTCTTTTCATAGAATTAAGTCTTGATTACGAGGAAGAACAAGAAGATTTTGATATCAATAGTTATATTTTTGATGTTAAAGACAAAATGATTAAGGATTTAATGTCATTCTTTGAGGGACATCATAAGCTTATGAATAAGTCTGTCATGGCTGTAATACTTTCAAGACTTCCGGTATTTTTTAACAACATTACCGAAGTCCAGGAATATGTATATAATTCGATTTCAAAGTGTACCAATAATGCTGAGAAAGCCGCAGTTATCGAAATTGTAAAATCCATTATGGAAAACTAAGAAAATTATCAAGACTAGCTCAAAAACAAAGAAAATTGAGGAATATTAAATGAAGTGGTATAATAATCTGTATGTTGGTGAAAATGCTAAAAGAAGAAAACATAAAATTATTATGAGAGCAAAACTTAAAAAACCTCAAATCGGTATTTACATGATAACATTACCAGTTAATCCCGTAAATTCCCTGGAAATTTATCCATCTTACATATTACTTCAGGAGCATTACTGTAAGAAAGATATGATGGTCGTGGGAATTTCAGTTGGATATGAAGAAGCTATGGAAATTATGCAGAAAATAATAATGGACTGCTATAAAAAAACAGGTCAGTTTCTTGTGAGTAAAATGGTTTATGACAACAAATAGGTAAGTGAGGAATATTTATATATGCTGCATATTTTATTAACAATTTTAGAAGTTATTGGCATAATAATATTGTCGATTTTAGGAATATTACTTTTTCTTGTGGCATGTATATTATTTGTACCAATAAGGTATTCAGGCAGAATCAGATATGACGGCAAACTCTATATAGACGGAAAATTGACATATTTACTGAATCTGATTTCGGTTTATTTTCATAAAGACAGTGATAAGGAAGCTGTTTCAGGTTTGAGAATACTCTTTTTTAAATTTGGCAGAAAATCTGATAAACAAAAAAGATCAAAAGTCAGGAAATCAAAGCCTAAAAAAAAGAGAAAATCATCTAAGAATGAAATACGGGAAAAGGAAAAAAAAGATGAAAATCTGTCTGTAGCTGACAATACAGAATCAGATAAAATAAATGAGAGTGCTGAAACCACTATTGATTCTGAAATGAAAGCCACTGAAGAAAATACCGAGGCACCATCAGTTTCAGATAGTGCCACAGAAAAAAAAGAAAAAATATCTTTAATTACCAGGATAAAATTAAAAATTAAGAGTATTTTTTTGAAAATTAAATACCTAATTAAAAGTTTTTATGATACAATAGTAAAAGTGACAAAGAGTGCATCAGCTTTTAAGAGTTTTATTTCCGCTGAAGAGACAAAAGAAGCTTTTGTTTTTGTAAAAGGAAAGCTTTTTAAATTACTTAAACATATAAGGCCAAGAAAAATAAAGGGATATGTACATTTTGGATTTGAAGATCCATCTGTTACCGGCAAATTACTTGGAGTTATATATATTATTTTAAGAGGAAACCGAAAAAGTCTCAGAATTTCGCCTGATTTCGAAAACAAGTGCTTTGAAGAGGATTTGTATGTAAAAGGGCATATCAGACTTGTTCATGTTTTAATAATTGGCATTCAATTGTATCTTAATGAAAATCTAAAGAATGTTATTGAAAAGAGGAGGACATAATGGCAGAGAGTAAAAACAATTTTGACAGCACTGTGGAATCATTATTCAAAGGGATGGAGAGCTTTATCACAACCAAAACTGTTGTAGGGGATGCTATAACATTAGATGGTACAATTGTTTTACCATTAATCGACGTATCCTTTGGTGTTGGTGCAGGCGCATCAAACGATGACAAAAAGAATAACGGCGGCGGCGGAATGGGTGGTAAGATGTCACCAAGTGCCGTTTTGGTCATTAAAGATGGTGAGCCAAAGCTTGTAAATATCAAAGAACAGGATGGTATCACAAAAATTCTTGATATGGTTCCTGGAATTATTGACAAGTTTACAAAAAAATCATCAGAATCAGTACAGGAAGATGATGATATTGATGTTCAGGAAGTGAATATCGATAATTAATCGTACCTTACATTTGTAAAATTAGTTTTGAATTACAAAAAAATATATTAAAACCGCAATTCACTGCATAATATATATCAAAGATATTTGAGGTACAATATGCGTAGAATATGCGGTTTTATTATGTTTTGGATTGCCATAGGCATGGTAATCGGCCTTTATATCGGCTTTTGTTTCTGGTCGGTATTAAGTATTATAATTTTATTTATTTTGGGCTATAATCTTTTTTGCAATTGAAATATAAAATATAGCTTACTGATGGAGGAAATATGAGAATACCCGAATTATTTAAAAATGAAAAAACTGTCTTTTCTTTCGAAATTTTCCCACCAAAAAAGACAAGTTCAATAGATACAGTTTATCAGACTTTAGACGGATTAAGCAGTCTTAAACCGGATTTTATTTCTGTTACCTATGGCGCTGGTGGCAATGTGGCTGATAATAAGACCTGTGAAATCGCCTCTGCAATTCAGGACAAATATCACATTACTTCAGCAGCACATTTAACCTGTGTGAACAGTACAAAAGAGGAAATTGATATTGTTCTTGAAAGACTCGAAAAAAGTGGTATTAAAAATATATTAGCTCTTCGCGGAGATATCAACCCTGATATTCCACCAAAAAAAGAATTTAAGTATGCATCTGAATTAATTTCATATATAAAGTCAAAAGGCGATTTTTCAATATCAGCAGCCTGCTATCCTGAAGGACATATGGAGACTGAAAGTATTATCGATGATATAAAAAATCTTAAGCACAAGGTAGACATGGGCGCTGAGCATTTGATGTCACAGCTCTTTTTTGACAATTCACATTTTTATGACTTTTTGGAAAAAGCAAGAATTGCAGGTATAAATGTTCCAATAGAGGCCGGAATTATGCCGGTGGTAAATAAATCCCAGATTGAACGAATGGTTTCAATGTGCGGTGCCAGTCTTCCGGTTAAATTTGCTAAAATGATGCAAAAATATGAACATAATCCTGAAGCATTGAGAGACGCAGGTATTGCCTATGCAATTGACCAGATAGTTGATCTTATTTCTAACGGTGTAGATGGTATTCATTTATATACAATGAACAATCCATATGTTGCAAAAAAAATAAGTGAAAGTATTTCATCTCTTTTATAATAATAAAACAAGCAGATAAGTATACTGCAAATACGGGGATTAACCATGGATAAAAAAGAAATAATCTTAAAATATATAAACAAAAATGAAGCTGCCAGATACCTTGGCTATAAAGATACCCTTCCTGATGTACAAATAACAAAAATGCTTTTAGAAGCAGAAACAGAGCTTTTAAAAATTATACAGCCACGTTACGTATATAAAGTTTTTGATTTGTATGAAGCAGAGGGTGAGATTTTGCTCAGGGGTGCTGAACTTAAACTTCGGGGCGATTCGATTAAAGAGCATCTTAATGGATGTAAAAAAGCCGTGGTAATGTGTGCCACAATTTCCGATAAAGTTGACAATCTTTTGAGGAAAAATGAGCTTTCAAACATGCTCAATGCGCTTATTATTGACGCACTTTCAAATGCAGCAATCGAACAGGTCTGTGACGAAGTTCAGGAAATTATTGAAAATGAATTTAGTGATTTTTATTTAACCTGGCGTTTTGGTGTGGGATATGGTGATTTCCCGTTAAGTACACAAAAAGAATTACTTGAAACACTTGATGCACCAAAACGAATTGGCGTATGTGCCACAGACAGCTTTATTTTAGTTCCAAGAAAATCTGTAACCTGTATCATTGGTCTTTCAGAAAAAGAAACAGAACAAAAAAAGAGCTGTGATAACTGCATCCTTAATGGAAAATGTAACTTTAGGCTTAAGGGTACAACCTGTTATAAACAATAAATGGAGGACAAAATGAATTTTAGAGAGCTTCTGAAAAATAATAAGACAATTTTCTTTGATGGTGGAATGGGCACGATGCTTCAGGCAAAAGGAATGAAAATGGGTGCTGTTCCAGAATTATTAAATATTGAAAACCCAGAATGGATTATAGATATTCATAAACAGTATATAGCTGCTGGTGCAAACATTATTTATGCAAACACCTTTGGTGCAAATTCTTATAAATTAAAAAATACAGGCAAGTCTGTGTCAGAGATTATTAAGGCTGCCATCAAAAATGCAAAGGAAGCTTCAAAAGGAACTGATACACTGGTGGCTTTAGACCTGGGCCCTATTGGTATGCTTCTGGAACCAACCGGTACCCTGAAATATGAGGAAGCCTACGAGATATATAAAGAACAGCTTATTGCCGGACAGGATGCGGATTTAGTTGTCTTTGAAACCCAGACAGATTTATATGAACTTAAGGCAGGTGTCCTTGCAGCTAAAGAAAATACAAATCTTCCAATTGTCTGCACAATGACTTTTGAAAAAAATCAAAGAACATTTACGGGATGTGGCATTTGTAATATGGCACTCACCCTGGATGGATTGGGCGTGGATGCAATGGGCGTAAACTGCTCACTTGGCCCAAGGGACCTTTATCCCGTAATTTCAGAGTTGGCAAGCTATACAGATACTCCAATTGTAGTAAAACCAAATGCGGGTCTTCCAGATCCTGTAACAAATCTATATGACATAGATGAATTTGATTTTGCAAAACAATTAAAACCATTTCTTGATTATGGTGTTCAGATTTTTGGCGGATGCTGTGGCACCACGCCTGAGTATATTCGTGAAATAAAAAATGCACTTTCAGACTGTACAGTTAAAAAACGCTCAACAAATTCCCAGACAGCAATTTGTTCAGCAACTGAAATTACAGTGATTGATCAGCCTAGAATAATAGGCGAAAGAATTAATCCCACAGGAAAGAAAAAATTCAAGGAAGCTCTATTAAACGATGATATAGATTATATATTAAATCAGGCCATTGAACAGGTTCATGCCGGTGCGGAAATCCTTGATGTAAACGTCGGACTTCCCGGTGTCGATGAAAAATCAATGATGATCAAGGCGGTCAAAGCCATTCAGAGTATTACAGATGTACCTTTACAAATTGATTCAACAATACCTGAAGTTATTGAAGCCGCCCTTAGGGTTTATAATGGAAAGCCAATAGTAAATTCAGTCAATGGCGAAGAAAAATCAATGGAAGCAGTATTACCACTGGTTAAGAAATACGGTGCAAGTGTGGTTGCACTTACATTAGACGAAAATGGAATTCCAAAGGCTGCAAGAGACAGATTTAATATTGCAAAAAAAATAATGGACAGAGCTGTATCCATGGGAATCCCAAAAGAAGATATAATTATTGACTGTCTTACTCTGACAGCTTCTGCTGAGCAGGATGGGGTTATTGAAACTTTAAATGCAATAAGGATGGTTAAAGAAGAATTAGGCCTTAAAACTGTTCTTGGTGTTTCAAATATCTCCTTTGGATTACCAGGAAGAGAGCTTGTAAATCATACATTTCTTGCCATGGCTCTCACATATGGACTTGATCTCGCAATCATAAATCCAAATATTGTTTCCATGTCAGGAACAATCAGAGCTTACAGACTTTTGATGGGATATGACAAAAATTCTGTTGAATATATAAATGCCTATAATGAGCAGTTACAGTATATGTTACCTGCAAAGACTTCAGTTCAGAAAAACTGTCCTTCTGACAATACTGCTGCCAAAAATACAGATTCAAACTCATTGGAATACGCAATTGAAAATGGTCTAAAAAATGAAGGGGCACGAATCACTTCTGAAATGTTAAAAACCATTGATTCAATGACAATTATAAACGAACATCTTGTACCTGCCCTTGATAAGGCAGGCGATGATTTTGAAAAAGGCAAAATCTTTTTACCTCAGCTTATTATGGCCGCAGATGTTGCTCAGGCAGCCTTTGCTGTCATAAAAGAAGAGATGTCTAAAAACTCTTCTGAAACAGTTAGCAAGGGTAAAATTGTTATGGCCACGGTGAAGGGCGATATTCATGACATTGGTAAAAACATAGTTAAAGTACTGTTGGAAAACTACGGATACACCGTTATCGATTTAGGAAAAGATGTTGATTATCAGACAGTAGTTGATACAGTGAAGAAGAATGATGTTAAATTAGTCGGCTTATCAGCATTAATGACCACAACCCTTGTTTCAATGGACAAGACAATAAAACTTCTCAAAGAAAACAATTGTGACTGCAAAATCATGGTTGGTGGAGCAGTTCTTACGCCTGAATACGCTGAATCCATAGGTGCAGATTTCTATTGCAGGGATGCCAAGGAATCTGTAGACGTTGCAAAAAGTATATTCGGTTAAGGTGACAGTTTAATATGAATAATAAATTAATATACGAAAAGTTTTCATCTGAAAATACAGCAATTAGATTAAATAAATACTTGAGCGACTGTGGTGTATGTTCAAGACGAGCTGCTGATGAAATAATTAAATCCGGAAGAATCACAATAAATGGCAGAATTGCTGTATTAGGTGACAAAGTAAGCTTAAAGGACAAAGTTTTTCTCGACGGCAAAAAGCTAAGTTTTAAATCAAAATTGAAGCTGATTGCGTTAAATAAACCTGTTGGAATTGAATGTACCACGGATTTAAATAATCCTGACAACATTATTTCTTTTTTGAATTATCCTGAGAAATTATTTTATATCGGAAGACTTGATAAAAACTCCCATGGATTATTATTGCTAACCAATGATGGCGATTTATCAAACAAAATAGCAAAATCTGTTAATAACCACGAAAAAGAATATGTTGTCAGGGTAAATAAAAAAATAACAGAGGAATTTATCACTGGTATGTCAAACGGTGTTGAAATTCTTGGACAAATGACAAAAAAATGTCATGTTAGAAAAATAGACGATTTTACGTTTAATATTATTTTGACACAGGGGTTAAATCGTCAAATAAGAAGAATGTGTGAGTCTTTTTCATATAGGGTTCTGGATTTGAAACGAATTCGTGTTCTGAATATAAAGCTGGGTAAATTAGAAGACGGAAAATATAGAGAAGTTACAAAAAATGAAATCGATGAGCTTTTGAAAATCACCTGTTAGAAATGTGAAACTGCTCGGAAATGGAGATAGGTATGAATATTAACAAATCAAGTGAAAGAATAAAGGAATTAGTTACTATTTTAAATAAGGCCTCCAAAGCATATTATCAGGATGGCGTGGAGATAATGAGCAATTATGAATATGATAAGCTATATGATGAATTACGGGATTTGGAAAAAGAAACGGGATTTGTTATGTCTGACAGTCCAACAGTTAAGGTTGGATATGAGGTCTTGAGTGAGCTTCCAAAGGAAAAACATGATTCACCCATGCTTTCCTTAGATAAGACAAAGGAAGTCGATGTACTTTCATCTTTTATAGGTGATAAAAAAGGTGTATTATCCTGGAAATTAGATGGTCTTACAGTAGTGCTTACCTATCGTAACGGAGAACTTTACAAAGCTGTTACCAGAGGGAATGGTGAAATCGGTGAGGTTATTACAAACAACGCGAAAGTGTTTAAGAACATTCCTTTACAGATATCATTTAAAGGCGAGCTTGTCATAAGAGGCGAAGCCTTGATTAAGTATTCAGATTTTGAAAAAATCAATGAAAACATATCTGACGCAGATGCAAAATATAAAAATCCCAGAAATCTGTGTTCTGGCTCCGTAAGACAGTTAAATAACCAGATAACTGCTGAAAGAAATGTAAATTTCTTTTGTTTTGCACTAATCTCTGCTGAAGGCATGGATTTCAATAATTCAATATGCAGCCAGTTTGAATGGCTTAAGGAACAGGGATTTTCTGTAGTAGAACATTACCCTGTAACAGGAAATACAATTCCTGAAAAAGTAAAGTATTTTAGCGAAGAAATTGAAAAATGCGATTTACCTTCTGACGGTCTGGTGTTGGTATTTGATGATATTGCATATGGAGCTTCATTAGGAAGAACTGCAAAGTTTCCAAGAAATGGCATTGCATTTAAATGGAAGGACGAGATTGCCGTGACAACTTTGACGGAAATTGAATGGAGTCCTTCAAGAACAGGTCTGATTAATCCAGTTGCTATTTTTGAACCTGTTGAGCTGGAAGGAACAACTGTAACCAGAGCCAGCATTCACAATGTTAGTGTTGCAGAAAATCTTAAGCTTGGAATTGGCGACCAGATAGAGGTATATAAGGCCAATATGATTATTCCGCAGATTGCAAGGAACATCACCGAAAGTGGCTTTGTGGGTGTGCCTGATAAATGTCCTGTATGTCAGGGCAACACAAAAATTAAAGAGGACAATGGATTTAAATTTTTATATTGCACAAATGAAAATTGCCCGGCAAAACAAATCAAGAAGTACACTCATTTCGTATCAAGAAATGCCATGAATATTGATGGCTTATCAGAGGAAACACTTGAAAAATTCATTGATGCCGGATTTATAACTGAATTTGCTGATATATATAAACTTGATAGATATGAGAACGAAATTGTAAAAATGAAAGGATTTGGAAAAAAATCCTATGACAATATCATTAATGCAGTAAAAGCATCGAGAGATACTGAATGTTACAGAATCATTTATGGACTTGGTATATTAAATGTTGGCGTTACAAATGCCAAACTAATATGCAAGGCATTTTCAAATGACATCAACAGCATAATAAATGCAGATTCTGATACATTAACAAGAATTGACGGTGTAGGAGAAGTAATCGCAGATTCCTTTATTGAATATTTCAAAAAACCTGAAAATATTTCTATGGTTAAAAATCTATTGAGTGAAATAAATATTCAAATACCTGCTGAGGAAAATATCACAAATTCTGAAATTGACGGAAAAACATTTGTAATAACAGGCTCTTTGAACCATTTTACAAACAGAGATGAGTTAAAGCAAAAAATAGAAGCCCTTGGTGGTAAAGTTACCGGTTCGGTAACAAAGAAAACAGATTTTCTTATTAATAACGATGCACTGTCCGGCTCATCAAAAAACAAAAAGGCCAAAGAACTGGGTGTCAAGATTATTACAGAAGAAGAATTTCTTGATTTTCTAAGTGAATGATTAAAAAGGTTAAAGCTTTTATCATTTTTGATGGTTGAAAATTGATTTTTTTTGTATTATCATTGTAAGACAAGTTTTTTTAGAAATGGAGAATATTTATGCCAATTAAAGTAAAAGCTGATTTACCTGCAAAAGCAGTAATAGAGCAGGAAAATATATTTATTATGGATGAGACAAGGGCAATTAGCCAGGATATCAGACCCTTAAAAATTGCAATATTAAATCTCATGCCATTAAAACACGAAACTGAAATACAGTTATTAAGAGCATTGTCAAATACACCATTACAGGTTGATGTTACCTTTGTTTACATTGCATCCCATGTATCAAAAAACACACCGGCAAGCCATCTTGACCAGTTTTACAGTACCTTTGATGAAATTAAACACAAAAAATTTGACGGTTTCATTATTACCGGTGCACCTCTTGATGATTTTGCTTTCGAAGAAGTGGATTATTGGGAAGAAATGAAAGAAATCATGGATTTTACCGAAAAGAACGTTACTTCAACCCTCCACATCTGCTGGGGTGCCCTTGCAGGCTTATATTATCATTATGGAATAAATACCAGAAGGACACCACAAAAAAGATTTGGCATATATGAACACAAAGTAATTCACAGAAAGGTACCATTAATGAGAGGCTTTGATGATGTGTTTCTGGCACCGCACTCAAGACATTTAGAGTCCAGTTTTGAGGAAATACATGCCAACAAAAATTTAACCGTCCTTGCTGAATCTGATGTGGTTGGTCCTTTAGTGGTAATGGCCAAAGAAGGCAAACAAATCTTTTTGTTGGGACATCCGGAATATGACAGGATGACACTTGACACTGAGTACAGGCGAGATTTGGGTAAAGGTCTTCCAATTCAGGTTCCTTACAATTATTACAAAGACGACAATCCTGATAATCCACCTTTGCTCACCTGGAGAGCACATGCCAATGCCCTGTATACAAACTGGTTAAACTACTACGTATACCAGCAGACACCTTATGAACTTGTATAGTTACATAAGTGCCTTTACAATGGATGCATAATTAAGGATTGTAACTAACACATAGCTCAATGTTATTCCTATAATAAATCCAGTTATTCCTATTACAGGTACGAGGTATATTATGGATCCAAGTTGAATTAAGGTTGAAAATACACTGTGAATGAATGCTGTTTTTGTTTTTCCAAGTCCATTAAGAATGTTTATTAATATAACAGATAAAAATATAAATGGACACGAAAAACTCAATAATCTAATATATATTCCATAGTTGTTTTTAAACAGGATATGGCATATCAGATTCGAACACAAATAAAAGAACACAAAACACAGGACACCATAGATAAAACAACTGGCAATTATGCTTGAAATGTATTTTTTTATTTCTTCATTCTTTTTATTTGCATGTAGAAAAGAAATTTTTGGAAGTAAAAGTTTTCCCAATGAATTAATTAATGACCCAGGAAAACAGATTAATGGAAGTATTAATCCCAGGACTATGCCATATACAGACAAAGCTTCGGTATTTGTCACTCCATATTTTGTGAGCTGTAACGGGATCATAATACTCTGAATACTTTGCAAAACACTTAGCATAAGTTTATTTGATGTGAGAGGAACAACGTAAGATACTATTTCCTTTTTATCAGGTATGCTTGCGTCAAAATTCAGTTTTCGTTTACTTATCTGTAGTAGTATTTTTGAATAATCTTTATAAAATTTTACGTAACAAAACACAGCAGCACTTATTTCTCCTGCAATACTGCCATACACAACCACCACCGGATTGATTGTGTAATGACATTTTTTTAGTATGAATATTAAAATAAATATCATCAATACTCTGACAATTTGTTCAACCAATGTTGAAATTGCAGACAATGATGGTATTTTTTTTGCAATATAAAAGCTGCATATACATGAATGAACCACGGCAAACGGAAATACTATGCTTAAATATTTAATCATTTTTTCACATCGTGGTTCCAACAGAAATCTATAAGCTATGTAGTCACTGAATACAAATATTAACATTGCAAATACTATTGATGTAATAATTGATAAATATATTAGTTTTTTAAAAATTATTATTTTAGAATAATCATCCTTCTGTTCTGACACCATTTTTGCAATTGCTGTCTCGAATCCTGCTATGCATAAAGAAAATCCAATGACCTGAACCGGTAAAATTAATTGAAATAATCCCAAACCTTCTTCACCAATATGCCCGATTAAGAATATTCTAAATAAAAAACCTATTATTCTAATCAGGAACATAGAAGAGGTAAGAATAATTGTCCCTTTAAATAGATTTGTCTTTATTAATTTTGATAAATTTTTCAAACTACACTCCATTCCACAGATGCATTGCGTCTGAAAGAAGTTATTCTTTTTATATTTTATTTTTTAGAAAAAATTATATTCATAAAAGTGGTGAAATAATGATTTATTTAGATAATGCTGCAACAACAAAAGTGTCAGAAGAAGCAATCCGCGAAATGAACAAATATTTTCGATATTCATATGGAAATCCATCTTCTAATCATGAGGCTGGAAAAATTGCAAAAAGGGCTCTCAGAAAAGCCAGGCAAACCATTGCCAGTACAATAAATGCCAAAGAAGAGGAAATATTTTTTACATCCGGAGGAACAGAATCAGATAATCTCGCGTTAAACATAGCTCTATCACACAAAAAAAGTAATTGTTCAGAAATTATAACATCTCCAATAGAACATCCTGCGATACTAAAAACATTAGAAAACTATCAAAAATATGGTATAAAAATAAATTATGCTGAGATAAGTGATACAGGCGTTGTATCAGTTGACAGCATAAAAAGACTTTCAACTTGTACTGTCTC
>JBNRML010000042.1:0-34495 GCA_050309585.1 Lachnospiraceae bacterium
ATAAAAAACTGTTAATTGTTAGCAAGTTTTTTCATTTCTTTAGCGTTATTTATTACATTTTCCGTAACCTGTGAGCCGCTTAACATTCTTGCCAATTCATTAATTGATTCATCATAATTTAATTTATGAATACTAGTCTCAGTTACAAAATCAACAGCATTCTTTTCAATCACAAAATGCTGTGCTGCCATTGCCGCAATCTGGGGAAGATGTGTGATACAAATAACCTGATGTATCTTTGACAGTTCCTTCATTCTCTCGGCAACCATTTGTGCTGTTCTGCCGCTGATTCCTGTATCAATTTCATCAAAAATCAACGTATCAATATTATCCTTTTCAGCCATAATGGTTTTTATACCTAGCATAATTCTGGAAAGTTCACCGCCCGAAGCAACTTTACCAAGAGAATTAAGTTTTTCACCAGGATTTGTGGAAATCATAAATTCCACATCGTCATATCCTTTTGGTGTGAAATATTCAAGACGGGAAAATGAAATTTCAAATTCCACCTGCATGAAATTGAGTCCATTAAGAACTTCTATAATCTTTCTTTCCAAATCTCTGGCACAAACCTGTCGTATTTCAGAGATTTCCTGACATAAATCAATAATTCTTTTCTCATTTTTAACAAGCTCGGAAGAGATCTTTTCTTTTCTTTCTTCTATATTTAAATAATAATTTAATTTATCGAGCTGTTCGTTTTTATAATTTTCAATATTTACTGCCGGATCTTCTGATGATTTAACTTTTTCATATTTCTGTCTTAACCTGTTTAGCTCATCATATCTGTCAGTAATTTCAATTATTTCTTCTTCATCAAAGGACATATTATCCAAATAGTTTTTGATTTCCCTATATGTATCCTGACAAATGCTATCCATATCATTTAATGAATCAAGAATACCATTAAGCTCCTTATCATCAGATACGGCTGATGAAGTAATTCTGACAGCCTCACCAAGTTTTTCTGATATGGCATAACTTCCATTTAATATTTCATATACGTTGCTCATTTTCTCCAAAAGATTCTTAGAAGAATTTACGAGCTTGAACTTTTCTTCAATTGAGTCAAACTCACCCTTTTTGATGTGGGCATTCTCTATTTCATTAATCTCGAACTGAAGAAAATCTATATTTCTTTCTCTTTCAGACTGATTTATTTCACATTCCTCAAGTTCTTTTTTTAGCTCAACGTAATGCTTATATTCAACAGATAGGGATTTCTTTTTATCAGAAACTGTGTTTCCACAGAATTCGTCTAATATCTCAAGATGTTTGTCTTTCTTTAAAAGTGACTGATGATCGTGTTGTCCGTGGATATCTATTAATAATTCAGTTACATTTTTTAATCTCGTAATTGTAAAATTCTCACCATTTACTTTAATCGTGCTTTTTCCATTTACAATTTTTCTGCTGATAACAAGCTGATTTTCTGATAATTCAATTTCCTGTTCCCCAAGTTTTCTGACAGTATCCTCGTCATTTATCTGAAACACAAGCTCTACTAAAGCCTCTTTTTCTTCATCCCTAATCAGTTCCTTTGGAATCTTTCCGCCCAAAGCAATAAGTACAGAGCCAATAATAATGGATTTACCAGCTCCGGTCTCGCCCGTCAGTATATTAAGTCCCTCATCAAAATATATATCTGCTTCTCTGATTAATGCTAAATTCTTTACGTTAACATTTACAAGCATCTTTTTTACCTCTCAATCTTATTTCCCTATTAATTTTTTTAGTCTGTCCATTACAATTAGTGTCTCATCTACAGTTCTGACTGCACACATAATTGTATCATCTCCCGCAATACACCCAACAATTTCCTTCCATCCAAAAGCATCTATCGCTGCGGCAACAGCCATTGCCATTCCAGATACAGTTTTAACAACCAGAATATTCTGAGCCATTGCCATAGAGACGTAGCCATCCCTTAATACTCTGATGAATTTATCATTCATATCATCATTATTTTCCTGCAAAACACTATATCGCTGTCGTCCGTCCTTAGACTGCTTTACAAGTTTTAATTGTCTGATATCCCTGGAAACCGTAGCCTGTGTAACATTGTAGCCTGATTTGTTTAATAAATCTGCCAGTTCTTCCTGAGTCTCAATATCATATTTGTTTATCAATTCAAGAATTTTACTATGTCTTTCCAGCTTCATTGTTCACCTCTCCGATGCAAAATTATTTGTTCATCTTTTTATGTAAGACTTCAACAAAACTCATTTTATTAAATTTCATTATTTTTGTGTTTAAATGTGATTTCGTAACTTCAACAATATCCCCCTCATTTAATACAAAAGATGAGTTGCCATCAAAATAAAGCTTGGCAAAACCATCATTCAGATGTCTGTTTGCACATACCTCGATTTTTATTTCAGAATCAGCTGATAATACAATGCTTCTGGAACCTATTGTATGGGAGCAAATCGGTGTTACAACGATTATGTTTGCACAGGGCTCCAAAATAGGACCACCGGCAGAAAGATTATAGGCTGTTGAGCCGGTAGGAGTTGCAATAATTACACCATCAGCATTATATTTATTTAAAAATTGATTATTTACATAAATGTTAAAATCGATAACTCTTAAATTTCCTGCCCGGCCTAAAACAATATCATTCAGGCAAATATCATGATAAATTTTTTCACCATTTCGGTATATATCACCCACAAGCATTATTCTCGGTTCAGTTCTAAAATCGTTTTCAATAATCAAATCGATTGCTTCTTCTATTTTATCCGTCTCTACTTCTGCCAGATATCCCAGTATTCCGAGATTAATTCCAAGCATTGGAATGTCTAATGTAGCCAAATCCCTGGCAGTTTGCAAAAGTGTACCATCTCCGCCAATAACCATTACAAGATCAGAATCGGAATCAACATCATCTGGAGACGTGTATGAAATTTTCGAGTTATTTGTAAAATCCACTTCACTTATTTTATATGAGATATTTTTTTTATCCAAAAGACTTGTTACTATTTTAGTGATTTTTAATCCATCATCTTTTGTTATGTTAGTGACTATATTACATTTCATAATTTTCATCTCCACCTGCTAATTCAATTGTTCATGGGCCTTTTCCACTATGTTGCCAATTATGATTTTTTTATCTACAAAATCTAAGCTGTCAGCGAAGTGATCTGTTTTTTCTATGTGAAGCAGATATTCAATATTGCCTTCCGGTCCCTTAATTGGAGAAAAATCAAGATTTAACACCTTAAATCCATTGGCAAGTGCATAATCGATAACCATTTCTATGACCTCATGGTGGACTGACTTTTCACGAACCACACCTTTTTTTCCGACCTTTTCCCTGCCGGCTTCAAACTGCGGTTTAATCAGGCATACTACCTGACCATGAGGCGCCAAAAGATTTCTTACAGGCATAAGCACTTTTGTGAGAGAAATAAATGAAACATCAATTGACGAAAAATCTATTGAATCAGGAACCTGTTCCTCAGTTATATATCTGACATTTGTTTTCTCAAGACACACTACTCTCTCATCATTTCTTAATTTCCAGGCAAGTTGTCCGTGTCCAACATCTACAGAATAAACCTTTACTGCCCCATTCTGGAGCATACAGTCCGTAAATCCACCGGTAGAAGCTCCTACATCCATACAGATTTTTCCTTCTATTGAAACGTCAAAATTTGCCATGGCCTTTTCAAGTTTCAATCCACCCCGGCTGACATATTTAAGGGCATTCCCTCTTACTTCAATCTGAACTTTTTCATCGAACATTGAGCCGGCTTTATCCTCACGGTTATTATTAACAAACACATTACCACTCATTATAATTGCTTTGGCTTTTTCCCTTGACTCAGCAAGACCTCTTTTAACCAGCATTATATCCAGTCTTTCCTTCATTTTGTCACCTTCTGACCTGTATATTTCTAATTATTTTATCCACAATACCTTGTTTGTCGAGACTTATTTCCTCCATAAGCTTTTCAACATTTCCGTGTTCAATATAAGCATTTGGCAATGCAATATGAATTTGTTTTGCTGTGGAATCCATTTCTGTAATGAACCTGTTCACACGTTCTCCATAACCTCCATTCAAAACATTTTCTTCCATTGTCACAATTACATTATGATTTTTCAGCACGTCAATCAGAATTTCCTCGTCAATTGGTTTTACAAACCTTGCATTAACAAGAGAGACAAAATACCCCCTTTTTTTTAATTCCTCCCTGACTTCTAATGCAGTTTTAACCATTGAACCAACTGCTAAAATACAGATGTCTTTTTCTTCATATAAATATTGCGATTTGCCATATTCATATGGAATTCTGAAATCCTTAAGTTCATCAAAAACTGAGCCGCGCGGATATCTTATTGCTAACGGATGATTAAAGTTTCTTGAAAACTCCAAAGCATCCTGAAGCTCGTATTTATTCATAGGTGCAATAATATTCATATTTGGAATGTTTGATAAAAATGATAAATCAAATATTCCCTGGTGAGTTTCTCCATCGGCACCTACAAGACCTGCTCTGTCCACCGCAAATGTAACGGGCAAATCCTGAATACAGACATCGTGTAAAATCTGATCATATGCTCTCTGTAAAAAAGATGAATAAATTGCAACATAGGGTTTTAAGCCTCCGGCAGCCAGACCTGCAGCAAATGTTACTGCATGTTCTTCTGCAATACCAACATCAAAAAACCTGTCAGGATATTCTTTCATGAATTTTTTTAGTCCGGTTCCATCCGGCATGGCTGCTGTGATGGCAACAATTCTGTCATCCTCTTTTGCCGAATTGAGCATAAATTTTGCAAAAACATCAGTATACGTTGGTTTTGTTTTTTTATTTAAAGGTTTTCCGGTAAGAACATCGAAGGGTTCAACACCGTGAAAACTTGATGGATGCTTCTCAGCTGGTAAATATCCCTTGCCTTTTTTTGTCAAAACGTGGATA
This sequence comes from Lachnospiraceae bacterium, assembly GCA_050309585.1. Classification (GTDB taxonomy): domain Bacteria; phylum Bacillota; class Clostridia; order Lachnospirales; family Lachnospiraceae; genus Bovifimicola. Next base: position 4,929 of record JBNRML010000042.1, read on the forward strand.
ATAACCGGATGGTCAAGTTTTTTTGCCTCATTAAATATTCTTACCATCTGATTTATATTATGTCCATCAACAGGACCTAAATATGTTATTCCCATATTTTCAAACAACATTCCCGGAATCATAAGCTGTTTAATACTGCTTTTTGTTTTTCTGATTTTACTTACAAGCTTATTTCCTAAAACCGGAATTTGGTTAAGAGTATTTACAACACCATTTTTAAGCTCATTATATGCTTCGCCTGCTCGCACGTTACTAAGATATACTGACATACCACCAACATTTTCAGATATTGACATATTATTATCATTTAAAATAATAATAAAGTTTCTCTTTAATTCGGCGGCATTATTAAGCCCTTCAAAAGCCATACCGCCTGAAAGTGCTCCATCGCCAATAACGGCCACTACAGTACCGGGTTCACCTAATATTTCCTTACTTTTAACTAAACCTAATGCGGCTGAAATGGATGTTGAACTGTGTCCTGTGTCAAAACAGTCACATTCATTTTCTCTTCTTTTTGGAAATCCACTCATACCACCATAGCTTCTCAGTTCATCAAAATCTTCTTTTCTGCCGGTAAGAATTTTGTGTGTATAAGATTGATGTCCTACGTCAAATATTATTTTATCATCAGGCAGGTCTAAGGCAAGATGCAATGCCATTGTAAGTTCGACAACTCCCAAATTCGATGCAAGATGACCCCCTGTTTTACTAATTCTGTCTATTAAAAAATCTCTTATTTCCTGAGCCAGATTATCGTAATCCTCTTTGGATACATTTTTTATATCATTGACTTCATTTATATTTTCAAGTATCATAGCTCACCACTCACTGTTAATTTCTTCTATTTATCAAATAAACAAGTAACTCGTTTAAAAATTCATTTGTTTTTCCTAAACTCTTAAGTTCAGACATTGCAGCTTCTGTAAGCTCTTTGACTTTTTCCTGCGCCTTATTTAGTCCCAACAGTTTCACATAGGTTGATTTATTATTCTTTTCATCGCTGTGTACAGGCTTTCCAAGCTCCTCGTCTGTACTTATCACGTCAAGAATATCATCCTGAATCTGGAATGCCCTTCCAATCTTACTTGCAACAGATTCAATTGTATTAATCTCGTCATCACTTGCGCCTGCCAATACGGCACCTGCCATCATGGAAGCTTCTATAAGTGCACCTGTCTTTAATTCATTTATATAATCAAGGGTATCAATATCAATGTCTTTACCATCATTTTTAATATCAACGACCTGTCCACCAATCATTCCGAATACACCTGATTTATTGCTTATTATCTGTAATGCCTTTAAGCCCAGTTTAATATCAACGCATTCCATGGCACCTTTTAATCCGGTTTCAAAAGCATAATTTAAAAGTGCATCACCGGCAAGTATTCCCATAGCCTCGCCGTAAACAATATGGGTGGTTTTACGTCCTCTTCTGTAATCATCATTATCTATTGCAGGTAAATCATCATGTACAAGGGAATATGTGTGAATCATTTCCATTGCAGCCATAAAATATCCAATACTCTTTTCTATGCCATCAAATAACTTCATTGTTTCCAACATTAACATTGGACGTAGTCTTTTACCACCTGCAGTTATGCTATAGTTCATTGCTTCAAAAATTTCCTTCTGCCTATAGTCATCTGCTTCATCGTTTATAAGTATATTTGAAAGTATTTCTTCAATATTTTTTACCCTGTTCTGTATTTCAGATTTTATATCCACAGTAACCTCCATATATTACAAATCATCCAGAATTTTTCATTAACTTTCTGTCATAATCTCCAACTGCTTTTCAACCTTATCAATTTTATCATTGCACTGTTTACACAGTTTCATTCCCTTTGTATAAAGTTGAAAAGACTGTTCTAAAGTAATCTCTTCATCATCCATTTTTGTCACAATTTCTTCCAGCTCGTCAATTAATTCTTCTATATTTTTTGATGTGGCCATGTTTTACCTCTCTTCATAGTATAAAAAATCTATTCTGCATTAATCTCTTTTATTACTGCTTGTGCAGAACCATCCTTGAGAAAAATACTAACCGTATCATTTTCCTTAATATCGTTTATGCTTCTTATATTATCTCCATTTTTCTTCTGAACATAAGCATATCCGCCAGAAAGCTTTGACAATGGGGATTTACCTTCAAGCTTATGTGCAATGAGCTCCAGTTTATGCAATCTGTCATTGAGAATAGCTTTCATCCTGTAATTAAGCTGATTTTCAATATCGGCCACAGACATTCGTTTAGTGTCAAGCTGACTTTTGGGTGATAATTTCTGTATTTTCCACAATAACTCATTAATATGCTGCTTGTACATCCTATGCTTGTTTTTAACCTTAACAGCCATAATCTTTTCGTAAGAATCAAGATTATCCATAAATTTCCGGTATTCAAACACAGCCAGTTCTGCGGCTGCGGAAGGAGTCGGAGCACGCAAATCCGCAACGTAATCCGCAATTGTTGTGTCTGTTTCATGACCTACTGCCGAAATAATTGGTGTATTACATTCAAATATCGCCCTTGCAACAATTTCTTCATTAAAAGCCCACAAATCCTCAATTGAACCGCCACCACGTCCGACGATTATAACATCAAGTCCCATTTTATCTAACACCCTAATTCCGCTTACAATGGACTGTGCTGCACCTTCACCCTGTACAAGTGCCGGATAAAGAACCAGTCTTACATATGGATTTCTCCGCCTTGAAATGTTTTGTATATCCTGAATGGCGGCCCCTGTGGACGCAGTACATATTCCAACATTCATGGCATACTTTGGAATTTCTTTTTTGTATTCCTGGGCAAACATCCCCATATCTTCAAGTTCTTCTTTTAATAACAAAAATTTTTTATACAGGTCACCTTGTCCTTCTTTTTCAATCCTGTCAGCATATAACTGGTATCTGCCATCACGTTCATAAATATCGATATAACCCGTGACGATGACTTTGTCACCGTCTGTCATCCTAAAATCTAGCCCCCTTCTTTTTCCGGCAAACATCACACAATTCAATACACTGTTTTTGTCCTTTATGGAAAAGTAAATATGTCCTGATGTGTGATACTTACAATTCGACACCTCACCTCTTACAGAAACACCATGCAAAAGAAAATCCTGTTCAAACATATTTTTAATATACTGATTTATCTGAGCGACTGAATAAACACTTCCCATATTTAAATCACCATCTGTTAATTATATTATAGTAATTTTGCCAAAACACCATTTACAAATGAAGAAGACTCATCTCCACCATAAATTTTTGCAAGATCAACTGCTTCATTTATCGCAACTGCCATTGGAATATCATCATCATATTTGATTTCATAATATGCAAGCCTTATAATTGTCAAATCCACATAATTCATTCTGTTAACCTTCCAGCTTTCAGTTTTCTCGTCGATAACAGCGTCAATTTCGTCCTTTAATTTAATGATTTCTTCCACTCTTTTTAGGATGTATTCCATATCCTGCATATCTATTTCCATATCAGAATCTTCAAAAAACAATTTTTTCTGTTCATCCATTTCATCTGCTTCGTAAAAAAATGTTCTGTATAACAATTTAAATGCGTATGTTCTCAATTCTCTTCTTGTCATAAGATTAAATGTTCTCCTGAAATTATTTATATTTATATCTGTATCATCACTAAAAAAGGTGTCATTATAGACACCCTTTTATTAGTTACTCTGTTCTACTATAACGTTTGCAATTCTGATATTTACCAATTCTACTTCTAATCCAGTCATTGTTTCAATGGCTGTTTTTACCTTTTCCTGCACTTTTGAAGAAACAGCCTTTATGTTGTAACCGAACTTAACATTCAGAGCAAGCTCAACAACAACACCATCTTCGTCAAGAATAGCCTTAACTCCTTTTGCAAGATTTTTCATTCCCAATTTTGATACGAGTTCATTTGTGATGTTTCCATACATTGAATCCACACCTTCAACTTCAGTAGCAGCAAGGCCGGCAATGATGGCAACCACATCATCTGCAATCTGTACTTCTCCTATATTTCCATCATCATGTATAGTATGAGTCATTCTGTTTTCTTCCATAAATAAATATCCTCCTGTCATTTAAATACCCTTACTGGGAGCATTAGCGCACGACTTATGTATATATTATAACAAAAATGCTATTAATTGCAACTTTTATTTACTTTCAAGATTAACCGGAGTAATAATTATCTGTGATGAGCTTCTTCCGGTTTTTCTCATTACCGTGTCCTCTATCTGGGCTCTCATCGTATCGTCAACATTCTGCATATTAAGGACAACATCAACATTTTCCTCTCCTATTGTAACCACAACTTCGCTGTAGCCCTTTGCCTCAAGTAAAGTTTCTATTTCATTTTCCATTTCTGCTGTTTCTGTTATTTTTATAATTTCACTGGTAATCTCTGATTTCTGCTCTTCCGAGAGTTGTTCATTTTCCAATGTCTGGATTAAAGCTTCTTTGTTTTGGGAACGTATTTGCTCTCTGTTAAGCCTTGCACCCGCGGAAAATGTGCCGGCATTTGTAAACACAGCCTCTCCTGGTTCAGAATTCAGATCATTTCCGGTAAAATTATTATTTTCAGGAGCAACAGCCTCATCATTAACCTGTTCAGATTTTTTCTGGTTGTTATTTACGTTTTTTTCCGTATAGTTCAGATAACCTGCAATTGCAATTAAAATTGCCAGAGATGTAATAATAATCTGATTTTTCTTTAAAATACTTTTCAACTTATACCTCCGAATTTATTTATTAACCCATTCCTATTACTGATATTTTATTCATTGGAATGTCAAATAATGCCTTAATCATCTCAGAAATTTTATATACCGTACCAGGATTATCTCCTCCTTCACATACCACTGCAACGCCGCATATTTTCGGATTATCCTCTCTTGTGACGTAGGGTATTTTATTACCCTTTGAATCCTCAGAAAAAATTACATTTTCTTCATAATTTCTACTTTCTTTACTAGCATTTATATTTTCATTTTTATCACTATTTTCAGAAGAAGAACTGTTATTTTTTTCCGACAAGACAACACTTTCACTGCTGGAGTTCAAAGTAATCATAACCTTAACATTTCCTACTCCGTTTACATTTCTTAACAGGTTTTCAAGTTTATCCTCAAGCTCTTCCACATACTTGTCCTGATTATCATTTTTTGTAATATTATTTACAACTTCCTTATTTTTAATACTCTTTTCAGTTGGCAAGGCAACCAATATGATGCCACATGCACCTATTATCAAAAGCTTTGTTATTCCTATCTCTTTTATCATCTGCTTTATGTCCTTGGCTTCTTTTATACCAACACCCCCTTATTGCTAATACATAAAGGAAATATTTACTTCCTGTCCAAATAAAGCATCAATTTTATTTTTTATATCTTCCTCCTGAAGAAGCCTTATATTATTATCAATTTCATATTCATAATCAAAGTTTATTTTTATTTCGTTCAGCTGTATTTCATCTTCTGATATTTCTATTTCGCAATTGACATTATTATTTACGTATCCTTCAATTTCCAAATATTTCTCAAGTTCATTTTCTAATTCATCTTTATAGGCAGCCAATTTTTGGTTTGATATTTTCTCATCAATATTCTGATAAGTAATGTTATTTTCAATAGCATCCTTAAAACTTATATTTGCATTAAAAAACTCTTTGTAATTATTTATTTTAAAGAAAACAAGAAATGGCTCAATTATCATAATCACCAAAATAAGATACACAAAAAAATTAAGGTATTTCTCGTAAGTCTTACCTGGAAATATCATGGAAATTATGTTTACTGCTATGAGATAAATCGCAATTTGTTTTACCATTTTCCCTCCCGTTATTAATTAATACATACTATTGTAATAGTAATCACAAAAATAATGCTTACTGTAAAAACAGTGTTTAATAACATATTTCCTGCCTTTATCATACCAGCCAGACAATTTGAAATTCTCTCATCTGCTACAGGATAGGAGATTCCCTCTATTATTTTGTAGCCAAAAATGTAAATTAATATTTCAATGACAGGCACGCACAACAAAAAGAAAAAAAGGATTATTCCGGTAAGACCAATGGAATTTTTTATAATTTTTCCAGAACCAATTACAATTTCTGATATAGCCTTCACATTACTACCACCACCGCCAAACGCACCAATTATATTGCCCGTCACTCCTAATACAAATTGATTCTGTACGGGAGTAATCATTTTCTGAATTATGTTTAATCCTATTATTACTCCCAATAATATTTTCAGTCCATATTTAACAATAAGCTCAATTAGTTCACATAACTTTAATGTGAAAATATGCTCGGACACATTTCCTGTAATATGAAGGACTGCATAAACCCCAACCGCAGGTAAAAAAATTTTCAAACATATAATTTCAATTAGTGTAAAGATTATTATTACTATCTGGTAATATGAATATGCAACGGCACCACCGTCTGATACCCCAACTGATACAATGTACACCGGAATAAGAAGTTCCATAAAGCGGGTTGTTTTTTCTATTATACCTTCAGCAATATTAAATATATTTAAGAAGCTTATTAGTAAATTACCGATCAATAAAAGATATATGGCGTAAAAACCTGTGTTTTTAACCTGATTTGAGTCAAGCATATTTGTAAAACATGTTAGGAGGGTTGAGGCGAGAATAATAAACACTAGATTTTTAAATATTGATATACTGAAGTTGCTTCCTGAGTTTATTCTGTTTATGACAAATTCTGAAATGTAGCTGAGTATTTTATTAACATCACCTTTTAAAAGCATTTTAAATATGTAGCTAAAGCTTATATCATTTAATTCATCCTCCTCCTCAATAAATTCTTCTATTTCTGAAAAATCATAATCACCGACCTGCGTGGCAATAGCCCAATCTCTTCTTATAATTATCAAAAAAAATAATGTAAGAACAAACACAATTCTTTTCACCATACATTCACCGACTAAATAAAACTCAAATTATAAATTGTCTCAATAAGATATCTGAATATTGGAAAACTGACAAAAATGATTGTAAGTTTTCCAAATATCTGTATCTGATGTGATATTACAGAATATCCTGCATCGTTGCATAAATCTTCTCCAAGCTGACAACAGTATGCAATTCCGGTAATTTTTAGTAATATTGCAACATATTCGTTTTTTACCCCTGCTTTAGACATAATATTCCTGATTTCAAATATTACATTTTCAAGCTTTGTAATACAAAAAAAACCTATCAGCACACTTGTGGCAAGTATTATAACCAAAGAATATTCACTCTTTATGTTTTTAAGTTTAATCGCTGCCAATACTCCCGTGATTCCAATAATCGAAATTTGAATAATACTCATTTTATCACTTCTTTCATAGCGCAAACAATGATTTTATTGTTTCGAACAATTCATAAATATATGGAACAATCCAGAATAACACAAGAATAAGTCCTGCAAGGCTGGTAAGGAAAGCATGTTCCTCTCTTCCGCTCTGTTTCAATATCTGACTAATCACAGAAACCAAAATTCCCACAGCAGCAATTTTAAATATAATATTTACATCCATCTTCCCCTCCAATTACATAATAACAATAAATAGCATTATTCCGAAAATAATCCCCATTGACTTATACAATCTGCATTTTTCATTTATTCTCTCTCTGTTTTCATCAATTTCTTTTTTTAGTTCGTTTAAAAACAGGTCTATATTGGATAATTGACTTTCAATGTCCAAATAACCTAATTTCTCTCCGAATCTCTCAAACATTAAATAAATATTCTCAGGATAATCAGCTTTATTAATACATTTCTTTACCGATACACTCCATATCTTGTCTTTTCCTGCATCCAGATTATCCTGCAGGTCAAATGAAATTGTTTGAAGAAATTCTTTGTAAGGAGATTCAATTTTTACAGAAACATTGCCAAAAACCTCTGATAAAATAACTCTTTTGTATCTCAGCTCATTTTCAATTAATAAAAACATTTCATACATATCTGTCAATAGTTTCTGACGTTTCTGAATTTCATTGCTAAAATGATTTCCAATTAGAAATCCTGTCATAACGATAATAAAACCACCAACAATTTTAATTTGTATAATATAGCTCATCCCCTCTGTAGACTTGATATTTTACATATTTTTCCTCGTCTTTTTGAAGAATCATTATATTTTTGAATATTCTTTTGAGAGATTTCATATCTATGCCGGACCTAAATGAAAAATCACTTAATTCTTTTCCATGAGCTGTACATAAAAAACCTGTTCCACAGCTTATACCATAATTAATGCATTTGATATCTTCTTCCCTTCCAATTTCATCTACAGCAACTATTTCAGGAGCCATTGTTCTTATCATCATGGATATGCCCGTATTTTTTTCAATACTTGTAAGGATATCTGTTTTATCACCTAAATCGTTTTGTGCAATACCAAGATGTAATCCTGCCAGTTCGCCTCTCTCATCAATTACACCAATGTTTTTTCCGGCAACCTTTTCATATCCATTGCTCAAATTTCTAATCATATCTCTGAGGAGGGTTGTTTTTCCGACCCCTGGTGGTGAAATCAATATCGTATTTTCAAAAACGCCATCTGCATACAATTTTCTAATCAAATCATCAGAACATCCCTTTACTTCGTGGGCAATTCTTATATTTAGTGAAGAAAAATAGTTTAACGAAGTGACCATTCCGTTTTTAATTACACCTTGTCCACATATTCCTATCCTGTGCCCACCGTCAATAGTAATAAACCCCTGACACAATTCGTTTTCATAGGCATATAAAGAATACTGACTTAAATTATCCATAATCTTTTTTATTTCAATGTTATCAATTATGTATAAATCTGGTGTTTTTGTTTTTGTAAGTCCGTTTTTGCCTAAAAAATATTCCTGACCACTTATTTTTACCGATATAGGTCTTCCAAATCTTATCCTGATTTCCTGCAATGCACTGTAATACTTGACATTCTCTGTTAATAACTCTCTTATTTGTCTTGGAAAAATTTTTAGTAATTCTCTGCTTATTTCTTTTTTTGTTTCCATAAATTAGTTGTCCCTCCATTTATTCTTTAATCAAATATATGTCCATGAAAACTAAAAAAGAACAAAACCATTTTAGTTTTGTTCTTTTAAAATCAGGAAATATTTTTTATCATTCCATCTGAATCAATATTTATTCCCGCTGAGAGCTGATTAAGATAATTAAATATTTCATTTCTGGCAGGCTCATCTTTAATAAATACAGTTGAAAACCCAGTTTGTATGCAAGGAATGAAGCGGATGTCCCTTAATCCATTTATATCTAACGTCATGTCAATCATGCCTGTATATTTTGATTCACCGTTAAACCAAAAATCACCAAGACTGTATATTACCGGTTTTCCCTTTATGTATTCCATTCCCTGCAATATATGAGGATGACTACCGATAATTGCATCCACACCTAAATCTATTAATACATTTGCTATGTCATGCTGATATTGTTCAAAATATTTACTGTCCTCAGTGCCCCAGTGAAGATATGCGATTAGATAGTCGCACTTTTTAGCTGCAACACTTACAACATTTTTAAGTTCTGTATCATCATACATTGAAAATACACCGGGAGTACTTTCTGTGGCCCCAGGGGTTAATTTGTATTTTTCTGCCCTGCTTGCTGAAACAATTCCTACCTTCATGCCATTAAATTCATAATAAATGACTCTGGAGGCTTCTGAAAGATTATTTCCACCACCTATATAGTTGATTCCGGCAGCAGAAAGTACCGACATTGTATCAGAAAATGCGTCTATTCCAAAATCATAAACGTGATTATTTGCAAGACTCACCAGATTTACTCCCAATTCCTTTAAGATATTAACTCTTTCAGGCTTGCCTCTGAAGGTGTAAAGCTTCCCAGGTAATGGATTTCCTCTTTCACTTAACGTGAATTCATTATTTATCATAAAAACATCTGCTTTATTTCCAAATTCAATAATCTCAGGACTGATACTTTCAGTAAGTGAGGCTCTTGTGTCATAGTAATCTAATACAAAGCCATCTTCTGTGAGACAGATATCACCGGCAAATAAAAATTCTGCAATTTCATTATTATTTGTCTGTATCTTTATTCCATCATTACTTTCAGTAAATTCATCACAAAGAAGATAAATAGATTTTCCGGTATATTCGTAAAGCATTTTTTTCAGATTTTCTTCATCTTGTTCGCCTAATAGCTGAATAATATTATAGGACAATTCATTTTCCAACCACATTACAAAATCTTTGGTGCTTTTTTCAGAGCCAGTTGCTGACAAATAATCTGAGACGATAACAAGCTTTGCTGCCAACCGCTCTCTAATACCATCTTTAACGTCTTCAGAATTATATAAAGGGGTGTCTTCGTCTGACGATAATACAGGCGATGTGTTTTCATCGCATGTATTTGTTTCAATGTTTTCCCATGAACTAAATTCAGTTTCTGTCTTATGTTCGTAACTTTCATATTCTGCCTGGACATAACATATTCCTGTAGCTGCAAGAATCATGATAATTAATCCCATTATCTTTTTAGCCATTGATTTCATCCCATAAAATATAGCTTCCCTTATGATTCTTCTTCATATAGTACAAGGCCTCGTCAGCCCTTTGAAGGGTTTCTTTTATGGTTTCTCCTGTTGCATTATTTGAACTGGCAATACCAATTGAACAAGAGACTCTCTTTTCCATCGGTATATTAACCTTTTTATTTTTGTACTCACTAACGGCATCCTCAAATCCGTCAGCAATTGATTCATAAATCTGCTCAACTACTTTGCGAATTTTTTCATCAGAAACGTTGTTTAAGACGACAAGAAATTCATCACCACCATATCTTACAGCATAACCGTTTTTTTCAGAAACTTCTCTGAATACCCTTGCAAACTCAACAAGTATTAAATCTCCTACATCATGACCAAAGGTATCATTATAATATTTGAAATTATCCAAATCTGCATACAGGATTGAAACTGAATTCTTATTATTTGAATTCTCCTCAATTTTCTTTGCGAATCCCTGACGGTTATATAAACCAGTAAGCATATCTGTAATGGCCAAAGCATTGAGCCTGTCATTCATTTCAATGATATTCTTCTTACTTCTGATTCTTTCCAGACTGTTATCAAGCTGAATAATAGCTGTTTTAATAATAACAAGGTCATCATTTGTATAAAGGTTTCTATTATTCCTGAAATTCTTGTTAATATTGGCAGATGCAATAAATGCAAGCTTAAGACCAGACTCAAGAATAATCGGAACACCAATTATACTGATAACCCTTTTACCGCCAAACATATTAATTATTTTTTCATATTCGTTAAATGTCTTATCTTTGCGGTTTGAAAGAAACTCTCTCTTATAGGACTTGAAATATTCAAATATCACCTTAAAATCTATGTCATCAACATAAACTGAATCAGAATATTTGATTTCACCGTTTTTTTCACTAAACGATATAAATACAAGGGTATCAAAGCCAAAATTACTCTTTAATACAAGCATGGTATTATTTATCATATTTTGTTCGTCTATCTCATCACGGTTAAATACTTCTTGAAGAGATGAAAGAAATCTAATATCCTTTTTTCTATTCTTTAACTGGAAGTCCATACCAACTTTATATGATAAATCAATCATCTGCTTAAGACTTATTGTTGAAAAATCCGCGGTAATAGGTCTTGTGGTAATGCCTTTCTTCTCAATATATTGCATAATCTGCTTTGTTTTACCCACATATCCATTTTGTTCACAGTATTTTATGCCATAATCAAATATCTTGGCAGTCTTTTCTGTATCACCAAGCTTTTCATATAAATCATATGATTCGCCAATAATGTTAACTATCATATAAAATAATACTGACGGATACTTTACAAAATGTTGGTACGATTTATCCAGGTATTCTGCAGCTTCAGTATAATTTCCATTGTTTTTAGATAGTAATGAATTCAAAAAATAAAAATGGAATAAATCCTCATGCCAGTGTACCGAATCGATCATTTCGTCGACTTCTTCCGTTATAAGATTCCCTATCTGATTTTCCATGTTACTTTCACATTTATAACAGCGATAGTCATTACCAATCATATAATACGAAAGTGCCAGCATGGCATATAATTTCGTGGCTGTACATATCTGTATGCTCTCAAGTTCCAGATTATTTAACATTTCAAATATGGTATTTAAATAATCACAGGCTGATAAATAATCCTGAGCTGAAATGCAGTTAACAGACATATTGTATAATGCTTCTATTATACCCTCTGCATTTTTCAGACGATACAGCACTTCAATTGCTCTGTTAAAATAATCATTAGCTTTTGTATATTGTTCTGAAATAATTGCGTTATATCCCATTCCAAGATACATATGGGCCTCTCGTATTGTATTGTTATCTTCCTGTAATATCTTAAGTTTCTCATTGTAAAATCTGTCTGTATACTTTAAATATCCTCTGTCTGAAAACATTACAGTGTTTTTTGTGTAAACATCTAATAAAAAGTTTGTATTTTTGAGCATATTACCTATCTGAACTACCTTTTTGTAGTGCTCTGATTCTTTTCCCTGTACAATTTCCCTGATTGAATCCAAATCATTATCATACGCAAATAATGTATAATATGCCAATGTATTATAAAACTTGTTCTCTTCAAGTTTCTTTTCAAACTCTTTATTTACCACAATTTTTTCATAATCAACTGCAAAAATATTTCCCCAACCGATAAACTGGGCACTTTCTTTCAATATTTCACCAATAAATTCAAGATACTCATCCTCAAGCTTTTTTCCAAACTCGATACACTTGAGGGCACTGTTATATGACGCATCCCTCTGATACATACCAATCTGTGCCATTGAAAAAATTCTATAATATGTGTAGGCCTGCTGATAGTCCGTGTTTTCATCAAAAAGCACATGCATACGCTCGCATATGAGCAGGGCATTATTATTATCACCCTCAATAATATTGCACAATGCCGATATTGCAAAGAAATCAAATTTGTCTTTCCTGTCAATATTAATCTTTTCATCAATTATTCTGTTATTAATTGATGTTATGAAATGTTCTGCGTCCCTGATTGCCAGCATATGATACAAATTATACAACTTATCAATGTATTCCCTGAAGAAGCGTTTGTTAGGTATAAATGAAGAGTGAAAATCACTATTTACAAGTTCTTCATTACTTTCCCACTCAAACAAGACATTTTTTTCTTCTGCAATTCGAATCACATTCCCAAATATCTCCTCAACATATTGAGGAGGGGACTGCAATTCATTATAAATAATGAGTAATTTAATATCACCACTAATTCTATCATTCAGCATTTTTACAATTACGTTCATTAGCGAATATGGTGCAAGCTGAAATCTGTCTAAAATTATCAAAAGACTGGTTTTTCTTGAAATAAAATCAAGACATTTTATAACCGATTCAATAAATTTTGTGGTCTCAAAAACTGCCTCTGCCGTGACAATCGGCTCTGTTCTTTTTGCATGTCCTGTTTTTAAATATGAAACCATAATCTCCTTGTGAAGAGGGTAAATATCACATTGTTCCACAAAATCCTCAACTGATAGTTCAGTTGAAAGAAGCTTCTGGTAATAATATCTTATTCCGTTAATTAAAGGTTCATATGGTTCTTTAATATCATTTCTTGAGTACCTGTGATACAAAAGCCCTTTTTTATATGATTCACCAACAACCTTTTCTATATCCTCAAGACTCATATTTAACGTATTGAAGTGTTTTACAAACATTATTTTTTCAGATACAATGCTCGAATCCTGTATGAATGAATAAAACAAATTTTGTATATACGATGTATGATTCATAACTTACCTCCTAATGCCTAATTAAATAACTCCGATAATTTCTCAGCAATGTGAGTCTTGCGTTTTATACTTTGTTTGTTACTATAAGACACCATTACATTATCAACTCTTTTTAACACAATTTCTTTCAGAAATGGCTTAATTATGTAATCACTTGCCCCTAAAGTTATTAGTTCCATTTGGGACTCAGGACTGTCGTCCGACGTAATGACTATAACAGGAATATCTGCTGTTTTATCATTTTTTTTGATAATTGACATAAATTCTTTTCCGTCCATATTTGGCATTATCAAATCAAGGATTATCACATCAATGCCCGGATTTTCTTTCATTGCCCTCAATGCATCATATCCATCTTCAGCCTCAATTATCTGGTATTTATCATTAAACATACTCGATAAAATCACTCTGTTTATACTGTGATCATCCACAATGAGCATCTTTTCCTTGACTTCAGAAACCACAGAAATGTCTTTTTTATACATATTAAGAATTAAATCTATTTCCTTCTGGGTAGTAATATCATTTAATGTTCCAAATAAAATATGTTTATTTCCTACTTTCTGAATATACTGCAGCCTTATTCTAATCCATATGCCGGAACCGTCATTCTTTGTTCTTATGTATTCTGTCTCAGTTATTTTACACAATTTAACAGCCATATCAGTTGCTTCTAAAATACTATTCCTGAATGATTCATGAATAACTGAAAGTACATTTTTTGTTTTAATTGCCTCATCCTGAGTTCCAAACAAATCATAATACCCTTCATTTACTCTTAATAACTCTATATTTTTGTCTTCTTCTGAGTATTCAATTATTACAATTGGCTGAAGAACATTTCCAAATATCATTTCCATATTTGGATTATTGTCAAACAATTCATTTAAGTTTGTATTTTTTTCTGTGATTTTAAGTTTTATTTCGTCAAAGTCATCCTTTTCATTACTAACATCAATAAGTTTAAGATATTCATCTTCAGGCATTGGGCATGCAAAATAAAATCCCTGAACAAAATCGCAGCCAATACTCTTTAAAAACCTGGTCTGCTCTAAAGTTTCAACACCTTCTACAACAACAGGAAGGTTAATCCATTTTGCCATTCTGATAACGGAAGCCAAAATGTTATCTCCTCTTCCAGGAATATCTGTATTAGATAAAAATTTCATATCAACCTTTAAAATATCAACTGAAATATCTTTGAGTGCATTTAATGATGAATATCCGCTTCCAAAGTCATCCATAAGAATTATAAATCCATAATTCTGAAGTTTTGTAATAACTTCCTTTATTGTAACAGGATTCTCAACATATGCACTTTCTGTTAATTCAAGATTAAGCAGTGAAGGTGGAATGTCGTATTTATCAGTTATTCCTTTTATAATCTCAACAATCTTTGGATTATACATATTTACTCTTGATACATTAACCGAAATTGGATAAGGATTCATTCCGTTATCCATCCATTTTCTAAGATACTGACACGCCTTCTCCCACACAAAAAAATCAAGTTTTGAAATGAGGCCGTTTTTCTCAAAAATAGGAATAAATTCTCCCGGGGTAATCATCCCCTTTTTAGGATGAAACCATCTTACCAAAGCTTCTGCACCATATGGTTTATTAGTTTTCAGACTGTATTTGGGCTGGAAATATATATCAAACTGATTTCCCTCAATGGCACCCTTCATATCATTAATGATTTCCTGTTCATGCAAAACTGCATTACTCATTTTTTCATTGTAAAATGTATAAAATTTTACATAATTACCTTTACTATATCCGGCTGCCAATGTAGCACGATTATAAATAGTGTTAATTGGAAGGTTATTATCTTCTATAACATAAAGTCCTAAATATGGAACAACATCATATTCAGGATTGAAATTTGAAAAGACATTCCTAATATCTGTAATGAGCTGTAAAATTTTTGATTCGTCATAGCAATGACAAATACAAAATACCTCAGATTCTATTCGTCCAAAACTGCAATAAGACATTCCTGAGTAAATCCTTTGTATTTCCTTGCTTACGTATATCATTAACTTGTCACATACCTCTGAATTAAAATATGCATTCATCAGCTCTGACCTGTCTATTTCTATTTTAACAAACACAAATTTCTTATCGCTGTTACAGGTCAGCATAAGTCTGGTAACATCAAAGAACTTTTTCTTATTGTACAAGCCTGTAAGATTGTCATATTCTGCGAGATATTTCAATTCATTAAAAGCAGATAGCTGACTTCTGTATATTGCATTCTTAATTCTCGCTTTAACAATATCTGAATCATAAGGTTTTCTTAAATAATCCCATGCACCCATATCAAGTGCACTTTTTTCGACATTTGTACCCACTATACCCGTTGTCACAACAACTGGTATATGCTTCCAGTCCGGACTTTCATTTATTATTTTTAAAAACTCAAATCCATCTACATTTGGTATACAAATGTCTAAAAGTACAAGAGACACATCCCTACAGTTGTTTTTAATAAAACTCAATCCATCGTTCACATTATCTGTCTCTGCAATAATATAATCATTACTTAAAAATTCTTTTAATAAAGCTCTACTATCATTATCGCTGTCTATTATTAGTATTTTGCCATTGTTCACCCGAAATCACTCCTATTCGAATTTTTATGTAGTCACCCTGATTTGATAATTATGCTGAAGTAATAGTTTTTTCAGATTTAATCTGTTTTTTTCGATATCATCAGATTCAACTTCAGTAGTATTATCGTTAGGCTCTTCCGTTTTAGATTCCGTTTCAAATTCCGTTTCAGATTCAGATTCAGTTTCACTTTCACTTTCAGATTCGCTTTTAATTACATCAATTGTCAATAATAACCTTTTTTCAACCTCAACACCGTATCCGTCTGAAAGTTTTATTATTACTTCTATATTTTTACTTTCTGTAGGTATTTCCTTGAAAAGCTCTGAAATATTATCAATTGACAAGGCGGCCTGTTTCTTATCCTGTGACACTCCTTTTAGCAAATCATAATAAAAGCCTTTAATTTCCGATTTTATCTTCTTTTGAAAAATTTTTTTATTCTCACTTACACTTTTGTCTGAATCGTACAAATAAGTCATGGTCTTTTTATCATTTTTGGACCAATGTTCATTACAAAAATATACTTCTATCTCATCCCTTACAAAAAGATTCACCTCTTTTGAAATCACTTTTTTAGCAGAATAATCTGTATATTTGTATTCCACCCTGTATTTTCCTGGATTTTTAACAGCCTGGGTAATGTCCGTCAATTTACCGACACTGTTGAACACATTTACAATAATTCCAGAAGTGACGGTGTTTCCTTCGCTGTTCTTTGCTGAAACATTTTCTAACAGGTCAATGCTTTCGTCCTTATTTACCACTAAATCCTTATCAGAAACCTGCAATTGAATATCATATACCTTCTTGGGTATTATCATAATATTCATATCAGTTAATTCAGGTATTCCATCCACATCACACTTGCAGGAATATTGCCACACATCATACTGAAATGGCATATCCGGCATTTTCTCACCATACTTAAACCAGTTTGTCCTTCTGTTTGACTTATTATATTCTTGAAAATACCAGGCAACCCAGGTTTTATATTTGCCTGTGACTTTATCTGTGTCAATCCGGTTAATAAAATCATCCTTACACATATATATCATTGGTTCATATCCATATCGTTTTACAGTATTACAATAAGTCTGAACTATGCTTGTAAGTTTTGCTCTTGACAAACCACTGTAAGTTCTATACCCAACGTCAGTCTCCCAATCAAGAACGACCGGCATTGAAATATTATAATTTTTTATTAGTGACAATGTGAGGGATGCTTCCTCCAATGCCTCCTGTTCAGTTATTGCCTGGGAAAAAAAATAAACGCCGACCTTTATTCCGTTTGAAATGGCACCTTTAATATTATTTTCATATTTAGAATCAATGCACAATCCACCACTTTCATATCCCCTGTATCCTACTCTTATAAATGCATATTCAATCCCCTGGGCTCTTACCTTCGCCCAATCAATATCACCGTTGTGTCTTGACACATCTATTCCATGTATCAGCTGCTCTGAATCATAAGAAAGCGAAGATTTTGTTGTTATGTCAGCAGCATTAATGGATGAAAATCTATCCTCTATAACATTTAATTTGTCATCCTTAATTGGCTTTTTTGAAACCACCAGTTTTTCTACATTAACTGTCTCAGGTTCTTTTATCTCTTCACTAACTGTTTCAGGCTGTGTTTCTGTTTCAACTTCAGCCTGTGTAACTGTCTCTTCAAAATTATCTTCTGATGATAATAAGAGATTTTCCGTATCTCTTAAGAGCATGTCCCCGGCAGAGGGCTCTTCATCGGACGCAAAACCAGTGGGTTTAGTGTATGCAGGTTTGGTATCCGATACATTTGAGATAACAACAATGGCTAAAAATACTGCAACCCATGCAATACATGAACCAATTAATACCTTTTTGTTCTTGCAATTATCATATACATTTTTTAAATCATTTTTTATCTTGTCTATATAAATCAGTATTTTTTCTTTGAACTTTTCCATCAAATATTTTTCTCCATAAATAATACTTATTATATACTTTTTCACAATTTTTTTCAATATAAAGTGCTGTTTTTAGTTAAAATTCAGGTAACTGTTCAGCAAAAAAATAAGCGGTTAACTATAAAAATCAGTTATCCGCCTATTATATTATATTGGAGAAGTAACCTCTTCAAGCCATTTTAATTCCTCTCCATCAAAATATTCTGAAATGGATTCAAAAACAAATCTGTGATATTCATTTAAAAATTTTCTTTCAGTACAATCTAGCATATCAACAACTATTGCCTCTCTGTCAAAAGGAACAGCAGTTAAATATTCAAAGCCCAAAAATTTACCATACTCTGTCCGGCTTTTTTCACAGCATAATATTAAACTCTCATGTCTGATACCAAATGAATTTTCTTCATAATACCCCGGCTCATCAGAAGTAATCATTCCTTCCCTGAAAATCTCATCATCACTTGACGCATTTTGAATCTTATATCTTATGGCATTTGGAGCTTCATGCACATTAAGCAGATACCCCACTCCATGTCCTGTACCATGATTGTAATCAAGTCCTTCCCACCATAAAGGTTCTCTTGCAACAATGTCAATATTTGCCCCCTTACTTCCTTCTTTAAAAACTGTATTTGCAAGGCGTAAATGTCCTTTTAGCACTGTTGTATATATGCTTTTTTCTTTTTCAGTAAGTTCACCGAGAGAAATGGTTCTTGTGATATCAGTTGTGCCCTCCAGGTAATGGCCGCCGGTATCTGACAATAAAAACCCCTTTGACTCAAGTATTGTGTCTGAATTTTCATCTGCAGAATAATGAACTATTGCTGCATTTTTACCATAAGCCATAATGGGTGCAAAACTTTGATAAAGATAATTTTTTTGTTCTCTTCTGAATTCTTCAAGTTTATTTGCCGCATGTATTTCACTTATCCTGGTTTTGACAACATTATTCTTCAACCAGTAAATAAAATGTGTAACCGCTACCCCGTCCTTTATATGTGCCTTTCTTTCATTTGCAATCTCAACACTGTTTTTGATGGATTTTAATAATGATGTGGGATTAGTACAATTTTTGACGGTAATGTTCTTATTATCATTTGCAATCATTGCTATGGAATAATTCACTTTTTTTTCATCAAGCATAATTGTCAATAAATCAGAGATATTTCTCAAATCACTGTATATGCTGTCGTATTCATGAATTTCTATATTATTTATCCTCAACGAATCTGACACCTTTGCATCAAGCTTTTCTCTGTCAATATAAAGTTTAATATAATCCATACCAATCATCATATAGGACAAAAACATGGGACAAAAATCAATATCTGAACCTCTAAGATTTAACAGCCAGGCAATGTCATCAAGAGATGTCAACGCGAAACACTGTGCCCCATTATCTTCCATTATCTTTCTAACCCTGGAAATCTTGCTAAGAGTTTTCTCACCGGCATATTTTTCATCAAGCATCCATACTTTTCCGTTTGGGAGAGCTGGCCTGTCTTTCCATACATAATCCACATAATTTGTATCATATTTAAATTTGATATCTGGATTATTAAGGCATTTTTTTATGTTATTAACAAATTCGCAGGTAACACTTCTTCCGTCAAATGCGATAATGGAATTATCTTCAATAACCCTTCCGAGGTATTCACCCACAGAAGGCACATCATTTTCACCGGACCTCATTAAAACAATACTGCTCCCATTCAATTGATACTGAGCCTGAATAAAATATCTCCCATCAGTCCATAGAAACGCATCATTCTGAGTAACAAGCAGTGTCCCTGCTGAACCTGTAAAACCTGACAAGTAATCTCTCTCTTTAAAATAATCACCTGCATATTCTGAGCCATGATAATCACCTGTACAAACAATATATGCAGAAATGTTATCTCTTTTTAAATATTTCCTTAATTCATCAATTCTTTCATCAAATGCATTCATTTTCACACTTCTCTATTTCACTCTATTTTTTACATAACCGGCTAAGGTAGTTGCCAGCTTTTCGCATTTTGTTTTTTTATCATTTGATAATAAGATGATTTCCGTGTCATCCTCTAAATCGCGATAAACAATGGATTTGAAATTTATTGTCTGTCCTAAATGGTAGGCAACATTTCCTTCTTTTTTCCAACCATAGATATATTCACCGTCATATTCTTTTATTTCATTCAAATACGACGGAGAAATAATCTTTCCATTCCAATAAGCCATTTCCCACTGATATAAATCATATACAGTTCCGACAAGTGAACCGGCGGAGAATGTAAATTCAACAGGATAACTCATATTGCCATTTGTTTTTTCGGAAGCTTTTACCCTCTCGCTAACAGCCATCTGTGTATCAACCATTCCAATTGGCTCGAAAAACTCCTGTTTCATATACTCTATATATTCCATATTCGTACACATTTCTATGATAAGACCCAATAGAAAATAATTTGAATTGCAATACTCGTATTTTCCAAAATCATCACTATCCCATTCATAGTTTAATATGGTATTTTTTACGTCTTCTTTAATATCTTCCGGGTAGCTGTCTTTATATTTTTCGTCATAAAGATAGTCCTTTATACCTGAATTCATATTCAACAAATTGCGCAATGTTATTTTATCACCATTTTTATATTCTGGAAAGTATTTATCTAAACTGTCATTAATATTAAGTTTATTTTCATCATTTAGCTTTAAAATGGCTGCCGCTGTCATCTGTTTTGTAATTGAGCCTATTTCAAAAAAATCCTCTGCAACAATGTTTTTAGATTTTTCAGAATCGATGCATCCAAAACCATCAGAAAATCTTATCATATCGTCCTTAACAACCATTGCAGAGCCAGAATACTTCTCTTTTTCAAGATAATTAATAATATCCTGATTAAGATTGTAGTTTCGCATGTTTTTAACTATTTTATTAACTCCACATCCTGAAAGCAATGCAATACATAGACTTAAAGCTAAAATCACCTTAGTTCTTTTCATTTTAATCCTCATTTTTTCACACTAATCCATTATTTTCCCAACCAAGTACAATTTGTTCAAATTCTTTATTATTAATGAGAGAATTGAGATTTTCAACATTATAAATATTACCTGACAATGAAGGTTTTACACAGTTCAATACCACATCTTCACTTAAAATAATATTCAGTTCTTTTC
Source organism: Lachnospiraceae bacterium (assembly GCA_050309585.1). Lineage (GTDB taxonomy): Bacteria > Bacillota > Clostridia > Lachnospirales > Lachnospiraceae > Bovifimicola. The sequence goes on from JBNRML010000042.1 coordinate 26,521, forward strand.
TCTTTTCTTCCTCACCAAGATAAATATGTTCAAAATTGAAGTTAACAATATTTACCTCACCGCCTTCCTTAACGGGATAACTTTTTCCAATATCAATTCTTGCCAATTTTCTCTTAGAGTATGCCTTTTTATTAATTCTTCCTGTGATATTCATCAAAACATCACCATATACGCTTGAGGTGACACTTATTTTTTTCGGAAGAGTATGTTCCCTGTCAAAGATTAACTGCATATATTGCTTTTTGTTGTTTTCATCCATACTGACAATTTCAAAGCTGTATTTCCAAATATTATTTTTTTTGTCCTTTGCAACTGCAATAATTTCTACCACAACATCGCAGGAATATTTACTGCTATATAGTGTAACGTCGAACAATTCAGATTTTTCACCCTCTTTATATGGCAAATATGTTGCGTGTTCCATCTCAACACAAAAGCCACCTTCTGAAATATCAAGAGTATATGTTTTGTAAGTATTTCCATTGTAATTAATATCAACAGCTATATCTGTGCAATCAAATCTTTCATAATTTCTGTAATTTTTTCTTCCAAGCATAAAAAACACTGCCATTAACAATGCACTGCCATTAACAAAAAGCCAGTAAATAATAATAATATTTCCGAATGCCATATATGCAAGTGTATCACCAGCCATTTTCAGAATACCAAAGAATGAAAGCACCAGTAAAACAAGATGTGGCAACACTAAAATTCTGTCGGAGTTATCATTCTCCCGTGATTTGTTTGTGACATGAAATTCTTTTTTGTGTATGAATAAAAATTCAGCAAAAATAGGTATCATCAAATACGGGAACATAATTGTGTCAATAATATTACTAAGTCGTGATGAACGAATATTTCCCGAGGCAAGTCTCAATGTAATGCCATAAAGTAAATATGCCGGAAGCCATATCAAAAGTAATTCTTTAAGTCCACATACCACTATCGGAATTCCACAAAGAGCACATACAATGGGTGAAAGAATATATATGAATCTTCGCAAAAAACTGTCCCAATAAGTTCTGCATGCACCATAAGCCACTTTCATTTTAAATGGAATTTTTGGATTTAAAAATAAATGTATTCTTCTAAGGGAATAAACACAGCCTCTACCCCAACGTTCTCTCTGTTTAATAAGACTGCTGATGGAAGTTGGTGCGAGTCCCTTGGCAAGCAATTTGTTTACTGCATAACATTTATATCCGAGCATTTCTATTGCAATACCAGTCTCAAAATCCTCAGTAATTGTACCAGTTTTAATTCCGCCTACTTCTTCCAGCGCTTCTCTTAAAATAATTGTATTTGAGCCTGCATAAATTGCAGAGTTTGATTTGTTTCTACCAATATTTACCTGACGGAAGAAATAATCCTGTTCATTTGGAACAGTTCCCTCCATAAAAAGGTTATATTGAAATAAGTCCGGATTGTAAAAACTTTGTGGAAGCTGGATAAATCCTATTTTTTCATTCTCATCAATTTCATCCTCTGTTTTAGGAACCCAGTTACCATCGTCATCTTTTTTCATTTTTGGCAAAAAGAAATATGGTACTGTCTCGGTAAGAAAATTGCTACTTGGGATCATATCAGCATCAAAGGTTACAACTAGTGGAGAAGCTGTTTTGCTAAGTGCATTATTGAGATTTCCTGCTTTAGCAAGCTTATTGCCTGACAACCCAAAATACCCTACTCCCATACGCTCTGCCAGCATTTTTATTTCCGGTCTGTCACCATCATCACAAACATAAATATGTACTTTTGATTTATCCGGATAATCCATAAATGTACATCCGTTAATTGTCTTAAATAACAGTTCTTCCTCTTCATTATGTGTGGCAATAAACACATCCACATCAGGATACCAATCTTTAGGAATCACCGGAAGTTCGGGCTCCATTGTGGATAATAAATCCTTACTGTGTGCAAATGCCTCAATGGCAGACATGAACTCTGCGGCAAAAAGTGCAATACCTAGTATGGTGGGAACCCATCCATATAAAGAGTGGTCCGGAATGGTAAAAAATAATCTCCAGATTAGGTAACCACTCATGTACAAAACAGTAACAATTGTCAAAATAACGAGAAGAGTTTTATTCTTCTTTGTGGACTTAACATTTTTCATTAATAAATACCTTTAGCCTTTCTATCTACAATAATTATCATACAAATAAAACCTACTATTGCGATTACAATAATCCATGAATAATACTTTGTTCTGGCCGTGTCTACATTCTTGTTTATCTTTTTTGACAGGTAATCATCCATTTCTTTATCCATCCATCTGCCATGAATTCTGATAATATCCTTTATTCTGGTAGCCTCCTCCAATGGAGTATTGGTATTTCTGTCAATAGCAAATCCTTTATTATCTTCAACAACCTGAAGCTTATATTTTTCCTCATAGTCCCCACGCCATCTTGAGTCATTTCTAAGTGAAGCATTTCCAAGATATTTCATTGTCTCGTCAATAAAATTATAGATATATTTTTCAGATAATACTGTTTTTCGAAGTTCCAGGTATCTATCATTTATACGCTCCTGAAATTCTGAGTCAGTAATAAGTTTATCAAACCAAGGTCTCTGTTCAAATACCGTAATGTCATAATCCGACATCATTGTATTATAATTGTCAAGACAGTTATCATAATCCCACAAGGGACCAATGGCTATTTTCCCATGTCGGTCTTTGTAATAATAAGTAGAGTTAATTCCAGCATCATAGTTCATAAAAAACTCGTTTACAATGAAATAATCAACAAAACTGTCAACATTTAAATACGTTTTATAATTAAAGAAATCATCAATATCTGAACCATAAAGGCTTTTTTCGACCTCACTTATTTCATTTTCAATTTTCTTGATATCTTTATCAGAAACAACACTTTCATTTGGGTACACCAGATTAAAATAACCATAGGTAAGTCCTTTTTGCGTTGCATAAGTCGATAAATTGTATTTCTCCGCATTATATCTGTCTCGGCATACGATGTAATTTAATTTCGTATCTGGCTCGTAGTCATAAATATCTACTCTGTCAGGTGATTTTTTGATTTTCTCCATCATCAGATACAGTCCAAGATAATTATATTCTTCACCATCCTTTATTATGACCTCACAAAACCTGACATCTGGTACATAAGGAAGAATCTTACTTCCAATACTGAGGGCAAGATAATTTCTAATTCCGGAAGAGTCTATGATACTGTTACTTAGTATCCAGTCTTCATCAGCTGCCATACCAAGCACCTCGCTCTCTAACTCTTCTCCATCCTGCATGAGCTTGATTGCATATTGCTTTTTGGTAAAGGTCCTGGATGACATCCCTCTTAATTTGATTTTTCCATTATTTTCTAATGAAGGCAAATCACAGATTTTATTATTACCATTAGTATTATCAATTATCTTCATGTTCATGGAAACCCATGGATCCGGATTATTCTTACCCGTGGAAGTATATTGTTTCCCCATACCATCTTCAGTAAATTGGTAAATATCAGGTAATTGCTGTCCATTAAGATCAAGTATTACTAAAGGTAAATGACTTGTAAAATTCGTACCAACCTTTCCGTCCTCCGGAATTTCTTTCAAGCCAACATCTGAATCTGCGACTGCATATTTTTGGTGAGGATAATCATTTTCAATTACACTTTTTTTTTCAACAATTTTTGGACATATTAAAACAACCAAAATAACCGTAATCAAAACAATGGCTGCTGAGCCAATGGCTTTTTTCATAAAACATCACCCTTTATCTGCTAATTTCATCATTCTGACACACTAAATTTACTGATTCTACACCTTTAACCTTGAAAAGAATTTCTCTGACTCTCTCATTGTTTGCCACTTCTGATTTCTTCAATAATCTTTCTGAAACCTCATAAATCTCTTCTGATTTATCTCTATTTACATTTTCAACACAGAACTTTGCTTTCCCACCAAAGTACTGTTCAACAACTGAAGGTACATCCTCAGACATGGAGCTGTCACCTCTTATAATTAAGAGATATCTGTCATTATTGTCAGAATTTCCAATTACTAACATAACAACAAAAACAAATGCACTTCCAATTGCGGCTACAACAAAATCCTGTACACCACAGCTTATACCCACTGCAACGCACCAGAATATGTATGCCGTATCCCTGGCATCCTTAATTGCTGTTCTGAATCTTACAATTGAAAGAGCACCAACCATACCTAGTGAAAGTGCAACATTATCACCAATGACAGTCATGATAAGTGTTGTAATCAATGTAATCATAACAAGTGAAACATTGAATTTTCGGCTGTATACTGCTCCTGAGTGTGAAAATCTATAGGAAGCGTAAATTATCATTGCAATTATAATGGCAACAATAAATCCCATAACTATTTCCTTGATGGTAAGAGTGCCTGCACTGGCATCAAAATACTTTAATATTTCTTTTTTCATTTTCTCCTCTTTTCTGTACTGCTTTCTTTATTATTTTTGCGTGATGCAGTACTGACGCAATAATCTATGTTAATATTAATTTCCAAAGGAATACTTTCGGGCCATACAATATTTGCTATAAGAAACCTCTGAAGAATCAATGTAATTCAATATTTTTTTTATATACCTAAGCAAAAAGCCATTATATTTAACTTCCAGTACCGTTTCATCAAAATTCATCACAGGCACTACGGCTAAATTATCATCAAAAATATCAAAATTACATTCACTGGATGATACAACACTGTCAAATGTAATTCTTGTGTCATTTGTGAAATTGGTTAATGCCCTTCGTCTGTAATCAACAACGCATACAGGCATATAATTGTCACTCTTTAAAATTGCGTATAGCTCCTTTGCAAGCTCGCTATCCATGTCATAGAGAAATTCAAAATCACGATTTATTATCATAATGGCCTGCTCTTTATTCAGATTCAGACTTCTTTTTAATTGAAATTTCCCTTGTTTTTCTTTTATTTCCAATTTTGCTTCATCTTTTTTAGTGTCATATATTCTTAGTCGGATTTTTTTTCTGTAATTTAATCCGGCAATTTTATCATGATAGTCATTGTTATCCGGAGTATCAAAGTATAAGGAACGAACCATATATGTTTCGTAACCGTTTGTGTCATCACCATCCATTAACTGAGACAATTTGTTAAACAAATTTTCAGCAGTCAATATTGAAATTAAATATTTCTTTTCTGTTCGGAATACTCTTCTTTCATTACTCATATACACCCTCCTTTTCTGATGCAAAGAAATTAAATGCATCTGATGCAATACTATCTATTTCCATTGCAACAAATATATAATCATAATCTCCATTTGCAACAATTCGTTCTGCAACATCACTTTCCATATTTACAGCCCACAAAAGTTCCATCTGGCTGCAATATGATGAAAAGAAAGTTGCCACAGGTGATGCATATGAATCCCTGATAAAGAGACAATTTAATCCGTCAGGATTATTAAGATTTGTAATTTTATCATCATATACAACACCATCCAGATAATTATTATTCAAATCCTTTAAATAATAATCATCCTTATAATAATATGATCTTTTTATCAATGTATCTGTAATTGACCCTTTTGCATGGGTTGTAACTCTTTTAGTACTAATAGCCTCTCTGTAATAATTTGTCTTGAATTTTGGAATAATCATTGTATAGTCATCAAGACCTGAATATGCAATTCCAGTTTCCCTGCCCTGGGAACCTATAAACGCCTCTGCATAATATTCATAAATATAGTTATTTTCATCAAGATAATATTCATCAAGATTTTCATCAAACTCTTCATTTAGATATCTGGTCATTATCAGAAAAGCTTCAAAGGCTGCGGGAATGTGCCAGTGATGGTCTGTTTTATAAAACAAATCTGATGCTGTTTTATTCTCATCTTCATATATTTTTGTGTAATCAATGTATTTTATGTTGTAATACCTCAACCAGCTCATAAACTCATCATAAAATTCCGAATAATCGGTATAAACCATTCCATAGTATCCATCACTCCATTTTTTATTGTACTGGGTAGGATATGGTAGAACCACAACCTTTGTATCTTTACCCCTGTTCTCAAGGAAATCCTGCATTCTTCTTATTCTCTGTGCATATGTCTTTGCTGTTGTGACCGGAGTATTCCAAAAATTTCCTCCATACAGAAATCCATTTTTATCACGCACATATTTAAAATTGTTCTCTTCATTCTTTCCCACAAGCAAATTTATTGCACCATAAGATTCATTCCAAAAATATCCGAAAACAAGATTTGTTGCCAATGTTGTGTCAATCTGAACGGTATATGCCTTTACTTCAGTAAAATTTTTAGGACTTTTAATAAGTTTAACCTGATCTTTTACAACATCTTTTGTTTCGATAAAATTAAAGATGGAAAAGAAAAATAATATAATTGTGAAAAAAATGGCAAATATTTTTTTGTGCATAAGGCACCTCATTTCTGATTCTTGTTAGAAGTTAAAGTAAATAAATGGATTGTAACCGCCTTTGGCGAGAACAGTTATGCAGAAAAACATTAAAAATGACATTCCTGTTACATAAAAAACACCACCGATTCCTTTTACAACTCCAGGTATACTGTCAATTTTTTTTGATAATATTTGTTTTAATGGTACTGAACATATAATTGAAACCGCAAAAATAATAAAATATTCTTTAAACATCATTACCGCCGTGCTGCTAAAAAATCCCGAGCCGTTAAGTCCATACATATTTTTCAACATTTCTGAGAGCTGATACATACTTTCTGAACGGAATATTACCATACTGGTGTTTATCATAAAAAATACATATATTCTTTTCAGCCAGTCTACACCTATCCACTTTTCGAACATTATTAGTTTTTCTATTGTTATGAAGATAAAGAAAAACATTCCCCAAAAAATATAGTTCCACGCCGCACCGTGCCAGACACCGGTCAAAAGCCATACAATGAACATATTCCTAATAGCCTTATCCTTGTTCTCAACCCTCGAACCACCTAAAGGAATATATACGTATTGAGTAAACCACGTTTGCAGTGATATATGCCATCTTGCCATAAATTCCCTGGCAGATTTTGCAATCATAGGGTAATTAAAGTTTTCCTCAAATTCAAATCCAAATATTTTTCCAAGTCCAATAGCCATATCTGAATAAGATGAAAAATCATAATATATTTGTAATGTATATGCAATTGCCGCTAACCATGCCAACATGATTGGAACTCTTACTACCTTAGTCCCTCCGAGAGATAGATTAAATATCTGATCAGCCACAATTGCAAGATTATTTGCAAGAACAATCTTCTTTATAAGTCCCTGACAAAATCTATTTACACCATCAGTAAATTTGTCAAAAGTGTGCTTCCTGTTTTTTATCTGATCCGCAATTGAATTGTATCTTACAATGGGTCCTGCCACCAGCTGTGGAAAAAAAGCAACATATAGTGCTAAGTCCAGGAGATTTTTCTGGACCTCAACTTCTCTTCTGTATAAATCAATAATGTAAGAAATAATCTGAAAAGTAAAAAAAGAAATACCGATAGGCAACGCAATTTGCGGAACCTTTATCTGATAGAAATCACCAAGAACAATATTTATGTTATCAACTATGAAATTTGTATATTTAAATACCGCAAATAATAAAACATTTAAGATTATATCGACAACCAATACGACTTTTCTTTTATACTGATTGTCATCATACTTATCAATCAGTAACCCGGCAATCCAGTTGATTATTATTGACAGAATAAGTACAAAAACAAACACCGGCTCTCCCCAGGCATAAAAGAAAATCGACGCAATAAGCAACCATATATTTTGCAATCTCCTGGAAAATCCAAGAAGAAAATTTCCTGCAATTACAATTGGCAGAAAATATAATAAAAATGTAATACTTGAAAAAACCATAATTTATTCACTCGCCTAACAAATAATTTTGATTAGGTTAACACAAAGATTAAATTATGTCAATTTAGCAATTTTACACAAGTATTATC
>JBNRML010000043.1:0-50276 GCA_050309585.1 Lachnospiraceae bacterium
ATCCATTAATTTATAATACTTTATTTCATTTGATAATTCACAATAGTCTGAGTTTTCTGTATATAACTCAACTTTTTCTATTATTTTACTTAATTCTTTTTTTTGTTCGTCAAGATTTATTTTTTCAAAGTCCTCACAAACTTCCATATCTGTAATTAATTTAGCCATTTTATTATAAAACTCTTTTAGCCGAACATTAATATCAGATATATTCTCCTCACAACATGCTTGTGATAGTTCAGTAATACTCTTATCCGCCTCTTCTTTCTCATCTCTTATTCTTTCGATTGAAACTTCCAATACATATTTTGTCTTTTCTAGTATTTTATCAATAGCTTGTCTATAAGATTCCATCATTTTTATCCCCGACTTCACAACATCTTTTATATCATCATACGCATTTTCCTTACAGTCAAAGACTTCACCTAGCACCTCATACTCTTCTTTTTGATTAAAAATACTTGCCAAATCCACTTCCGGGCTATTCAACAGCTCCTCTGACAGCTTTCCAATCTCTTCTACGACTTTTTTAAACTCACTCCCTGTGATTTTCCCCTTTCTATTTAACATATCCATCCGTTCATAATTCTTAATCCCCTTGTCAATTGACTTATTTATCTCTACATATTTCTCTGGTAATTGATATATTTCCTGTATTAATCTTTCTCTGTCCTCTTCAGCAAATAATGGTTCTATCTCATCTATGATTTTTTTTATACTCACTTCTGATTTACAATATTCATCTATGGCATCTGATAGTTTCATTATTTTTGTACCACATATCTTTGCACCACCCTCTGTAGCATCAATTACCTCTAATTCCGGATATCTGATAATTTGCTGCTCAAACCACTTTCTATAGCAATTCATATTATATTCTGTCAAAACCTTATTTCCATAAATATCCTCAACCTCAAACAAAGCTTTCATAGATGCATCATTATTTTCACCCACTCCATATGCCGCATCTGCATGCATTTTTTTATCCGGATATGCCAAATCCTGACCAACTAAAATTATTTTTTTAAATCCTAATGTCTTTATTGCTGAAAAACCGTTATTCGCCACCGAACCACCAGTTTCCAGTCTTAACAAAACATCATTTTTTTCTCTCATATACAAACTATCAAAAAATAAACTTCCATCAGAAAAATAAAAATGTCTTTTCTTAAAAAAAGATTTATTTTTATAATTAGAACTTGGCGTCATTATTATATCTATATCTGTAAACTGTGAGTGTGCAAAGAGCATTGTATCCTTATGTCCGTCAACCGTAATCAACATATCCGGTTTTATTCCATTACTTAATAATGATTTTAGAGCCGTATCTACTGCAAATATAAATGCCTTACCCTCTGCTCTTTTTAACTCTGATATGTTTTTATCCAAAGATGGACCAGCCGAAACTAATATGGCTGGAATTTCTTCACTTATTTCATTCTGTATAAATTTATCTCTAATCTGATTTAATGAATACTGTGAAACAAAATCTTTATAATTCCCTATGGAATTTTCTGCCTTCTCAGAAGCATATGAAATAAGAGTATTCCTTGATATTATACAATTATCCTTAAATGCTGCCAAATAATCTTGAACTTTTATACATTCATCTTTATATAACAACAAGTAATTGCACATAATTTTATTATATAAATATTTAACATTTGAATAGCTAACATATGTAATCAAAAATTCCTGTATTATTTTATTATTAATACCATTTACAGCCAAAACAATCCTATCATCATCTATAATCTCCGATATGTCTATGTTTTCCATAACCAATCTAAAAACACTTAAATCCGGCTCATATACTAAAATCATATTGGTATCACTTATTTTATTCAAAAGTTTTCCTACTGCCTGAAAATTTGACGCTCCAAATATAATAAAAACAGCTTTATAATTTATATTATCTATTCCATCCAGCCAATTATCCACATATTCTTCGTTGCTATATCTGCTGTTTAAATAGTATATATGATTATTATTTTTTATACTAAAAATACATTCGTCATTTGCTGTTTTTTCTACATAATATTCATATCTTTTGTTTTCCTCAAAAGTATCCCTATAATATTCATATAGATGGCTATATATCGTTTTTCTCTTAAATTCTTCAATATTTTTCTCATAAATTCCCATACCTTATGCCTCCATTTAGACTGTATTAAATACTAATAATACATAAATTTTATGCATACATCACTGTTTTATTTATCGGCAGATTCTACTAGGTAAATTATATTTAAACGCAAAAATGTCTACATTGCAAACAATGTAGACATTTTGATGATAGCATCTTTATTATCAAGTATTAAATTAACCTAATAATGAAAGAACACCCTGTGTTGACTGATTAGCCTGAGCTAACATTGACTGGCCAGCCTGAGCAAGAATGTTGTTCTTGCTGTAGTTAACCATTTCTTCAGCCATATCTGTATCACGAATACGAGATTCAGCTGCAGATGTATTCTCAGATGTTGTATCCAAGTTAGCAACTGTATGCTCTAATCTGTTCTGAAGAGCACCAAGTGCTGATCTCTGTGTAGATACACTACTAATAGCAGCCTGAATCTTTGTCATAGCAGAACCAGCTTTAGTAAAGGATGCTACAGATAATGAATTAACGCCTAACGCTGATGCATTCATTGCTTCGATAGAAATTTTAATCTTCTGTCCTTTAAGAGCACCTACCTGAAGATTCTTTCCTGTAAATGAACCACTGATCAAGTTCATTGTGTTGAACTGTGTTGTAGAAGCAATTCTGTCAATTTCAGATGTTAAAGCATCAATTTCCTTCTGGATAGCAGTTCTGTCAGCTGAAGTATTTGTATCGTTAGCAGCCTGTGTAGCAAGCTCGTTCATTCTCTGAAGAATTGAGTGTGCTTCGTTTAAAGCACCTTCAGCTGTCTGGATTAATGAAATACCATCTTCAGCATTTGCAGAAGCTTTGTTAAGACCTCTGATCTGGCTTCTCATTTTTTCAGAAATTGTTAATCCTGCTGCATCATCACCAGCTCTGTTAATTCTGTAACCAGAAGATAACTTCTCTGTTGATTTAGCCTGTGCGTTTGTTGTGATACCTAACTGTCTGTTAGCGTTCATAGATGTAAGATTGTGCTGTACTACCATAATAATTCCTCCTTGAATATGCAGTAGCATCCTTGCTACTGGTGTTTGATTTTTTAGTTTCTGTAATCATGTCTCCGGCCGTACGCTCCGCAGATTAAATTACCGATTTAATAAGTAAAATCACTTACTTGTTTTACTTGTATATTATATCGGACGTTTGTCCGGATACTTTATACCAAAATTAAAATTTTTCAAAAATTTTTTTAGTTTTTCTTATCAAGAAACTGTGGATCCACATAATTCATTTTGTTCATGCTTTTGTAGTAATCGGCCGCTGCCCTTGTGGTCACCTTTGTCTGTTTGATATTCTTTCTTTCGTTATTCAATGCCTTCATTACAGCCTGTTCATTTCTCTTTTCGCCCAACTGGACTTCCATGGATTTTTCAGTTATCTCAGAAATTAACTTTTTAAGACCATCTATTTTGTCCACATAAGCATCCTTATTTTTCATAAGTTCTTCCCTTACATGTTCATACACCATTTCAAAGCCCTTATCAAGCTCCTGTATGCTGTCAATGCATTTTTCCTTTTCACTTATGGATTCGTTGAATAACTCATCATCTATGGTCTCTCCCTGAACAGAATCATATTGCATTTTATTGAGTTCAATTATCCTGTCTAAAGTCTTTATTTTCTTTTCAAGACTCTCTTCCAATATGGTTATATAATCAATATCTTTATTCACCGGGCCAATCACCTCACTAAACATTCTACTTGGCTGTTTTCATTACCTCAACCCACGTATCTCTCATTGTTCTGAGGTGTCCTAAAACCTCTTCCAATATTTCTTTGTCTTTCTTCATATTAGCCATCAAAAGTCTTCTCTGAAGGTATTCGTATACCACATCAAAATCCTTGGCAACAGGATATTTAAAATTCAATGTGGCCCTGAATTCAGCTACAATAGCCTCCACCTTCTGAATGTATGTGTTGGCATTTTCTATCTGTTTGTTCTCTACTGCTAATATAGCCAGATTACAAAACTTTATGGCTCCATCATAAAGCATAAGTGTCAGCTGTGCAGGTGTAGCAGTCTGCACCTTTGTATTCGCATAATTTGCATATGGATTTCCGATTGCCATACTCTGTTCTCCTTTTTAGTGTTATGTCTCTTTATGAACTGAACAGACCTGTTAACGAAGATGTCGTAGAATTCAGTTTTGAAAGGGCTGTCTCCATGGCCGTGAACTGCTTTCTGTATTTTTCTTCATACTTTTCTATTCTTTTCTCCCATTCGCTTATTTTTGACTTGTAATCCTTTTGGTCGTTCTGCATTTTCTTGTCGTTATACACAGTATAAGCGCTGCTCAAAGATGTAGATTTCATTTTTTTACTCAGCTCGTCATAGACTCCCTGAGCTAACTTATTGAGAAACTCTGATATGCCTTCCGGGTCTGCGGTGATAGCTGCCCTTAATTTGTCAGCATTTCCTGACGAAGTCGAATCATCCTTATCGCCGTCAATATGGTAGGTGTATCTGTCATTTTCACTTGAATTCAGGTACCCCTTTGTCTTAATTCCAAAGGATGACAGGGAATAATTTTTTCCATTTATGTTATACGTCTTTAACATTGCCGAGGTAATGGAGTTCATTACTCCGTCTAACGTAGAATCCCTTCTGAGCAATGAGTCTTTTATCTTTGTCTCCCACTTTTCTATTTCAGTGTCCGTCATCTTCTCTTTTTCTTCATCGGTAAGTGGTTCATACCCTTTTGAAGATGCTGCATTGTAGGACTTGTCAAGGGTTGTCATCAGTTCATTATATTCCTTGAAGAAATCCTTAACCATATTATAGATGCCATCAACGTCAGTATCCGTGCTCAGGGTTATTTCCTCATCCTCTTCTGTCAATGCATTTACTGAAATGTTAAGTCCATTTATCTGGAAACTGCTGGTGCTGGATGTGAAGGTTGCACCGTTAAGCTCAATAACCGCATCCTGTCCCGTGATTCTTACAGCTCCTGTTCCGTCTGTGTTTCCAGTACCCACAAGAGCAAGTGCCTGTTTATAGGCATCACTCGTTTTGTCCACACCGTCAGTATTCACCAGGTCATATGCGTCCGAAAATGCTTTTGCATTGCTTCTCTGTGTCTCATAGAAATCCTGAAGACTTTCTTTGAGTTCCTCATTACTTTTATTTATTTTATCATTTTCAGCATTAATATAGTTTTCAAAACCGGTATCATCCGCAAGCGCTGTTTCATACTCTGTTATCTTTGACTCGTTTTCTGCCATTTTCTCAGCATTTGCAGCCTTAGTCTCATTCAGTTCTGTCTCATATCCTTCCGGACTAAAAGTATCATTAAGTGCAAGCTTATAAACCTCCATCTTATCCTGAAGTGTCTTAAGCTCTTCCTTCTCTTCCTCTGTCATTGCATCAGCTTTTTCTGATAGCTCAGTAATCCTGCTTGCAGTTTCTTCATATTTTTTCTCTCTGTCTTCAAAGGTTGCACCTTTTATATCTTCCAGTGCTGATAATTTATTATCTATTTTCTTATCTTCAGCCTCCATGGATTCCCTGAGTTTCAAAGCACTCTCAAGACTTGTCTGCAAGCTTTCCTTAACCTTGCTCATCGCCTTATCATCGCCAAGGCCATATAACGCTTTCTTTTTCTTTGCGTATGCTGTATCAACCAGTTTAGTGATGTCTTCATCAGTCATGGCCGCCTGAGCTTTATATTTGCTCACATCTGCTGCCGTAGATGCATTAAGTCCCAATGCATTGAGCGCAGACATACCCTCGACATTATTGCCTGTTAATGAAAATTCTCCCTTTGAGCCACTGTCCTTTGAGCTGATGAAAAATCTCTGATTATTCTCATCAAAGCTTGCATTCACACCTGCTCCCTTAAGCTTTGAAACAAGCTGGTTCACGGTGGTATTTTCATCAATTGTAATATCCTGTTTTTTACCGCCTACCTCAATGGAAATGCTGCTTCCATCCTTAATTCCTAATTCTGAAAGCTTCGTGCTTCCGCTTATTTTTGATGAATCACCGGCATCTGCCCTCTTAACAACACCACCAGTGAGATACCCTGATGTCGCAAGCTGTTTAACCTTGAGCTTCTGTGTGCCAATAACCGCATCACTGCTGGCATTTACTGTGGCTTTCGTACTGCTTGATGTGGATTTTTTCACATTAAAAGCATTGGAAAATCTCATTGATGAAAGTTTTCCACTGTAAAATCCATATATTTTTGAATTTAAATCTTTCCACGCATCCTGGGTCCATTCCATCCTTGTCTTCTCTTTGACAAGATTATCTTTTTTTGTGGAATATGACGATACAAGTGCTGAAACGATTGAGTCCGTGTCTAACCCTGATGTAAGACCTGTCATTGCAACTGATCCTGCCATACTATTCCTCCATTCTGTCAACGCAAAGCGTTCAAATACTTATAATTTCTCGTCCACAAGAATACCTGCCAGTTCCCACGCCTTCGCAATCATATCAAGGGTCTTCTCCGGCGGTAATTCCTTGATTACTTCCTTTGTGTCCTTATCTATTAATTGAATAGTCACTCTGTTTGTCTGTTCATGAAATCCAAAAATGCACTCCGTGTTGTTAAGTCTCTTATTAATATCACTGAGTGCCTGTTTCATTGTCTCTTCTGATGGTTTTCTCTCTTTTCCTTCCTTTCCCTGGGAATTAGAGGAATTTTCAGTATTACTAACCACCCTTACGTCCTTGCTGATTTCACTTACTGTTCCATCTTCTCCTGAATATGTTGTAGTAGCCTTTACACCATCCGTGTGTTCTGGTCTGCTAACCTGTGGTGGAGCCTGATACGTCTGAACAGCTCCCTGTATTCCTTGAATTGCCATAACACTTCACCTCCGTGTGAAAAAATAAATTACTTTAACCAGCCTCCTGCTCATTTTAAGGCCATTTACCTTTTTATCGGCAAATTCGTAAGATAAGTTTAGAAAAAATAAAAAAATTCTCCATAAAAATTACTATTTTTACAGAGAATTTTTTATGACTTTGATTTTATTACAACAAATTCTTAAGCTGCTCCATTGCCGACGCACTGGCCGATTCTTTGTTGGATTCCTGAATCTGGAGATATACTTCCTTGCGATAAACAGGAACTGATTTTGGAGCTGTTATGCCCAACTTTACATGGTCTCCCTTAACCTCCAATACCGTAATCTCAATATTGTTGTTAATTATCAGGGCTTCGTCTTTTTTTCTAGATAATGCTAACATAGGCTACTCCCCCTTTTTTTCCTTATTTGCCTGCAATATGTCATAAACAGGATATCTCACAGGATAATCATCATTGTCAACAATTATCTGACATCCTTTCATTGTGACAGGATTTATGACAATAGGTGCCTTTAAATTAATCGTGATATTTTCAATATTTTCAGGCACAGTTATAGTTGTCAGCACTAAGACTTCATTATTTACTATCTCTCCAATAGCCTTAAATAATTCATCCTCCACAATAGGATTATAGTCAGGTTTAAGAAAAAGCGGGTCAACCACCGGAAAGGCTATACTTCCCTCATCTAATGACTGTAACCACAAAATTTTGGAATCCGGTTTTTCATTGTCATTTATGAGCATAAACTGTTTTAAATCTCCGAAGCCAATAATTCCGTCATTAAAATTTATTATTTTATTCGCATCAATTGTAATTTCACCAAACAATCTTGTCTCCATATTCATTTTAACCTACCTCCATGCCTAATATTACCTACTTACTCTTCATTTCTTAAATTCCCACCATTAACAAACCATTTTACAAGAAATCAAGCAATTTCTTTTGTACCACCGTTGATGCCGCCGCCAAAGACGCATCATAAATACTGCTGGCCTCATCAAGTTCTATGGCAACCTCAGTAACATTTACTTCTTCATTTATGCTATTCAGATTCTTTACAGTTGTCTGCTGTGCGTTTAGTCTGCTCTCATTCAACTCAAGCCTCTTCAATCTTGAACCCACATCTGCCCTTGCGAGACTTACCTTGTCCTGATGTTTTGTATAGCGGTCAAGTCCCATGGTAAATGCCTTTTTCATATTATCCTTTGCAAAATCCATTTCCCTGTCGCACAAATTAAGAAGCTCCCGGTATTTATCTTTGTCTGCACTTCCTTCACCAGCACTGTTGTAAAGATTTTCCAGTTTTTTCTTTTTATTTTCCACGTTAAGTGCATAGTTTACACTGTCTATAATGTCATCTATATCTCTTGTCATATCCTGGGTAAAAACATATTTCCCCTGAGTATTAATTTTTATGGTCTGATTAAAATTTATTTCATAATTTATGTTCTGGTCACGATTTGTGTAAGTAACCCACTCGCTCGCATCTAATGCCGTCTTATCTGTGCAGTTAAAATACTGCATCGGGTCAAGCTCTCCTTTTTTGTAACCTGTCTTTGTATATGTAGCGGTAAAACTGTTTCCTTTTTCATCTGCCGGTGCCGCCGAGAGCTGTGCATAAATATTTTTTCCCAAAATTATTTCACCTGTATCTGCCAGAAAATACGCATCATTATCCCCCGGTACATATGCGTCCCCATCAGAAGACTTTTTTGTTGTAGTGGTAATCTCTGTATCATCAATAAGTTTTAGACTTACACCTGTACCCTCATCAATCTTGTCATAAGCTAATCTTAATCTGTAACAGTCTACCTGCTCTGAAAGCTTGATAGCCCCCACATTTATACTGCCAATAGTAGCCCCGTTTATATTTGTAACATCTAAACCATTTGTAACTTTTGATATCGTGTCCAGACTGTCCGAATTAAATTCCTGGGTTATTTCGAATTTTTTTTCACTGTCTGATATAAATGTCAATGTACTGTCTGTTTTAAATCCAGTAAATATTGTTCTTCCGGCACAATCCGCATTTGCATCACTGTATATTTGGTCCCTGAAGGCCTTAAGACTGGATACAATTGTATTTTTGTCAGTGGTATCATAATAACCGTTCACTGCCTGGTTGCAATACTCTGTAATATCACTAAGCATTCCCACCATATCTCCCATTGCCTGGTCTGTGCATTCCATCCAGGATGTTGCATCAGGAATGTTTTTCTTCAGATACTGCTCAATTTCAGAAAGGGTTGAACGAAACCTCAAAGTACGTATGGCAATAATCGGATCATCAGATGGTCTCTGGATTTTCTTCTGGGATGCCAATTGGGTATTGAGCTTGTCCATATTTGTTTTATTTGAATTAATGTTTGATAATGAATTATTTATCAACATACCATTAGTAATACGCATTAGTCTACCTCCATTTCCATACTATGTATTCCAAAAGCTATACGCCCATTTCGTTTATCATTTTGTCGTATATCTCCTTCATGACTGATATCATTTTTGAGGCAAGCTCGAATGCCTCCTGATATTTCATAAGGTTCATGGCCTCTTCGTCACCATCAACTCCCGATACTGAAAGTCTCTGGTTTTTGATGCTGGCTTTAATATTTGTATAATTTTTTTCAAATGTTCTGGATTTCATTACATCAATGGAAATTTCTGACACAATACTCTGCAGGTAATCTTCTGCAACGGCATGCCTGAACAGTGGCTTGTCTTGTATCTCAAGAAACTTTTCTGCCAAACCTGCGTCCTCTACGCCATCCTGTATTGGATATATTGACAATGCCATAAGCGCCGGATCCTTTATCAGTTTCTCATTAACTGTCATCACACCATTGTCCGAGATAATAAAGATAGGTATATCCTCGGTTGTATCTCCATAAAGATTGTAATTTGCCGGAACCTCGTTTCCATTTTCATCAATTCTTGCATTGTTCTGATGGATGTTGTTGAAAGTCTCAGCAAGGGTTTCCTTGAACTCTTGAATCTTATCTATGTAATATGGTATACCCTTGAAATTTATTGCATAGGAATTCTTCATTTTGTCATCAGGCGTACCATTATTTCCGTCCCTGATATCCATTGTCGCCCTCATTTTTCCTGATAAACCCATGGCAAGGACATCTAATTTCGTTCCCTGGAAATATATATCATAAAGTCCTGCCGAATCCATTTTGTTATTTGGCAAAACTCTTTCCTTGGTATACAATTCAAGACTTTCGTATGTCTCAACAAGGGTTACACCCTGTATCTTCACCTCAAAATCCGAATTTCCACTGGCACCTTTTGTCTCTTTTACCTCAATTGGAATAATCCCTGCCAGCTCATCTAAGAGAAGTTCCCTTTTATCTCTCAGGTCATTTGCCACTGAGCCTGTGAGTTCCACAGTATTTATCTGTTTATTAAGAGACGCAATCTGCCTGGAAATGTTATTTATTCTGTCAACCATATTACTTACTTCTGTATTACACTGCTGCTGAAGCACTATGAGTTTTGACTGTATGTCATTAAAATATTCGGATATACTTGAACAGTAATTCAAAAACTCCATTCTGTATGTAAGCTCCGAAGGATTTCCCTGCATTGATTTCAATGTAGAGAAGAGGTTTTCATATTCAATCGTAAATCCATCGGTATCTATTTCATTGAAATAATCCTCTATCTGAAGTGTATAATCGTATTTTGCCGTAAATTCTCCCAGCTTTGCTTCGTTGTTTCTATATTTTACATCGTAATAGGAATCCCTTATCTGTTCTATTCCTGTCACCTCAACACCTGAGCCTAACATACCATAGGATGCATAAAATCTTAAACCATCACCTGCCGACTGACTGGCCACCTGTCTCGTGTAGCCCTTTGTATTTTCATTGGAGATGTTATGGCCTGTCACTGAAAGTCCGGCCTGTGAAGCATATACTGCTGATGTTGCAATGTTTAATCCAAAAAATGTCGATGCCATAATCTTCATCCTTTCCTTTTTTCATCAATCCCGCTTATGCACCAAGTCTCTCTATAATGTACTCTAACATATCTGCTATGGTTGTCACATATCTTGATGCTGCATTGTAAGCACTTTGGTACTTTATCATATTGGACAGTTCCTCTTCTGAAGAAACCCCCATAATTTCTACTCTTGTACTCTGAATCTGATCTGCGGTATTTTGCTGGTTGTATGCAATTGATTCCAGCAAATCCCCTTTATTTCCTATGGTATATATAAATTCACCGTAAAACTCTTTAAAGTCCAGTTTAGACATATTGGCAGGGTCAAGATTCATAAGATCCGTATTCCATTCTTTCACAAGATCCGCTCCCTTTTTCAGGTCACTGTCTCCCTCCGCCGTCTTGAACGGAAGTTTTGAATAGTCCTCCAGTATTGTCTGATTCATAACAAGATTTGGCACTGAATAATATGATTTATTGCCAAATGTGTTTAACTCGTTATACATATAATAGGTTTTCCCATCATTTCCCGTAACTTCGATATATCTTTCCGTGACTTCCCTTGAAAACAATTCTTCTGGTGGCATCTTTCCATCGTCACCTGTGGAAGTGGTCATGTCAAGAATTTTTACCTCACTGGCATTATAGTTGTTTCCGTTCTTGTCCGTATATACAGTTACTCCGTCCGGCACCTCACTTGTTGTAGGACTTAATATGTCATTTATGGTTGTGACAATTCCATTTACAAGCTTATCAAATAATGCCTGGGCTTTCATCACGGCACAACACTCAACATTTCTGTTGTAAAAATCTACTGCCGCCTGATATTCCTTAATTCCCTCCGGTGTACTTGTATCATAATCTTCAACCTCCGGTATATCTCTGTAATTTGCTATATAATCGCCTCTGGCAAGAAGATATCCCTTCAATGTACCAATATCATTCTTTTCTGCAGTGTCTACTTTCACATTAAGGTTAAACACTTCCTGTTCAGCCAGCTGCGGCCACACACATGTCAAAAATGTAGAGGATTTGTCTCCGTCAAGTTCCTTTGTTTCCATATGGAAAACTCCACCCTCTGTGACCAAAGGTATTCCCTCCACTTTCACTGAAACGTAATGATTTTCATCTTCACTATAGGAAATCTTTATATATTTTGATAACTCATCTAATAATAAATCTCTCTTGTCCCTTAGGTCATTGGCATTTTCTATGCCGGTTTCTACTCCTGAAATCTTGAGATTTAATTCATTTATCCGATCGCCAAGCTCATTTATCTTATCAACTGTATTCTGAACCTTTGTGTTTAAATTTTTCTGGTAATCTATTAATTCTCTGTAAATTGCCTTTGACCTGTCTAAAAATGTCTCTGCACACATTACAAGCTCAGATCTTGATACTATACTGTCCGGTGTCTTTGACATTTCATTTATGGCAGACCACAAATTTTCCAATGTATCCTGATATTTTATGCCCTCTGTTTCACCTATTATGGTTTCTATTTCATTCACTGCCTCATATTGTGCAGAATAAAATCCCTGCCGACCGCTCTCCGTACGATACTGTCTATCCAGCAATAAATCTCTTACCCTGCTGGTTGATGATGTAGAAACACCCGTTCCCACCTGCATTGTATTTACAGCGGTATGCCCATAAGTGTTGTACTTTCTATCGCTGGTAAAAGATAACTGTCTGGTGTAGCCTTCCGTATAAACGTTCGCCAGGTTGTGTGTAGTTGTATTTAATGCGGTCTGTGAGGATTGTAATCCTGACACACCGATATATATGCTGGTCATTCTTGCCATGGTTGCCTCCGTCTGCCGGCCCTGACAACTATTCTGTTCTGCATCGGTTCTTTCATTGAAGCCCCAACCGGTACTAATTTTTCAACAGGTCTAATTTTTCGCATCGAAGTGTGAATTTTGAAAACTCATTGATGAATTGTACGCGTTTTTATTATAATTAGCTGTCTCCGGCATCTGATTTATACTATTTATATAATTTATATTAAAGTTTACCAGCTCAAGGGATTCCTCAATGAGCTGACTATTAATTTCATTTATGACCACCATGTCATTCAATGTAATCTTTAATCTGTCGTGAACCTGAGATAACTGTTTCTGTACGCTATCCTGTCCCTTTAGCAGCCTGATTATCTCTTTCACTGTCAAAGTGTCAACGTCCCTGTTTAACACTGTAGCAATATCTTTAACCACCTGTATACGTTTGCTTTCCAAAGCAGCCAGCACATCTGTATGCTTCTGCTCCATAGCAATCATATCGTTAAGTGCTTTCACATCTCCTTTGATGATTACAGATGTTTTCTCGTTTGAGAGTTTCAGTAACTCTTTATATTCCTCATTTTCCAAATCAAGGGTATTAATCAAATCTTCTATTAAACTGGCCACTTAATTCTCTCCTTTTGCCTGGCCAGAACATTATATTTTTTCTATAATGTTCTGCCATAGCTTTCTAATAATTTGTCTGCGAAGCTTTCCGAACTGACTTCATAAGTCCCATTCTGTATCTGAGCCTTTAATTCAGCCACTCTGTCTTCTCTCACATCAGGTGCGTTCTTAACTGCGTTTTTCGCCACCTGGTATGCCTTACCAAAGGAAGATATCTCAACCTTGTCTTTCGCAGATACTGAAGATGTTTTCTGTGTTTTCATCTTGCTGTTTGTTTTGTAAATCTGTGAAATCTGATTATATGCATCTATACGCATAACATTCGCCTCCCTGCTTAGTAATTATGACTTATACTTTAATTATCGGCATAGTTTTGAATTACATTAGACCTAAAATAAAAAACAGATGCTAAATTTGCACCTGTTTCTTACTATTTCTTTATGTATTATGTACAATTTACTGACTGTCAAGGAATCTCATTCTCTCTTTTGTCCTGCTGTTTCTCGCTTCTCTCGTTGGCTCCTTTTTAGGCTCTTTCCTGATGGCATTACCAAATGTATTGACCATCTGCTTTTTACACGCATCACAGAATCTTCCTGTCTTTATGGTACATCCGCAGCTTTCACATTCAATACCTACAACGGAATCGTTTGTAAATGCAAGTCTCTCTTCTCTTACCCACTGTTTGATCTGCTGAATGGTAACATCATTCTCTTCTGAAATCTCCTGCATCTGGGCACTTCTGTGTTCTTCAATGTACTTCTTAACCTGCTGGAATTTATCCTCTAATTTTTCTCTACATGAAGGACAAACCCTCTGTCCACCGATGTAGTTAAATAACCTTCCGCATTCTCTACAGTTTTTTACTTCCATTTTTATCCTCCATTCCGAGAGTACATAATGTCGATTTTACCTGACGTCATTTGTCTTTTCCGGCGGTGATACAGATAACGTATACCTCCTTCACTCCGCCTAATGTCATAATCTTCGTACATGCATCCACTGTACTTCCTGTAGTATATATATCGTCCACAAGTATTATTTTTTTTAATTTTATTATATTTCTTTTGATTTTAAAAGCATTTTCTAAGTTTTTCCTTCTGCCATTATCATCTAACTCTTTCTGTGGCACTGTATTCTTAACTCTTATCAGGACATCAGAATACACCTTTATGCCAAGACGTTTGCCCAGTTGCCTCGCAATCACTTCTGCCTGATTATATCCCCTCTTGAGTTTTTTCTTTCTATGAAGAGGCACCGGCACTATCCCGTCTGCATCCCACTGTCTTATTATTCTTTCGTATCTTCTGACAATTTCATCTGCAAAAAAATCTGCATATTCCGGTCTCATATTGTATTTAAGCCTGTAAACCGATTCTCTTACCTTACCCTTGTGGACAAAGCATGCTATTCCTGTCTTAAACAAATGTTTTTTGTTACCACAGTCAAAGCAGTATTCCTGTTCTTCCTTAGCTAACTGCTTACCACATTTCTTACATCTTGGTTCTCTTATGTATTCAAGCTCTCCCCTGCAGTCAATACAGATTTTTTCTCCCGAAAACGGAAGAACCCCGTCGCATATCGGACAGCGTCTCGGAAAAACCAACCCCTTAATATCCATACTACTCTCCATTCCGCAGACGCTTCGCGTCGGAGGAATCGCGAGCTGAATTTCAGATTCAGCTCTGCGATAAAACTAATTGGGACGCCTGCGGCACAATTAGCTGTGTGAAAAATCAGCACTTCGGTGTGATTTTTCACACTAATCCTCCATTTCTGAGCAAATTTATTTGCGAAGACACGCGTCGAGAAATCAGGTTTATCCTGTTTCTCGACTGCGATAGCTCGAATTGAGGCTCCGTCTCAATTCGTTGTGTGAAAAATCAGCACTTCAGTGTGATTTTTCACACTAATCCTCCATTTCAATTATCCTATTCTTCAGTCCGGAATATCTTTCCTGTTCCTTTTCGTTGCTCTCCATCTGGACAAAAATCTCCGGAAGCCCCACAAGACACACGCATTTCTTTGCTCTTGTAACACCTGTATACAAAAGATTTCTGTTCATTAACATTTTTGGTCCCGAAAACATAGGCATAATCACAGCCGGATATTCGCTTCCCTGGGACTTATGAATCGTTACTGCGTAGGCAAGTTCCAATTCATCAAGCTGTTTAAAATTATATGTGACAAGCTTTCCTTCTTCAAATTCAACTTCCATATATTCCGTGTAATTGTTGATTCTTTTGATAATTCCCACGTCGCCGTTAAAAACACCCATTCCACTATCAACTGTTATGCCGTATTTTCCCTTTACCTCCCAGCCAATCTGATAGTCATTTTTTATTTGCATTACCTTGTCCCCTTCTCTGAACACTCCGCCTGAAAATTCTTTTTCACTCTTTTTCTCATCAGGCGGATTTAAATATTTCTGTAAAACGGCATTAATTCTCTCTACTCCCAGAAGTCCCTTCCTGGTTGGCGTAAGCACCTGTATCTCATTAATATCCGCGTTTACATATCCAGGCAGCTTATCTTTTATAAGTGTCAATGTAGCTGACAATATGGCATCAGCATCATTTCGCCTGATAAACAGAAAATCGTTACTTCTCTTTGCCAAATCCACGGACTCACCATTATTAATTTTATGTGCGTTTACAACTATATCACTTGTTGTTGCCTGTCTGAAAATCTTTGTAAGCTTCACAACCTGAAATGTCTCACTGGCAATAATATCTCTTAACACATTTCCCGGTCCCACTGAAGGCAGCTGGTTAACATCCCCCACAAGAATCAGTCTTGTGCCAACAGGAATTGCCTTCAATAGTGCCTGCATGAGAAATACATCAACCATGGACATTTCGTCTATGATAATCACATCCGTTTCAAGGGGATTTAACTCATTTCTCTCAAACTGGCTTGTCCTTTTTTCTTCTTCAGGACCTCCATTCACTTCCAAAAGCCTGTGTATTGTCTGGGCCTCATATCCGGTTGTTTCCTTCATTCGTTTTGCAGCTCTCCCTGTAGGAGCAGCAAGCATCACTTCCATGCCAAGATTATCAAAATATTTGATGATGGTCTTTATGGTTGTGGTTTTTCCCGTACCAGGTCCACCTGTTATTATTAAAAGTCCGCATCTCACTGCCTCCAAAACTGCCTTTTGCTGAAGCTCATCCAGAATAATTCCTTCCTTATCCTGAATAATCTCCAGTCTTTCTATAATGTCTTTCTCGCTTATCTTTGTCTTTTCATTCAAATCCATAAGCTTTCTTGCAATGGAAAGCTCCGTAAAATAATAGCTTGTGGCATATACTGCCTTTATTCCATTTTCTTCTTTAATAATAATTCTCTTGTCTATGGACAAGTCCATTAAGTGTTTATCAAAATCCACCTCTGAAAGTCCCAACAGCTCCTTTGCCTGCCAGGTAAGCTGTTCATATGGCACATACACATTTCCATTTGATGCTGCCTGTAAAAGGGCATACAGTATACCGCTTTTTATTCTAAAATCCGAATCAGAACTTATTCCCACTCTGGAAGCTATCTCATCCGCAATCTTAAATCCAATTCCATCTATATCGTCAGCCATTCTGTATGGATTTATTTTGACAACATCATAAAGTCCCGGGCCATAAAAATTATATATTTTCACAGCAAGTGACATATTTATCCCATACTGTCCCAAAAAGAGCATAGCTTTTCTCATATCCTTTTTCTCTTCTACCTGCTCTCCAATTTCCCTGGCTTTTTTTAAACTGATACCCTTGATTTCCGCCAGTCGTTCTGGCTCCTCTTCCATAATTCTGAAGGTATCCGCCTTAAATTTATTTACTATTTTCGTGGCTGTAGATATTTTCACGCCTTTTATTGCTCCGGAACCCAGATATCTAATCATGGAAACCTCATCTTCAGGAGCAATTATTTCATATTTTTCAACACGAAACTGCGAACCATAAGAATGGTGGTCCACAAATTCTCCACTAGCCTCCATGTATTCTCCTTCACCTATATAATGAAAAATGCCTACACAGGTCACCTCAACCCCATCCGAGTTGAGACTTAACACTGTGTAGCCATTTTCTGAATTTCGAAACACTATTTTTTCAATATATCCCTTAATATGTTCCATTTTTTATCCGCCTATATATCGTACTGTCTTTTCATTGATTCATATAGCTGCTTCGCAAGTCCTGTACCCTGAAGATCCGTACTTGTTTTTGCCAAATCCTGAATCATCATATCCTTAAAATAATCAACCGTCTGTGACGTCGTTGTATCTTCTTCATTTTTAATAACAGTTTTCTGCATTCCTTTCATCACCTGTTCAAGAAAATATGCCTCAAACTGTTTGCACGCATCCATTAACTCTTCATCAGTGGCATTTTTCATATCACCTTTAAGTGTATTTTCAACCTTTGACGTGGATGCATTATTTTGGGCACCATACAAATCAGTAAGTGCTCCTGCATAGTTATCTATTGAAACAGCCATTTAATCACTGCCTTTCCTATCGTTTAAGTTCATTCGCTTCCTGCATCATAGTATCCGATGTAGTAATAGCCTTAGAATTCATCTCATATGCCCTCTGTGCCACAATGAGGTTAACCATCTCGTCGACAACCTGAACATTTGAGCCCTCTAAACATTGCTGGCGTATCGTACTTCTCTTATATGTATTCTCGTCTTCGTACACAGGCTCGCCCGAAGCATCCGTAGCCTTAAACAAGGTACTGCCCTGTTTTTCCAGTCCTGCCGGATTGATAAACTGAACCAAGCCAAGCTGTAGTCCTATAATCTGGTTATTCCCTTCCTCATCCAGGTAGCATATATTTCCATTTGTATCCACACCAATTTCCGTGAAATCAAATCCATCCTCATCAAGTTCAATGGTATTCCCATCTATGTCAAGTACAGGAAGTCCATCCGTATTAGTAAGCATTACGCCATTTGGTCCCTTAGACCAGTTAAACACACCATTCCTTGAATAGTATGTCTCACCATCAATTCCTTGTATAGTAAAGAAACCTTTGCCCTCAATTGCAAAATCTGTATTTTTTCCCGTGGTAATAATATTACCCTGTCCAAACACCGACGTAACAGACGCATTTTTCACACCTAAGCCTATCTGTGCGCCAACAGGCTTAGTCTCTCCATTTGCACTTGTGGTTTTCGCCTGTATGGTCTGATATAACAAAGACTTAAATTCATTTGTCTCTTTTTTGTAACCTGTTGTATTTACATTCGCAAGGTTATTTGAAATTGTATCTACATTTGTCTGCTGTGCTCTCATTCCTGATGCTGCAGTCCACAAAGATCTAACCATATTCTTCCTCCACGTCCCGGCAAATAATTTACCAGTCCAACACTAAATTAAAATTATCCCAATCTTCCAACCTGATTTACAGACTTTTCAAGTAGTCCGTCTACAGTCTGTATCATTTTCTGATTTGATTCGTAGGCTCTCTGAATTTCAATCATCTCAACCATTTCAGAAACAACATTAATATTTGAAGTCTCTAAATATCCCTGATGCACCCGGCCTGTCCATTCAGTTTCCGTGGCACCATCAACAGGAACAAAATAATTTTCTCCCGTATCCTTTTTCAGGTAATTGTAATCTTCAAAATCAACAATAGAAAGAGTATCCACAAACTCTCCATCCGCATAAATATTTCCTAATTCATCTATTGCCACACTTGAGGCATCCTCAGGAATGATAATCTGTGCTCCTCCATCATTCAGAACATAATCTCCATCCTTAGTTCTGAGAACACCCTCTGCATCTGTAATAAAGCTACCGTCCCTGGTATATTTTATTATTTCTTCGCCACTATTCTTATTTGCAAATGATATAGAGAAAAATCCTTTTCCCTCTAATGCCAAATCATATGTATTCTCTGTTTCCTTTAATGGTCCCTGAGAATAATCCACATAATTTTCACCGATTTTAACACCAAGACTCATCTTGCCAATCTTCTGATTTATATAGCCTACCGAGCTGTCCTTAACCTTGATTCCAAAAACCTCATCAAAGGATTTCGAAGTGGCGCCCTCTCTCTTGTATCCCGTGGTGGATACATTTGCAAGATTGTTTGTGATGGTGTCAAGCCTGTACTGCTGGTTAAGCATTCCTGTATAGGCTGTGTAAAGTCCTCTAATCATTCTCTCTTCTCCATTCTGTCTTTCAGCAGGATTTCTTTTGATGACGGAATCCTAAATATTATTCCATGGAACCGTCACTTAAAAATTCAATGAATTTTCCTGTACCAATAGCAACTGCTGTCATTGGATCCTCTGCTGTCATTGTGTTAATACCTGTTTTTTCCTCAATAAGTTCCTCCAGTCCCTGAAGAAGGCAACCGCCACCAGTAAGCACAATTCCTCTGTCTGCAATATCCGCTGCAAGTTCAGGTGGTGTCTTTTCAAGTACACCGTGTACTGCCTCAACAATCTGAGCTGTAGCTTCTCTCAAAGCCTCTTCTGTCTCATCTGAAGTAACAGTAATAGTCTTTGGAAGGCCTGTGACAAGATTTCTTCCTCTCACATCCAATGTGGCAACTTCAGGTCTCTTGAATGCTGAACCTATCTTTATCTTAATTTCTTCAGCAGTTCTCTCACCAATCAACAAATTGTGCTTTTTACGCATGTAACGTACAATTGCTTCATCAAAGTCATCTCCGGCAATCTTAACTGAAGTGCTGACTACGGTTCCACCAAGAGATATAACCGCAATATCTGTAGTACCACCACCTATATCCACAATCATATTTCCACATGGTCTTGTGATATCAATACCAGCTCCAATCGCTGCTGCAATTGGCTCTTCAATAATGGCAACCTCTCTTGCACCTGCCTGCAGGGTTGCGTCTTCAACTGCCTTTTTCTCAACCTCAGTAACACCACTTGGCACACACACACTTATTCTTGGTTTCTTGAAGGTTCTCTTTCCAATCGCTTTCTGAATAAAGTGCTTAAGCATCTTTTCTGTTACTGTATAATCAGAAATAACACCCTGTCTTAGTGGTCTTACTGCAACAATGTTTCCAGGTGTTCTACCTATCATAAGTCTGGCTTCTTCGCCAATAGCCTTTATTTTATTCGTGTCTCTGTCAAAAGCCACCACCGAAGGCTCCTTTAAAACAACACCTTTTCCCTTTATATATACCAAAATACTAGCTGTACCTAAATCAATTCCAATATCAGTAGTTAACATACCTCTTCTCCTTTCATCAATTACAATTAATATATACTAAAGCATTTGTCTAAATGTCTAAAAATACCTATACCTTGCCTTATTATATACAATAACTTTGAAATATGAAAGAACTTTTTTCATTTATTTAGAATATTCAGTACATATGTTATATTTATCGACATTTTATCTTATTCCTATAACATTTTTCCACAATTTTTTATTTTTTGTATTCCAGATAATTTTCGCTACAGTTATAATTCTTTTATTATTTTTATAGTTTTTTTAGAACAAATACACTGTTTGTACACATTTGTCACTTACAATAAAGACATACTACTGATGAGGTAGTTAAACAACTTAACATTTTCATAACTCAACCTGATATCTTCGGATATCAGGTATCCCCCAAAACCAAAAATCATCCTACTTGACGGTGGGATGATTTTTCTTATACATAATTTTATTTTTGCTGTTCGGAGCCAAATATGTTTTTACAGTTACATCTTATTCAAAATCACTTACTTCGATTTCAACTCCCCGATGTTCGATTGATGTTGAAAACACAATAAGTGTTTTTGTCCTTCCAAATTTCTGGAGCTCACCAATAAACTGATCAAGCTCCACTGTAGTTTTAAAATACACCTGCAAAAGCATGGAATACTCTCCTGTAACGCAATTACATTCTACAACGTTTTTACACTCCTTGATAAAAGGATAAAATATCTGTTTCTTTGCCGGTGATACCTCAAGACTTATAAACGCCTTGGTAAAAAGACCAATCTTCTGCGGATTAACAACCGCCTGGTACCCAAGAATATATCCTTCCTTTTCAAGCTTTTCAATACGACTGGATACCGCCGGTGAAGACAAATTAATCCTCTCGGCAATTTCCTTAATTGCTATCCTTCCATTATCCTGTAACAGATTTAATATTTCTATGTCTATTTCGTCAATTTGTCTGCCTTTCATTCACTTTCCTCTTTTCATCCTACATTTATCACTTAATTTAATTTTGTTTTTTTTGCATTTTACCATAATAAAATAAGTTTTTCCACTTAATTATTTAAAGATTTTCCTTTTATCTTACTTTCATTGACTTTTTTAATTAAAGTGTTAGACTTTTACACATACAAGGTGTAAGGCATTTTCGCCTGCCTCTCTATTTTTTACTTACATATAAAAACCAGCTGATTACAGCAAAACTCCAGTTCTTCCCAAACTGGAGTTTTTTTTGCCACAAATTCACGGTTCACCATATAAAATAGCTGCGAGCCTTCAAAGCCCGCAGCTGTTTTTGTGATTACCTAACCTGTGGTATTAATGATATCAGGCTATTCTTCGTCTGTTTCTTCCTCAGACTCTTCAGCAGCCTCTGAATCCTCTTTTTCGGTAGTTTCAGTTTCAGTAGTGATTTCCTGTTTGTTTCCACTGAGTTTCTTAAGATATTCTTTAGCTGTATCTGATGCTTTTCCCATCTTCATATCCTTAACGCACTTATACATGCTTTCGGCCTGATTGATGTCAATCTTTCCTGACTCATAAGCTTTATTAATCCTGTCAAGATATCCGTCTGTTGCCATTGACAGGAATGCCTTATTGAGAACGGTATCATCTACTTTCTTATTGTAAATCAATTCAGCTGACACATATCTCTGATTGCTTATCTGTGTAAATACTGTCGAAGCTGCTGACTGCGCAAGAAGAACTGCCACCCAGGTAAACATTGCAAATACTACCATAAATGCAAATTTTGTAACTATGTTTAAAACGCCCTGTTTCTCCAAGATAATTTCCGGATGCTCTTTCTTGAATTTGTGTGTCTTAACAGCATTTACGATACCAATTACCGTCAATGCAATTACTGAAACCGCAGCAAGAATTATGTAGATAATAAATGAATAATCTTTTTCTTTCTTGCCATTCTTTCCTGAACCACCAACGTATTTTGTATCAAAAATTCCATCACCGTCTGTATCAACATCAAGAACTGTCTTCTTCTTTGCATCTGTATTTGTCACCACAACAGTGTCTGTTGTAATAGGAATCTTCTTGAACGAACGCTTGTCTGTGTATTCCCCATCGGCATCCGCATAACTGATGCTGT
The DNA here is from genome assembly GCA_050309585.1 of Lachnospiraceae bacterium. GTDB lineage: Bacteria > Bacillota > Clostridia > Lachnospirales > Lachnospiraceae > Bovifimicola. The sequence continues at coordinate 22,622 of JBNRML010000043.1, forward strand.
AATCCATTGTACCTTTTCCGATACCGTTAATACATACTTCATAGTCCGCCTTGTCAAAGAGACGCACCACCTTAACTTCATTATCCTTACCTTCGAAGGAAAGTGAACCGAAGGAAGTTCTTGTATTTAGATTTGATGATGATGAACAAAGGCTCTCACCATTTCTTGTGATATTTACGTCTACAGGACACGCAATTCTAATAATTACGAATGAATTACCACTTACTTCCTGTGCAATATCATCAAATACGAACTGTACTTCTTCCGATTTCTGAACATTGAAGCTACATCCTTCAGAGGCAACATCCTCCATCAATTCCTTACCATAGTCTAATTCTTCACCGTAAAGGTTGTGGAAGAAGCCCAATGAATAAATAATTGTTCCTTTTGCTTTTATGTCAGTAGCGAGTCTGACAATTGGTTTTCCGTAGTCACCATTTTCCTCTTCACCTACGCAAGGAATACCATCACTCATGATGATAAGGAGTTTCTTTTCACATTCAGATTCTTCAAGGCACTGTTCACCAATTTCAAGACCTGCATACATGTTTGTTCCGCCTAAGTCGTTAAGATTGGCAATGGCTCCCTGGAGTTCTGATTTATCGTTACTGCTCTTTACAACTAACCTTGCATCACTTTCATATGTAATAAGGTTGATAAATGTATTTGGACTCTGATCCAATACAGTTTCAACAAAGTTTGAAGCTGCCTTCTTTGTCTCTTCAAGCGGGGTTCCGCTCATACTTCCTGAGACATCAAGCACAAGAGAAACTTCTCTTGCCGTACTTCCAAAGTTTGAATATACATTTGTTTTTTCCGGATACTCTTCTACCTTTGCCTCAGGATCATTGTCATTTACAGCCATAACGTACTGTTTGCCAATTCTTCCACTGCCAGCTTTGTCCATAATGGAAACCATATAAATCCCCGGCTCTAAATCTGCCTGATAAGCAGGAGATGTAACATCCTCATTTACAACCTCTTTTCCCGAAAAATCAGTAATGGTAATGTTATATTCTTCCTGCCCCTTATTTTCGAAATCGTAAACTGTGATTTCTCCCTTTGGTGTCATTGTGTCTACATATAATGTTCCAATTCCGGCTCTGTCGAAGGAATCCATAATTCCTTCAAACTGCTTCATTGTGAGTTTTTTATCATCCATTGCCATAATGGCCTTGTTTTCAAAAATTTTTCTCACATCTTCAAAAGATGAGCCTGAATTCAGCTCAAGCATTGTTTCATACCACAAATTTGCCAAAATTTCTGTATCTGTGATTTTTTTGTCATCAGAACCGTCTGCTCCTATTGTCATCAAATATGCTGTATGAGATAAAATAGTTGAGGCGAGATGGCTCTCTGTTGTACCCTCAACAAAATCAGCAACATCTGTCAAATGAGTTCCTGCCTCTGTACTCTTTGAAGGGTCCGCTAAATCTCTTATACCACCATCTCCAAACTTCCAGTCACATGAATTGTTCATTGTTCCATCGTCACTGTAATCCTGTGCAAACTCAGCCATAATATCTGCAATACCCTCTGCAATGGCATACTGCTCTGACTTGTAATGTCTCTCTGCATTGTCGTAATAACCTTTAGTCAATGTAGTTGTATTGTTAATAATACCATGTGTGTACTCATGTGCAACCACATCAGCATCGTATGAAGCTTCAGGGCTTCCGTCAGTCTTTGCCCCAAAGAACATCATCTCCGTGCCTGAAAAGAATGCATTGTTTTCCACATTATTTCCTGCAAAAGATTTGAGGTTAACAATAATTCTCAACTCATCATATCTATTGCTCGTAAGTCCCTCTCTTCCCAGAATATTTTTATAAAAATCATATGCCTTCTGGGCATTAGCCATAGCATCCACACCGCTCTTATTAGGTGTCTCCGTCTTAGAATCATAGCTAATGACGTTATATCCATTATCTCTGTCAACCGCACCGTTTTCACTTGCAGTATATACATTTATTTCTCTTTCATTGTCTTCAAAATAGTAATAATCTCCCCAGGAAGAATATAATTCTACCTTCTGAGGCTGCTTCTGTCCCTCAAGCTTGTGATTTGGTGAGGCAGGGTCATCGGAATCAAAAACCATCATGTCACTTAATAAAAGATTGTCATCACTGATTACATCCTTTGTGCTGGCATCAAGTGCAACTCTGGTCATAAAATAATCATAACCCATATAAACGTCATAAATATTTGCCATCACCGGGGTTTCGTTGTTTAGCATGATGATTTTTTTCTCAATATCTCTTACATTAATATCTGACGATGAAATTCCATACTCCGATTTAATGTAATCCTCAACATCATCACTAAGGTCATACAAATCATATTCGGAATCTGTATCAAAATCAGTAATATCCGCATTATTACCATTTATGGATTCTATTTCACCTTTATCATTAACATCCATGGTAATTCCATATCCATCCACCGGATATCCATCATAATACTGCTTGAACTTATACTGGTCTCCATTGTCCTTTTCAATTTTTTCGTCAAATTTAAAATCCTGGACACCACCGGATACTCCAAGCTCAGACTGTAATTCAATCAACGCCTCCTGAGCATCAGAATAATCATCAACCACAATCTTCTTGTCATTTTTCTTGAAATTCGAAACATAAGAAATATTGCCTTTTTTCTGACGCTCCTTTTTCTTATTTTCGTAATTCTGTCTTTCCTCTTTAATTCTTTCCTGTTCTTCTGTTACGCCTTTTGCCTTAACCTTACCCGATTTTAAATTTGCCGATTTCGCAAATATATCATACATGCAAATTCCCTGAATAGTCATTGATACAACTATTACGAAGGTCAGCAAAATTGATAAAAACCGGAATTTCACAGGTCTTGGCTGTGTACTTACATTTCCTTTTTTACTCATTCTGTAATCACTACTAAAAACAACATGTTTTTAGTGTCTACCTCCTTCTTAAGTTTTGTGTTTTATCTTATCATAAATAGCGTCAGTTCGCAACTACTGATGCCTGAGCAGCTATTTTGTAACTGTAAAAATATATTTTTTGTGGAGATATTTTTCCCTGGTTGCCATTCCACCCCTGATGTGCCTCTCAGATTTATTTATGTCCAAAACCTTTCTGGCCTCTAAAGCCAATGCCGGATTTACAGATTTTAATCTCTGAGTTACATCCTTATGTACGGTAGATTTGGAAATACCGAATTTCTTTGCTGTCTGTCTTACAGTTGCACCCGTTTCAATGATGTAATTCGCAATGGCAACTGCCCTTTCCTCAATATACCCTTTCATAAAAAAACATACCTTGTTATAAATTATTTATACAAGATATGCTTTTCTATTTTTTTTATTCACATTGTTCGTAGGTAGAATGAAAAATATCTCTTTTAATAACATAAACGTCCCTGACATCATCCATTCTCACAGCAAGAAAATCTCCGGGTCGTCCCACAAAATAATCCTGCCTGTTATTATATCCAAATACCTTTGTGCGCTTTTTAAGCTCAATTGCATAAATATTTCCCCCCGGCTTCGGATAACATAGCTTTGCATATTCATCAATGGAAATACACTCCCTGTCCTCACCGCATTCAACCGCAGGCATAAAGCTCCTCATCTGCTCAAAAATATCCAAAGGCTCCTCTGTGGCAACATAGCTGTTTTCAAACTTTTCCCTCCTGATATCGTATACCTCGCCCTTTATTCCAATCATGATATACGCATTCTCAGAGCTTATTATGGTAGTTCCTGTTGTATTTTCCAGAGACCTGATAATAATTTCAGTTCCCTCTTCGGCAATATCAGTGGACACAACAAATGCCCATGGCACCATCTTTTTTCTGTATTCTATGGCATTTGACACATCCACAGGTACCCGCAGCGAATCCACAACATCTGTGTCTGACAAATATTCCTCCATCTTTAATTTAAAATATTTTTCCACACTTCCAGCCTTCATCTCAGAAACATAAACCCCCAATATAACCTTGGATATTCTTCCTTCTGCCTCGAATTCCGTACCTTCCTCTATCCCATACTGTTCAAAAAGAAAGTCCATAAATTCCAATGCCCTGATTTCATTGCTGGAACTTTTGCAGTTTACATAATAATACTCAGGCATATTTTTCAAAACCAGTTCAAGCACATTATCGTATGAAATTTTAGTTGTTTTCTCATCGATATTTTGAATCTCTACCATAAGCTTACTCCCAAATACTGTCTTAATCTCTAATAATACTGTTATAAGTAAAGGTAAGCACCAGGTTACCATCCTGATTCTTCATAACCTTTGCATAACTGTTTTTTGTATGCTTTCCATCACTAATTTCAGATGTGATAATTTCAACATCTGTGTCCTGCTCAAATATGTCAGCCTTTTCCACCTCAACTATGGCAAATCTCTTTGACATTGCCACAATTTTTGCCTTGACAAGTTCATCTGATATGGTCTTTTGGTCTACTATAGACAGGTAAACATCAAGTTCTTTCTTCATAGGTATGAATCGCTCATCTGATGTATATTTCAAGGTGTGCAGTTTTTTGTGATTAATCTGTCTTACGTCGCACACACTTATTTTTCCTGAAATACCCTTTACCATTATCTCTTTTGTTGAGATAACGTCTATCTTATGTCTGATAGGTCTTATGGTTTCTTCCGAAACAAGTATCTGACCTCCTACGCTGCTGCTCTCAATTCGTGAGCACAAATTCACAGTGCCACCGAGACAATTATATCTCATCATCTTTTCAGAACCGATATTACCCACAAACACCTCTCCACGGTGTATTCCTATACCCATCTCAATCCGTGGATAGCCCATCCTCCTATTGTATTCATTAACGCTTTTCATCTGATTCTGCATATTAATTGCTGCCGAAATTGCATCCTCATCCTGAAATTCTGACTTTATAGGTGTTCCAAATACCGCCAAAATAGCATCACCAATAAACTCAATAACTGAACCATTATATTCAAAAATAACCTCTGTCATCTTTTCCAGAAAATGATTTATCATATCAGTAATCACATCCGCACTGAGACTCTCCGAAATAGCTGTAAAACCTCTTAAATCAGCCATCATTACTGTAACATCCTGCTTTTCTCCGCCTATTGTGGCACCATCGGGATTCTCCAGAATAATATCAGTAATGTCATTTGAAAAATAACGTCCAAACACCTTTCTCAACAACTCATTTCTGGATTCAAGCTTTTCATTAAGTTCCTTTATCTCTCTGGCAACTGTTATTTCATTTGCCTGTTTTTGGAGAATATATTCATAGTTTCTGGTCTTTTCGTATTGCCAGGCAATCCTTTCAATTCTCGAAGCAGAAAGCTTATTCATTGGCTTTTTGAGAACATACATTGCACCCCTGTCGTAACATCTTTCTTCTTCCTCCACACTGAGCTCATTGGTTAAAAAAACAATGGGAATACCTGCGTATTTCCAGTCATTTTGTAACCTCCCTATAGAATTAATCCCTTCCTCTGAAAGATTTGCGTAATCAAATATAATAGCAGAAGGCCTTGCCTCGTCCTCACCTACATTCATAGTTTTTTCGAGAATGGCATTAGAAAAAATGCAATAGGTTCTGAGCGCTCCCGTTGCATTAAGCAGCTGCTGAATATGAAATAACTCTTTTTTGTCTTTACTAAGAACCCATACGTTTTTTTCCATACTATTCTCCATTCCGCAGACGCTTTGCGTCGGAGGAATCGCGAGCTGAATTTCAGATTCAGCTCTGCGATAAAACTAATTGGGACGCCTGCGGCTCAATTAGCTGTGTGAAAAATCAGCACTTCAGTGTGATTTTTCGCACTATCCTCATGTCGGAGCAAATTTATTTGCGAAGACACGCGTCGAGAAATCAGGTTATCCTGTTTCTCGACTGCGATAGCTCGAATTGAGGCTCCGTCTCAATTCGTTGTGTGAAAAATCAGCACTTCGGTGTGATTTTTCGCACTATCCTCATTTCCGAGCGAATTTATTTGCACCTTTCACAGTAAATCCCTGTTCTAATGGGAAGTCCACATTTCCTGCACCTCATCCTGACATTGCTTGCCATGGGAATCTCAAGCATCTCCTGCTGAAAGAAGTATTCAATACTTTCCTTTGGTACTCCTGTTGCCCTGTGAATCATATATTTTGAACTCGGGCCATGCCTTTCCAGATAGTTTCTAATCGTTCTGTAATAATCGTAATTTTCTCTACGGCACAACTGGCACTCATAAATGCCCCTTCCCACCATCTTCAATTTTCCATTACAATATTTGCACACAATTGGCTGGGGATTCAGACCAAATCCATGGTTCTGCATCCTGTCCCTCAAATTCTGCACTCGTTCATCTTTCTCGTTTTTTCCGGTACCTGATGAATAATCCCCGTTTTCCAAATCTACATCAGGATTATTATACTTAGATGCATTATTCACAGAATTATTATTTTGAGATGCGTTATTTTCGTTTTTATAGGTTTCAGATTTCCAATCGGCTTCCATAAGCTTTTTCTGTTCGCTAATGAGACTTTTCAGTCTTATGACCAACAAATCCTGAGCCTTTCTCTTTCCATCGGTGTAATAAATCATCTGTACATTATTTAGATAAAAGCTGAAAATGTCTGACATATTCCCGCCTGATATTTTCACAGGCAAAATAGTCTTTTTATTATTTATGGCAAAATCAATTTCCTTTTCAACCCATATGGAATTCTGGGAATTATTAGAAATAATTAACAAAAACACCTTGCACCCGGTTATTACCCTTGGTATTTCCTTCGCATAATTTGAGCCAATAGGAATCATTTCCGGTGCCTTCCAATATGAAATATTTTCCTTTTCCAAAAGTCTGATTATCTCATTAACTTCCACCAAATCCTTTGAGCTATAGCTTATAAAAACATCTTTTATATCATTATCATGTTCTTTACCATTAATCATATCATCCCTCCATCCTGTCATCGGAGATAATATATTTTAACTAACTACCTTATTTCTTCCTGTTCGCTTGGCCTCGTATAATTTGTCATCTGCAAGCTTCACATTTTCTTCACTTGAAATATTTGAATCAATTCCGTGAACACCAAAGGACATTGTAATATTTATCGGCTCCATATCCGTTTCAAACAGAGTTTCCTCAATCTGTTTTCTTAGTTTCTCTGCATATTCTGCAGCCTCATCCCTGTCTTTTCCATATAAGATATTGATAAACTCTTCGCCACCCCATCGAACAACCACATCATCCACGCTGGCATTTTCCTTCAATATTCGGGCAACCTTCCTGAGTACCATGTCTCCTGAATTATGCCCATAATTATCATTAACCTTTTTGAAATGGTCTATGTCACACATAACCATTGACATATCAGCAATTTCAGAAAGCTCTAGCACCTTTGAATTGTAATATTCATAAAAGGCATATCTGTTTTTAAGTCCTGTGAGCTCATCAACCATGGCCTCATTGTACAAAAGATAAGACTCCAAGGTTTTCTCACAAAAAGCTGCAACAAGCGATAATCTCTTGACATCCTTCTGGGTAAACTCAGCATTTGAAACACCATCACCCAGCTTATTTAACACCTGAAAAGCACCAATCACACCTCCGTCTGTATTTTCAACAGGCATACACAATATGGATTTCGTAAGATAGCCCGTTTTCCTGTCAACTTCATCATTGAAATATTCATATGAGTACGGGTCATTACACAGAATAACCTGACCCCTTGAAATGGCCTGACCTACAATTCCTGTATTTTCCGGAATGGTAATCTTTTCATTATTTGTGGCAGCAAGAGTCCAATACTGCTTGTTTTCCTTATCCCAGAACCAGAATGAAGCCCTGTCGGCATTTACAATGGCACTTCCCAAATCAGTAATCAGATTGACTGTCTTTGAAAACTCCTTAACCTCCAAAAGCTCTGTCATATAGTAGAAAATCTCTTCCAGCAATTCCTCTGCATCACGCTTACTCTTATTTGAAATAATGTTATGTATATCTAAATCAATTTTATTTTTATCCGAAGAAATAATTTTTTTGCAGTCATTTTCATCATCCCTTGAGTCAGTCTGATGAACTTCATTATCACATGTTTTATCCGGAATGATTCCTAACTTTTTCATGAATGTAATAGACCTAAGCTGCTCCTCAGGTGTATTTGTCTCTATTAATATGGTACAGTCGCTGAAATATTTGTCCACATAACGCTTAAACTTCGACCAGTCAATACATCCGTCACCAACAGCAAGATGACTGTCATTTTTTAAATCATTATCATTAATATGAATGTGCTTTATATATTCTGAAAGAACCCTGACCCACTTGTCCACCGGACTTGCCGACAGCACTGCATGTGCATAATCAAAACAGACACCATAATTTTCATATTCTTTTAAGCCTTCTGAAATATCTGCCAAAATCTCCGGAGAATCATCAAACATATTTTCTAAATAAATATTTATGTCTGGATATTCCTTAAGCAGTTCCGAAAACACTTCAATCGTCTTATTTACCGTTCTCTTAACATAATTCTCAGAAGATAAAAACGGGTTTGCATTAGTATGAAAAATCACTGATTCCACACCAATTTTTTTCGCAATCCTCAAACTCTGTCTAAGTCTCTTTTCAGACAATCTGGCAATTTCCTCATCAATGCTAAAAACAAGTACGTCAAAAAAAGCTCCATGCATTGTGGAACCTTCGGGAATACCCGCTTCCTTATATATTTTTATTATCTCGTCCTGCTTTTTTTCATCCGTCAAAACATCCGACATGTAAAAATCATTGAACTCAAAACCCATATTATATTCAGTGGATATTTTCTTAAATTCCCCTATTTTATCCACCCTGCTCACAATAAGAAACTTGTTCATTTTAACCACGCTCTTTTACCTTCTTTTTGAATATACCCATTATACTATTTTTCCAGATATTTTTCTATAATTACTTGAATAATGTTTGCATTATTAGAATATTTTTTTATTTTTGGAACAATAATAACAACGTGGACATAGTGTGAAAAATCACAGAAATAAGTAATAATATGAAAGGAATAAAAAACTATGATGTTAACAGAAAAAGAAAGAAATGTGATTATGGACCTTCAGACTCAGGAAAAATCTTGTATTGAAAAATACAAAAACTACCAACAACAAGCCAAAGACCCCGTTTTAAAAGACTTGTTCCAGACAATCAGCGAAAGCGAACAAAAACATTACGACTCCTTAACCCAGGTTCTCAACGGTACGGTTCCAACTTGCGATTGCAATGACACAAAAGGTCGAGATTATGCACCTCAGGCAACTTATTCCATGGTAAACAGCTCTGCTGACATGAATTCAGACTGTTTCCTGGCAACAGACTGCATCGGCACAGAAAAGCTTGTCTCTTCGGAATACAACTCGAACGTGTTTAATTTCGGTGATTCCTCTGTAAGAAAGCTCCTCGCTGACATCCAGATTGAAGAACAGAATCACGCCGAAATGCTCTACAAATACAAGACTGTCAACGGTATGTCGTAGGATATAATAAAAACAATACAAATAGTAATTTACTAAAAACTATGGTCGTATCTCAATGTTTTAACCCTGCAATGGGATATTGACCATAGTTTTTGTTTTACTTAAATATTTAAGGCTTTGTCTTTTTCATATTATTTTTTCATATTATTTTTTCCTATTATTAAATCTTTCCTTCTTTTTCCAGATAATCTAAAAATGCTGTACACCCCGTCACCACATCTCTGTAGGTGTCATCAAAATTACCAGAATACCACGGATCAATCACGGACCTATCCTCTCCCGCATACTCCAGAAGCATTCGCATTTTTTTGCCCCTTGGATGCCCCGTCATCCTTTCCATATTACGCATATTCATCGTGTCCATTCCAATAAGATAATCATAATAATCATAGTCAGATGCCTTCAACTGCACAGCTCTCTTTCCCTCACAACTTATACCATGCTTCGCCAGTTCTTTCTTCGCCGGAGGGTAAACCGGATTTCCCACTCCATTCCATATTTCTTCTGTGCTTGTGGCAGCCGATGCAATTTCAAATTGACCGGCTATACCACGCTTTGAAACCATATCTTTTAAAACAAATTCTGCCATTGGTGAACGGCAAATGTTGCCGTGGCACACAAATAATATTTTAATCATATATAAAAACTCCTTGATTTTGCTTGTTTTTCTTGTATTTTCGGCACTTTCTGCCTTTTCTGTAGCATAAAGAATATCGTTGTTTTTTCATGTTTTGACACGATTTACCACTTATCTTTATGGTCATTCTCTGTAAATTTCTCTGTAAAAAGACCCTATTTCTTAGAATTTACAGTACGGCTTTTTTAAGGCTTTCAACCTCTTTTCTCACGTTATCAAACTCAATATGAGTATAGGTATTAAGCGTAACACTTATATCCGAATGCCCCATCAAATACTGTAAATGTTTAGGGTTCATTCCTGCCGATGCGTTATGAGAACAATAAGTATGTCTGCATACATGAGGTGTAACTTTAGGCATCTGCACCTTGTAAATCTTATTGTATTTCTCACAAATATGCTGAAAATACTTCTCCCAATGCAAAGCAACCATTGGCATATCATTCTTATCTAAGTGTAAAAATCCAGCATATAATTTACCATTAATATCTGCAACTGTCGGCTCTATTTTTGGTTTCTTACGGTTCTCAATAATACGCTTAAAGCATTCACACACCTCATCCTGCATCGGTAAAACTCTTACTCCGGCTTCTGTCTTAGGTGGCTCAATTATATATCTCATATCACTTGTTCTGTGCAACTGCCGGTCAATAGTAATAGTCTTTTCCTTTAAATCAATATCCTTAATCGTCAACCCACAAAACTCTGAAATACGCAAGCCTGTAAAAAACAGAATATAGATTGCATCATAATACTGTGAAAAATGCTTATCCGTCCTAACAAACTCTAAAAACTTTCTTTTCTGGTCATGCGTAATGGCTTCTCTTGTGACACTATCATTGACAATAACCGTTACTAATTCAAAATCAAAAGGATTCTTTCTTAACAAATCATCTTCTACTGCCATTCTAAAAGCTGGTCTAAGTACACCTCTTATTGTATGAATAGAACTATAACTTCTGCCGTCCTTATCCTGTAACTTAATCAGCCATTCTTTGGCATCTGATAATTTTACCTTATCAATTCTCTTTGCTCCAAATTCCTCTTTTTCAAGAATATTGGTAACTGTCTTATATCCTGCTCTGGTAGAATCTCTTACACCTTTCTTTTGCAAAATATACTTTTTTGTCAACTGCAATACTGTCAAATTCCCACCATAAGGAATAATACCATCATCAATATTTCTCTGCACCTCACGCTCTTTTTCCCTAAGTGATTTACATTTTCTCTTGCCCTGTGGTAATGGGTCATTCGGCTCTAACTTCCAACTGTATAAGCATTTTGCCTTTCCATCCACATCTACATAGTCATATTGATATCGTCCATCCTTACGCTGACACTCTCCGTTTCTTAAAACTCTGCCTTTTTTATCCCTTCTTTTCTCGTTCATTACTCTATCTGCTCCTTTCGTATGAAGAAGCCCTAGTGCAATACCATAATACCACGACTAGGGCTATTTTTCCATTGATATTTACCTAAGTCCTATGTCTATATTGAAGTGGTCTGATTTAAAAATTCTTCAAACATTTGACGCTTTATCATGTTCCTACCACCATTTTGAATTACAAACTTATAATCTGAGTCTAAATAATCATTTACAATTCGGTGCATTTTATTTTCACCGATATTAAAATACAATGACGCTTCTTTAACTGTTAATAAAAATTTTTTCCACATTGGCACTTCGTTATAATTATTATCTTTTTCTCTCAAATACAATTTAATCTCCTTTATTTATCTATTGTTATTCTAGGAAGATTCCTTTGCTTAAAACGCTCCAGAATCCCCTAAAAAGCCTTAATTTGTTTGCGTTTACCTTTTATGCCACCTCGCCACTAATTGTCGAATATGAGGCTGATACAAGCCTAACTCCCTTTAAATAATTGTCGTATGCTTCATGCACTCTACAAATTATTTCCTCTGCCTTATCTGCATCATTTTGTAGGTAAACATTGTTATAATTACATTGTTCCAAGATACCTTTTTCAACTCTGGTATAATGACCATCTTTATCTAACGCTTTCACTTGCAAAAGCAAATCTTTCACATCAAGCAATAATGGTATCTGGTCAAGCTGCTCCTTGTTACTACATTCTCTAAGCAAATTGCTTTTCCAATAATGCTTACTCTTTGCCTTATGAGATGTAATTAACTCCTTCAGTTGCTTGCCATTCTCAATCTGCCATTTTCTATATGGCTTTTCAAATAATCTAATAAACTGCGAATAGTAAAATTCATTTAACTTTGCATTTGTCAAATCAGATACCAATGTGGACTTAAATGCTTCTTTAATCTTCTGCGACTTTTTCAAAATAAACTCAATTCTCATAATGTTTTCACTGGATACGAATTGAATTGTCTGCTCTAAGTGCTTTTTCTTATCATATATTTTCGCTTCCATTGACGAATTACCTCTATAAAAGGTTTCCGCTTCAATACGTTGTTCCTTTTTATTGACCCCTAATATCTGACCGAGTTTCTTAAAACTTTTCGGTAAATTATACATCAGCAAGCGTAAAACCCTATGATACTTATAAAATTCTTCCTTTAACTCAAATGTGCAGTTTATTTCCATCTCACTAAATTTTAGATACTGCAAATCTACAGTTATTCCGTATTCCTCATAAAGGTATTGAAATACTCGTTTTATCTTGTCCTTGTATTCTTCAACTGTTTTATTCTGTAGATTGCCTTGTGATTTATCTCCTATCACAATATCCATTCTGGAATAGTCCTGCTTCATATATTTAGTTTTCTTTGTTCCGGCACACATAACACCAAACATATTATAATCTTCAATTTTCAGCCATCTAAAACTGCTGCCATCTTGTAATACATAGGTGAATTTCTCTCCCCAATCAATGGTAACATTATCGTGTGCTAATAATTTTTCATATTCAATTTTAATAATGCGGAATCCTGCTATAACAGTTCTATCAATTCCAATGCGATTAATAACTATACTCGTTGTTTTTTACATCCTTTCATTTTATATTTTGATACTTAGTGAATCACCCTAGACATTTCTTAATGGATTAGCCTGTGTTCCATCCAGCTTTGATAAATGGTACTGGAAAACCGCAATATTCAGTTGTATCTATGTATAAAATTGGGGATTAGTGGGCAGAATTGCCCCTTGACGAACTTATTGAATATCCGTATAATAATAATCAACATTTGTGCGATATTCAAACTGTATCGTACTAATCAATACATACGAGTGTTACCAGCACTCATATACAAAGTCGATGTTACCAGCATCGGCTTTTTGTATTAGCCCAATGAATTTTAATATTAATCATCCGGGAAATTTTTCATTATCCATTCAGCATCTTTTATGCGTTCCTCTTTTTCTTTCTTCTTTTTATCAGAATACTTCATAAATACATGATATATTTCCTTTGTCATTTCCCGTGCATCTTCTACCGACCCTGTTCCTATTCTTCCCTCTCCCCAAACACGATTTTGTTCTGCAAGTGCAGGAATACAAAGTTCTAAGGCTCTAAGCAATTCAAAAATCAATCCTCTGTCCAATTCTTGCGAATTAACAATATCTGCATAACGGTCAAACAGCTCTATATTATCTTCATACATTTCAATGTGTGTATCAATCGAATAAAATTCGTTTATGTTGTTTATGACACCCTTAATCTTGTTAATCGTCCGTATTTCCTTTTCTTCAACCTCTATCATGCGATAATGCTCAATCGCCCCGGTATCATAATGTGTCTTTTTTACAGTAACATAGTCCTGTGTTTCCTCATCCCAAACGGCATCCTCATACTCAACTGCCGACCTATCAATATAATCATCCAACTGTTTTTTCTCAATGAATTTCTTATCAAGTTCCGTTAGCTCTTTCTGAAAATATTCAATAGGTATATCAAATTTCTTAGATAATATAGGCAAATACTTTTTGGAAATATTTTGCTTCCCTTTAATCCACAAAGTTATATTTTGCTTTTTTATTCCCAGTTCCTCTGCCAAATCTTTTTGTTGAATCTTGAAAACCTCTAAAATATACTCTAATCCAATCATTTTTGAACCTCCAATATATTTACCAATCAATATTTACTAGTTAATGGTATCACACTTTTATTTACCGGTCAATATCTTTTTCAAAAAAAATTAGAGAATTTTTCATCTCTATTTTTTTGAATGCTACATCCTATATATTGTTATCGTAAAAATCCTTATTTTTCTTACTAAAATCAATTTTTTCATCAAAATCCCAAAAAACATTCTAAACTGCATTTTCCCTTGATTCTCCTAATAAAATTATCATTTTAACTCAAAAAAATAATATCGGCACCAATATCGAAATCGGTGTATGACTATAATTGCTATTATGTATATACAAATGCTGTATACATATTTTAGTTTTTGTCACCCTCCACTTTTATTTACTACCCCCTTAAAATACGATTAACTGTACTTCTTGATAAACCAGTTTCTTTTACAATATCCACAATCTTCATTCCGCTATCAGCTAATGCTTTCACAACTTCACCCTTCGCATTTTGCTTCGATGGTCTACCGCCATTTCTACCTCTTGCTTTTGCACTTTCAAGACCTTCCTTCGTTCTTTGGCTTATCAAATCTCTTTCCAACTGGCTCAAACCACTCATTACAGTTAGTAAAAAATCATTGTACGGATTATTACTTGTCGTATCCAACCATGTATCTTTAAGGCTTCTTATCGAAGCACCTTTATTTTTAATCTTTTCAATTATATCCAATAAATCCTTTGTACTTCTTGAAATACGTGTAAGGTCTGTAATAATTACCACATCACCCTCATTCAATTCCTTTAACATTCTCTGTAATTCTGGTCTGTCTTTTTTTGTTCCTGTGATTTTTTCTTGATATAAAACACGACTATCTACCCCCACCGCCTTTAACGCATCTATCTGTCTATCCAAATTTTGTCCATCTGTTGAAACTCTTGCATATCCTACTAACATAACATCCATCTCCTTAGTTTTGATTTTAGTACATCGTATCAAAAACGTGTCAATTTGTAAATAGATTTTGACACATTTTTCAAATTATTTTTACTGCTAAAATACGATGTTTTCTGGTATAAATAAAAATGTGCCAAAAACAATCGTTTTTGACACATAAAAAATAGTACGATATTCAAAACACTCGAAAATAAAGATAGTGATGGTAATGTAATAGATACTCAAGCATGTTCTTTTATGAATAAATAAAAAGGATGCAACCAAACTTACACCCTTCTACTCTTCTATTTCTTCTTATTAACTTAAAGCATCCATTATAGACATTCCACCAAAAAACATAACAATCATGCCAATGACTGTAATAACTACAAAGAATGTAACCATACTTTTGATAGACCTAATATTTTTAGTTCTATCTATTTCAAGTTGAAGTTTTACATCTTCATCTGTCATACCATTTGTATTTATTTCTTTGTAATATTTATTATAATCTTCGTTACCACCTTCATAATGACCCGTTATATACATTAAAGATTCATTTGTGTTATCTTTGGATAATTTATTATAATCCTCTTCGGACAAAGTTTTTGAATTGTATATACCAAGTTCAACTAAATCTTCAATGATTTTATTATTCATCTTTTCATTACCTCCTAAGTAAAATTAGATATTATATATTATATCAACGTACTCATTTGAAGTCAAATAAAAACGCTTATCCACAAAGCAAATAAATAGTACGACATTCAAAACAACAGATAAAAAAAGTGATGTAATGTAAAGACCGTTTCGATAATGAGTTCGGTAAAACCCTTTATTTTCAAGCATTTCAGCCATTTTTACTACACTTTCATCAAAATATAGCCTCCTCGAAAAGCCTTATTTTATAGGCTTTTTTCAATTTCCACACTTTTTATCATAGTTCGGTAATTTCTACAGAAAGGGGCGTGTGAATGATACTATAATATACTTCGATGCTCCATTTTACCATCCAAGGCATGAACACAATAGATATATCCTTTCCGCAAAAAACTGCTGCCATCTTAAATGTAAAATACCCCTGCACATAAAATAAGCACATACACCATATTCTACAGGCATACATGCTTATCCGCTTAACTCAATCATACATTCTTCTTTACCTTGCACTAGGTTTTCTCCACTTTCTGATTCTCTGTAAAACCTCTGTAAATTGATTGTCAAAATACCATTTTCACTAGGAAATACAAGCACTTTTCAAGGGTGTGTTAGCCGAATGCCGTGGCAGATGAATAAGACTTTAATTTTCATAATTTTTCTCCTTGTCGGGTACAAAAAGCCGCGTTTTGCCGCAGTTTGCGCCAATCCTTTTGATAAAAGAAATGTTCGTCTGTCAAGTGGACATTCGACAGTCTGTACATTATATAGCAAATCGAGGCAAAATAAGGCAAAGTGTTACACTCAAACGGATACGAACCGTATACGAATATTGAGGAAGAGTATACGCTTGAAACTGGGAGTTATCGTTAAAAAGTGAACACAACCTTGTAACGATGAACCCAGAGGGTTCACTTTTAGCGATAGTGTATTACTGATAATCTTTCCATTGTGTTTCATGGGCAATTTCAGTTACTAATCTTCCGTTGTATGTAAAAAAAGATGGCCCCGCAATATTCTTATACCCTTTAAACTGTCTTGCAACAGCTGTTAAAGATGTAATCTCGTTATTATATTCGACTTTTCTATCATCACATACAACTACTTTCACTTCTGGATTTTCAATAAAAACTAATTTTGCTCCAATAGGAATTCCACACTCTTTGAAATTGATTGGAGGTTTCTTGATTTTTGGTTTTTTGCTCTCATCAATTTTCACTCGCTTCAACTTGTCAGTTGACCCACTAATAATTGCTATAGATTCCAACAATTCATAAGCTTCTTCTGGTTCCATAACAAAGAATTCTCTACTTTTTGAAACTCGTAAATCCGGATTAAGATTATCAATAAGTTTATGTAATTTCTTATCCTCAAGATTTCCCTGTGTTTCATATGTAGCGTATATCTCGTAATCTGTCGGTAAAGCTGTAGTACTTAATTGTTTTCTACGAGATTCAACATTACGAGCATATCCGATTTTTACCATGCCTTTAAGGCATGGATTTGTCATTATGTATATATAACCTTTTGCCAATCTACCTCACCCCAACTAATTAACTTATACCAAGTAACTTTTTCACATTATCAACAACTTCATTTTTAGAATCCGTACTATTAACGATGCCCTTATAAAATTCGTAAATATCCGCATCCTTAATAATACTTCTAATTTGGCTATTGTTTAATGCTGCCTGCAATATTTTAAATACTTGTTCTTCACTAAAATCATGCATTTTTTTCAATTCAGCAATAACCGCATGAGTATTTGCAAAATTCATACTATCTTCAAGATTGTTAATCCATACATCTTTCTTATAATCTGTTGGTCGATTTTTATATTCTTCTGCCTCTGAACTGTACTCATAATACTTTTCTTCAAGCACTTCAGTTGCAGCTGTCTTATCTATAATTCCTTTTAGTAATTTTTCAAGTTCTGAACCCCTCGTATATGTAGCTTCTGCAAAATACTTTATACGATTTTGAGCCATCATATTATATACTTTTGATTTATCCTGTGTATTGGGATTATACACACCTATCGAGTGTCCGCCATATGAATTTACTAGTTTCATACAAGGTACATCTGTAGCACTATCACCAATATAAACCATATTTCTAAACGGAACCCTTATTTCAGACGGATTAACATAATCATTTACTTTCTGATCATTTATATCCAAAATCCCCTTTTCAATTCTGAAAAGGAACTGTGTTTTATTGGTATAATTAATTGCCTGAGCTGGCCAAAGTGCATCACCACTCTCGCCATAGTAGAAACAGCTCGCATATATTTTTTCAAATTTATCTGCAATAGCAGTACCTTCTATCATTTCTTTTAATCCTGATGAAATAATATAATGCTCGACTTTAACGCCTTTTTCTCTACCATAGTCAGTGATACGGTCAAACCAAGATTCTACTCCTTCGAATAACTCAACTTTACTTCCATACTCTTTTAGTTTATCCTTTGTTACATAAAATTTTCCTTTAGATTTTGTTACCATCAGATACATATAAGCCAAATTTTGATCCATATCATTTTCTGCTGCTAATGCATTTGATTCTTTCCAAAAAGCATCCGTATCCTGTCCCAATGATTGAATGTAACCCTGGGCCTGCATATCATCTGGAGATAATGTTTTATCAAAGTCATAGCAAATTGCTAATATAGGTCTTTTTTTCTTTTGCATAATGACCTCCATTAATTCATCTATTCTTTATTACCATATGGAACCGTGTCTTCAGCCACCATAGATAAACTTGTCTGCTCAAATCTATCTGCATAACTAGTAATTCCATCCAAATATGCAAGTATATGAGTTTTCATAATATCGCTACCTGCATACATCTTATATTCTATACCACTTGCAACAGCCATTTCCTGTGCAGCAGCTGCTTTAGCCTTTACAACAGTATCATCAATCTTGTTATCACCTTTAACTTCTATTAGCTGATAAGAACCGTCTTCTAACCGAGCCAAGAAGTCAGGATAATAATGTCTAATTCTTCCTGATTCTGGGTCATAATACTGAACTGATAACTCACCCTGATTTGCTGTAAACATACCTGTAAAATATATTTCTTTAATTTTGCTATTAGTTATATACTGCATAAAGCATTCTTTTTCTGGCAAAGAATCAAAGCAGTATGTATCAGCATGAAAGCTCTTTGCTTTTTCCTCTGGTTTCAATCCCTGATATGCACTGGTAATAACCAACTCATCTTTAGCAGAAAATTCATAATAGCCAGCATCTTTAGGTTCTTTAAGTAAGACTACTTCTTTATCTTCTGTTCTAAGTTCAGTCTTAACTTCATACAGAGCATTGAAAATTTCTGGTACGATAACATCATTTAAAATATCGTTATATTTGTTTACTGCTTCAAGAACTGCACCAACACCATCAACGGATTCTCTTAATAGTTTTTCAACCAATAAGCAGGATATATTCAGATATTTTGCAATCTCTCCGACAATAGAAAACTCACTGTATTTCTTTTGTTCCTTAATATCATCAATATTAGTTTCCTTTAATGATGAATCTCTTGCAATACTATCCTTTTCATACATAATACTCTTGTATTTATCGTAGTCTATTGCATCAATATTAAAGTTAATCGGAGTAGAGTATTCTTTTTCTACCAAAGAATACTTATGCCAAATCTTTTTAAGGGTAATAGTTCTAGGTGGTGGAAGAACTCTAACTTTACGAACACTCTTTGGCGCACCAGTATTGGTTTTAAGTGTACTAATATCCATATTAAAGTTCTTGTTCAATTCATCATCTAAGGTATAATAATTCTCTTTCGATAAGAATATAGTAGCAGTCTGTCTTTCATCCGTGATATTTCTTAAACATCTCATTGTTGCTTGAAGTACAAAAATCTTAGAATTAGGATTTCTAAACATAGCAACACCGAAAAGTGACCTACAGTTCCATCCCTCTTTACCTTTATCTACAAGAATGATAAATTGCTTTTCATTACCTTGGCTTCCTCTAACATCAAGGTCATTAAAGTTTCTAATATCTTCATTTTTTGTATACTTTGCATCACCAACATTTAATAAAATAGAGCTAGCAGGAATACCAAGTTCAGCCAAGATACCTTCAAGAGCTGGTCTAACTTCATTGGCTGCTTCTTCAATACCAGTGGCATAGATTGCCAACTTTGGATTCAAGCCCTCATAAAGCTTTCCACCATATCTTTCCCAGAAAGTATGAACTACCTTTTTTAGGAACTCTGTGTTCTTAACATTTTCAAATGCTATCGGGTCAGCATCCTTAAGATAACCGCCCCATATAGATTCTCTAAGGCCATACGCATATACAACCTCTGGAAGAACCTGCTTATTAACATATGGTGTACCAGTGTAATTGTAGCAAGCAACAATAGAAGTTCTTTCTGCAAGCATATTTATAGTGTCACGCAAACTTGTCTTATTAGCTGTTTTGGTTCTAATCTGCTTTTCAAGGTCTGCTCCAAAAAGATGATGGGCCTCATCTACATAAACACCTAACTGTGGTAATCTACAGAGCTTCTTAAAACGCTGATTATCCATCAATGAAGAATCGTCCCAAACATCTTCATCATCTGCATCATCACTAGAGCCATAAATCGAAGACAATAATGAGCCCTGTCCAAATAAGACATCCGCAGCCTTTGATTCTTTTCTCTTCTTCTTAACAATAATCTTCTGTGTATTTGAAATGATAATATTAAAGTCGGAATCGTCTATTGTATGTAATGTAGTTCCAGTCTCATCAAGAAAATGAAACTTAATATTTGCATCCAAAACCCTTGCATATTCAGGTGGTACAACCTTGTTTTTATCAAAGGTCATAATTTCTCTTAATGATTGTAATACTGTTTTATCTGGCGCAAATACCAATGCATTATGGCAGAATCTTTTATCTTTAGGATACTTATTAGCCAAAAGAAATTCATAGAAGATACATGTTGCCATAAGTATGGTCTTGCCTAGTCCCATTGTAAGAGCATAGATATAGTTAGGATAATCTTCTTTATATTTCTTCATTTGTTTGAAGAGAATATCTGTCACTTGCTCTGTTTCAGCATCAAATAATCTCATCTGACCGCCCTTATTGACAGAGTAATAAGATGCATCAGAGAATTTGTCTCTCCTGTTCCGCCAGTCATCGAACATCTCATAAACTTGCGGATTATCCATAAACTCTTTGATAAAAACATACATTTCAAGAGCTTCAAACTGAGGTAATCTTAAAAAAGCTTCTGGA
Organism: Lachnospiraceae bacterium; assembly: GCA_050309585.1. Classification (GTDB taxonomy): domain Bacteria; phylum Bacillota; class Clostridia; order Lachnospirales; family Lachnospiraceae; genus Bovifimicola. Next base: position 43,610 of record JBNRML010000043.1, read on the forward strand.
TTTTCTCTTTTATCGTTATAAGCAAGGAATTTTTTAGTCAAATCGTTATATCTGGAACGAATTTTACCACGGTTCATACTGTAGTAATATTGCAATTGCTGATAAAACGCAAACTCCTCTGCATATTGAATATTAGCCATAGAGTTATACCTCCATTTCCAATGATTCTGATAGCAAGTCAGTAATCTTTATTCTAATAGTTCCTGCATCTTCCGGAATGTCGTATACACCTGCAACAAAATCCTTCTTATCAGGAACATCCATTTCAGATGGCTGCATAACAACACCATCATAATTCCAGTCAATCATAATAGACTCTACTAGCTGCTTCCAATCTTCTACATACTCTTTCTGTAGTGAAAGTTTCTGCATAAGGTTCATAGGATAGAATGAACGTACAACAAGCTTATTCCCTTCACGAACTATTTCTGCTTCTGCTTCACGCTTAAGTTGTAAATCAGATTTATCACGAAGAATATCAACAATCTGGATATCCAGCTTATATTCTGATAGCTCAGCTTCAAGAGATGCCTTCAAATCAGCTTCATGTCCCATACATACTATAGTAATTTTATCTACTGGCTGATTAGGATTTTCTTCCTTACGCTTCTCATAAGTCTTATATGGAAGATTCGCCTTTAACTCTTCAAGGTCTGCCTTAGTAGCAATACGATTTACTGGCATAATCTTAACCATACGTCCATCAAGTTCACCATCCCATACATCACTTTGAGGAAATGGCTGTATCTCTAACGCCTCAATTAATAAGTCACGTGCTTCAATAGGATTTCTAAAAAAATCATAATTGTTTACATTATATATTTCAAAAGATGAAAATTTATCAATCGATTCCTTAAGCTCATCGGAAACACTGATAAGTCGTTTAGTCGTCGTCTGAATTGCTCCAAGATTTATATCAGCCCCGATGAATCTACGTCCCAATTTCATTGAAACCGCTTGTGTTGTGCCACTACCCATGAAACAATCAAAAACAATATCTCCTGGATTCGAAGAAGCTTTTATAATTCTTTCAATTAGTGCTTCAGGCTTTTGTGTAGGATATTTTCCTGCAATAACTTCTGATGTATTACCTTTAGCAACATTAGCAGATACTTCCCACCAATCACGAGGTATTCCTTGATTAATATAAAATCCTTTTGATTCATCAGAAGTATCTATGATAGTACTACTACTACCAGCAAAGTGTTTATTACTTACAAAACCATTTTCGTCAGCATATGCTGCCCATCGCTTAATTGTTGCCTCGCTAACTGGAAAATCCTTTCTATCTGGATGTATTGTATGCAAACTAGATTTTGAATAAAATAATATATTGTCATGGTCTCGGCCAAACGATTTATCTGAGCTACGTAATGATGTTCGATAGCACCATATTATTTCATTCCTAAAATTTTCAGGTCCAAAAATCGAATCACATATACATCTTAACTGAGCTGCTTTATGCCAATCACAATGAATATAAATGGCACCTGTCTCAGACAATAAATGGTACATAATTGTCAATCTTTCATACATAAACTGCAAGTACTCATCATTGGTCCAAATATCACCATACTGTTTTTCTTCAAAAGAGGTGCTATCAGTTTCTGCTTTACCAAGACCTTTTATTTCAATTTTCTTCTTATAATCAGCCTTACTATCGAATGGGGGGTCAATATAAATAAGGTCTATCTTTCCTCTATATTCCTTAAGCATATGACTCATAACCTGAAGATTATCTCCCCAGAATATCTTATTAATCCAACCATCTTTCTCTTCGCCATATCTCTCTCTTAACTGAGCAGGGAAATACTGAGTAAAACGATATGGTCTTTTACCAGTCCATCTAAGTTCAGGGAAACCTTTTATTGTAGGTCTCTGTTCAAATTCAAAAGTCATTTGTCCTTCCATGATTACAACCTCCGTTTATTGGTTCTGACAATAATATCTAAAGTCGCAGTTCTTACATACTTTAATATCACTCGAACATTTCTTAAATTCTTTATTCATTATCTTCTTTACCGTATCATCAAAAGCAGCTACGGTTCCTTCTATCGCCGACTTTGTATATGGATATGTTATAGTCGGAACACCATCTTCTTCACCTGTGTAATACAGGTGCATTTTACTAACTTTCTGGCCTGTACGTTCTTCTATAAGATGTGCATATAAGTGAAGCTGTCGTCTATACTGTTCAAGTCTCTCTGCCTGTTTTACTAAGTCTGGCTTTTTCTCAGACTTAAAATCAACAATTTCGACAGTTCCATTTTCGCCTTTTACAAGGTCAATCTTGCCTTCTATTATGTAGTCAGGCTTAACTAAACTTACATCCACTTCCGCCTGCTGAATAAGATGCCAATCCCCATGCTGTCTTTCAACATATCTAAGCACCTGATTAAGTGCGGCCTGTCTCTGTGGCTCCGCAAGATAAGAATGCTCTGCTTTTGAAATAGCTGCATAATTTGACTCAAACCACTTTGAAACATTTTCAGCAGTGATAGTTGCTTCTTCTTTTCTAAGTGCAGCTCTATGTACATCTTCTATAGTTTCATGTACTAACATACCGAATATCATCGCACCTGCTCGCACAGGCATAAATTCTAATTCTTTGTAGAATTTGTATTGAAGTGCACAAGTTTCATATACAGTAATATGCGATGTGAAAGAAAATGTGTCTTTCAGATTTACAGCTTTCACATCCTTAAACTTAAATTCGTTAATATCAAATCCATCAGACTCTACACTAAGCAATTCTGTGTATGGGTCTTTAAAGTATTGACTAGGCGTTTTCTTATTCTCATCACAAGTAAGTATCAATAAATCCTGTGCTCTTGAAAAAGCTGTATAATATAAACGCCAAAAATCGAAATATTTAGTTAAATCATATGGTTCATATGCTGGTCTCTTGAAATATTTTTCCTCAACCTCCAACAAAATATCTCGTGTGCTCTTTCTTGGAACACTAGATAAAGAATCCACAATTACAATAGGGAATTCCATTCCTTTTGATTGATGAATTGTAAGGAACGAAACACATCCACTAGGAGCATATTCTGCATCATCCTCATACTCATTAATGCCACCATCATATAGCAATCTAAAATACAGGTTGAAAAACTTTTCTGTATTGCTATCAATCGTCTTTGCATTCAAGACATCAATTCTATGCAAGTATTCATACTTTCCAATGACCTGTGATAATAAAGCCAAGTTTCTAACTGGCCTTACATCTACAACACCTGAATTCATATCTATAGCCAGTAAAGACTTAAATGGCTCAAACTCAAACATCATATATAAGAGTCCAGAATATGTATAATCGGTAGTTCCAGTAAGCCCAACATGAAGTTTTCCATGACGGCGAACCCATTTCATAAAATCAACGTTTTCAGGCTTAACAAGAAATTCGTTGGCTGCCTGAATACAAGTTCTGTAATACTTGCTATGTTCAGGCTGTAGAAATTTGTACTCATCATTTTCAAGACCAATAACATACTTAGGGAAAAGAAGCATCATAGTTCCCAATGCTACCTTCACCTCATCACGGTCAAAGAACATATCTGAACGTGGCGAATACACATTAATCTTGTTTTTCTCTAAAAATGAAGCGAGTTTCCTTACTCTCTCATGTTTTACAGAACTGAATAAAAAGGCAATTTGATTATAATCTGTCAATTTTCCTGAGCTTTTTAGTCCTGTAATAAACTTAAGAATCTTCTCATGCCACTCATCTTCATCATCTATACTTGAAAGTTTGACTACTGCTGGACTATTTAATGTAGTTTTCGCATGTGGCTCTATCTTCTTTTGGTATCTAAACTTATCCCATCCAAACTTGAACTTTGCTCCGTCAGTAGTTTCCATCCACTTATTGTAGAAATCAACAATATCGCTATTAGAGCGATAGTTTACAACAAGCTGGATAATCTTACACTCACCATCATCAAACTTGCTTGGAAACTCAAGAATATTTCTAATAGTAGCTCCTCTGAATCGATACAGACCTTGGTCATCATCACCAACGACACAGATATTCTTTTTTTCTCCACCAAGAAGGAATACTATCTGCTCCTGAATATAGTTTGTGTCCTGATATTCATCTATCATTATGTATTGAAGTTTATTTTGCAACTCGTTTAGAATATCAGGATTATCCTTCAACAATCTAAAAGCTTCTGTTTGGATAGAAGCAAAATCCACAAGGTTATTCTCTGCAAGAATATTTTTATATGTTTCAAGCACATATCCTAAAATCTGGATATCGCTATTATTGTCTTTTTGCAAGTTTTCTGGTTCTACAAGTTCTTCCATAAGATTATTAACATACACACATATTTCCTGAGCCATCTTCCATGCTCCTGATGGAAATAATGTATCTACATTAGGAATCGAACGGAACTTACTAATATTCTGAAATACAGTATAACTTTGGTCGAATGCATCCAAAGTTCTGTAGTTCTTTTTAAGTCGTGTATATTCCAAATGTTCTTTTATTATTCTGAGGCAAAGCGAATGAAATGTACCTATATACATCTCATTAACATTAACCACAATATTCCTATCAGACAGTTCATTGGTTATACGAGTTATTAGCTCTTTAGCTGCTTTCTCTGTAAATGTCGCCATCATAATCTGTTCAGGTTTAACACCCTTCTCTTGAATCAGATATATAGCTCTCTGTACCAAAGTGTATGTTTTACCAGTACCAGGACCTGCTGTAATAAGTACTGGGCCATCAGATGTTGATATAGCCGCTTTCTGTCCCTCATTAGCATTTCCAAAATCAAAAGCCATAGAACATCCCCCTTTCATGATATTAATCTAATACACCATTTCAATGATAAATCATTGTGTGTCCCATAAATCAGAACTTGATATATTTACCTGATTTAATTCTTTTATCAATCGGCTTTTCCGCATCCATAGGAATCGCCCAGGCCCGACCAAACTTTACAACACCTGGTATCATACCTTCATTGCATATGGTTTGAAGTCTTCGCTCTGATAATCCCCATTTTTCTGCTGCCTGTTTTACTGTCATAAATTCCATAGTTTTAATCTCCATATATTAACTATAAAACGACAAAATTTCCTTCTTTTATTATACAGCGGAATACCGCCGAATATCAATATAAAAATAGCCAGATATATAAAAAATACATCTGGCTGTCAACTGCTAATAAATTGACCCAACGTGGTCCGCATCGTGGAGAGGCGCGTTTGTTTCTATTGATATTTTTTATTCAATAATCAACAAATATTATTCTCTAATATTTCCATATAATCATCTGGAAATCCTATTAAGGACATATCAATATCTTCTTCATACTGTTCCATAAGCACCTTAATCGCTTCCACATAACTCTTTTTACTTTTTTGATCCGGTAATCTTTTTAATAGTACTAGCGCATATGCAAATAATGAATTATTCTTCAAATCCGGATGTTTTTCAAGAAAAGTCGATGTAAACTTTGCAGGTGGGTTAAATTCTGTATTATACAGCCTTGCAGCATGAGCACATTTATTTCTCAAGACAGACAAACAATGCAAATGATTTTCCAATGTCGTCTTACTAATTCCAACTGCTTGCGCGATAGCATCTTTTCTGAATAATACATAGAGCTAAAAAGCTTTGACAGATTTGAAAATGACATCAATTCAACCATAACCCAAAGTGGCATTCTACTATCATACTTGTCCTTATGATGCTTAACAATTAGACTGTCCTTATAATACTTCTTTTCCCTTTTAAAGCTTTCAATTACCTCTTTATATCCATTCTTATTGTAATAATTATTCTCATCATAATGTTGATCATACGGAGGCTGTGTGCATTTATTCATTGCAAAACCATATGCAATCTGTGTTCTGTAATACACTTCCGCTTTTTCAATATACATTCTAAATAGGTCACGCAACTTCTCATCCACCATATATAAATTATATACTGTATCAAAATTAGTGTTCTCAACATATGTACTGTCCTCTGGACTAACTCTGAATTGCAACGCATATCCAATAAATCGATAGTAATTTACACGCTTTAAGATATCAATTGCTCGGTCTCTATCATCAACAACAATTCCATGCGTAATCAATCTATTCAATTGTCCTTCATAACTCATTGGTTGCTTTAATTCCATTTTTAAGTTTCAACTCCTATAAAGTAAAAAAGCTGAGCAGGAAGCTCAGCCTGGTCCCCAATGCCTTGCAGCTTCGGGCAACTCTGTTACGATTATTATATGCAATATCTAGTAAAATTACAACAATTATTTTCAATTCTGCAACTTATATTTCAACCTTATAACGTTTTAATCGTTATAAAGTTCTATTTCCCGTTAAATTGTTTTTGCCGGGTTCATCATCATTACTTGTTGCTCGTACACTAACCTTCTTTAATCTTCTGAAACGTATACGAACGGTATATCCCTTGAACCATGTTCTAGTACGTTTTGCCGCACTTTGCCCTGATGTGCAAAGTTTTGTTCATCTGTCATGACTTGTGCCGTGGCAAACGAAAAGAATTTTTATACCATTTTTCATATCTTCTCAAATCCTTTCAAAGCCTTATAAATACTCAATGTCATTAACTTAAGCGTAGTGAGAAAATAATTAAATAAATACTGTACAATGTATCGATTTATGCTATACTTGTAGTGAGAAAAAA
>JBNRML010000044.1:0-16186 GCA_050309585.1 Lachnospiraceae bacterium
TCTAAATTTCCATCTGCGGCGTTGTCGTCAGTCGACGTAGCCACCGCTACGCCTTCTTCCTCCGTCTTGCAGTCTGAAAATTTATCCTGCGTGAAACATACTGCTATTAAGGGTGAGTTATACTAGAAAAAGGTGACACAAATCATCCTGTGTCACCTTTAAATAATAATCTACCACCAAACTTCTAATTTCCCACCGCAGATGTATTCTCAGGACCTGTACTTCCTGAAGTACCCTCTGTATTGCCATCATTCTCTGCTTCCGTGCCAGCCGGGCTATTTGCCGCCTCTACTGCACCTTCGCAATATTTCCCATAAAGATTAAAATCATCATATATACAGTCCCATCTGCCATCTCCACCTGCAGTTACCACTACATATTTTTTATCCTTGCTCTCTGCACAGCTCACAAGACACTGTTTTGCCTCCTGTGTATAACCAGTCTTCCCTGCCAGTATTTTTGCTCCCGGCACCTCATCTCCATACATTCTGCTAAACATTGTACTGGTAAGCAATATCCCCTCAGGATGTTTTTCAGTAGGCGCTGTTGTGTATTGATATGTGGATAATATCTCTGCACAGGTTTCATTCTGCATGGCATAATCCATAATCATCGCCTGCTCAATTGGTGTGGTATAGTGGTCATCACTGTGAAGTCCCGATGTGTTTGTGAAATGCGTATTTTTAAGCCCCATTTCCACACATTTCTCATTCATCAGCTTGACAAATTCTTCCTCTGTTCCGGATACCATCATGGCAAGTCCAACTGCTCCGTCTGCACCTGATGGAAGAATTAATCCATACATCAAATCCTTTGCCGTGACAGCCTCTCCCGCCTCAAATCCGGCTCTTGAAGCCTGATCAAGATAAAGAGGATCGATAATTTCATTTGTCATCGTAAAGGTCTGGGTCATATCCTGAATATGCTCTACTGCCACAATAAGTGTCATTACCTTTGTCATGGATGCCGGGAAAATTCTTGCATCAGCGTTTCTTCCGGCAATCAGTTTTCCCTCTTCTGTATCAACAACAGCTATAAATGGCGTCTTAACCTCAGGATCTGTTATCCCCTCATAGTCATCAGCTTTTTTTGGATAAATTACCTTAGGCCCCGTCTCTTCTTCAATGATTTCATCTGCGTCATCCCCAATATCTTCCTTTATTAGTTCTCCTGCTGTTGACGCATTAGAACTTTTAGTCTTTTTTGAATTGTCATTGCCGAAAAATAAATGTTTTATCCCAAATATGATTCCCGCAATCAAAAGAACAGCTATTATCAGCAAAAGGGCTAATCTCGTATATAATTTTATATATCGGTTTCTGCGTCTCCTTCTTCTGACACTTTCTCTTCCATTGCTTATTGTATAACTAATGCTGTCTCTACCGGCACCACCCCAATTTCTGGTCCTTCTCCTCCTGTTTCCATAATTACTTCTTTTCATGATAATACTCTCTTCTATTATTTACCTTCATACTTTATTACTGAACGAACATTGTAGCCCTGAAGTTTTTCTCTTCCCTTAAGACCTTCAAGCTCCATTAGGAAACAAATTCCAACCACTTCTCCCCCAAGCTGCTCCACAAGCTTAACAATTGCTTCAATTGTTCCCCCTGTTGCAATAAGGTCATCAATAATTACTACCTTCTGTCCCGGCTTAATAGCGTCCCTATGTATTTCTATCTCAGCAGTTCCATACTCTAACTCATATTCCATAGATACTGTTTCCATAGGAAGCTTTCCTTTTTTTCTGACCGGAATAAATGGCTTATGCAAATTGTAAGCAACAGGCACTCCGAAAATAAATCCTCTTGATTCAGGTCCCAATACCAAATCAAAATCTATGTCTTCAATTTCCTTCTGCATACTGTCAATAGCAAGTTTAAGTCCGTCTGCATCCTGCAATACAGATGTTACATCCCTGAAAATTATTCCTTCCTTTGGAAAATCCTTAATACTTCTTACGTATTCTTCAATCTTTTTCATTTTCTACCTCCATTGTCTCAGTAAAACTACTTTTGATAAAATATATATATTCATATATGTATTTTTCCGCATACATTATGATTTTATCACGAATATCTCTTTACTACAACTCTAATATTCCTTATCCCTCTATATTCATTAATTTCCGGATAATAAATAACATTGAGGCTCATATTATTGTACCTGCCCTCTAAGGCTGCATTTACATCTTCATCTGAAAACTTTTGTCTCATATTATTTAAAAACGTATCTCCATCCTCAAATAAAGTTGCTTCCATATTAAATCCAGCTTTATTTGCAACAGAAAGAATAACCACATTTCTATTTACACCCACAATACGGATTTTCCTTATCTTTGTACATTTCTCTGCAAAAACAGGTTTTTCATTACCCGTTCCGTGAGGTTCAAGCTTTTCCAATTCCATAATAAGTTTTTCTGTAATATACTCAAAAGGCATAGGAACGTCTATCCAAACCTTTTGTGTCAAAACTTCATCATTTATCCCTTCGCTATCATTTATTAGTCTCCTGAAATCCTCAATCTTATCTTCGGCAATGGATAATCCTGCCGCCATTTTATGACCGCCAAACTTCTTAAAAAGCGGCTCACCATTTCCTTTATTCCTCATGTATTTAGAATTTGCCAATACCAGTTCATCAAACATTGAATAGTCTTCAATCCCTCTTCCTGAGCCCTTAGCCCCATCCTCTGCCGCAGTCAGCACAAAGCTCGGCCTGTAATAATGTTCCTTAATCTTTCCCGCAATAATTCCGGCAAGGCTTTCATGACATTCCTTTAAATACATCACCAATACCTTTTCATCATTTTCCTTAATCATCTTATCTGTTTCTTCTAATGCTATTTCTGTATATTTCTGGGTAAGAAATTTTCTCTCGTCATTCAATTCCTTAAGCTCATTTGCCTTTTTTGCCGCCTCAGCCCTGTCTCTTTCCCTAAACAGGTCAAATGCCTTTTTTGCCGTTTCAAGTCTTCCTCCCGCATTAATGCATGGTCCTATGACAAAACCTATGTGGTAACTGCTTATTTTCTTACCCTCCAATCCATTTGCTTTTATAAGCCCCTCTAATCCCGGATTATCAATTTCATTTATTATTTTCAATGCATTTTTCACAATTGTTCTGTTCTCTTTTATCAAAACCACTATATCTCCAACAGTGGCAATTCCCGCAAAGGCAAGAAATTCCTTCATGAATTCAAACTTGTTTTCACTTTCACTTTTCCCAACCGTAAACTGTCCCGTTATGGCATTAAAAATTGTTGTTCCCTTATATTTATCTTCTCCCGTAACTTTATCGAAAATTGCTTCTATTACCTTGTATGCCACGGCACCTCCACAAAGTTCTTTGAACGGGTATCCACACTCCTCCTGTTTGTGGTCAATTACTGCATCGGCAAGGGGAACCTTGTACTTTTTTTTTCCATCAATCATTTCGTACGGCACCTCATGATGGTCTGTCACAACAATTTTCATCCCAAGCTCTCTCCCAAGTTTAACCTGTGAATCCGCTGCAATGCCATTATCACAGGTTATTATGAGCTCCACCCCGTCTGAATATGCCTGTCTTATCAGTCTCTCATTCAGTCCATAGCCGTCCATTATTCTGTCAGGAACATCAAAATCAACTCTTGCTCCCATTCGTTCCAATCCGGTGGTCAAAATATATCCCGAACATACTCCGTCAATATCATAGTCACCTATAACTCTGATTTTTTCACCACTAATAATAGAATTAATAATTATATTAACTGCCTTTTCCATATCCTTAAACAAAAAAGGCGAATATAAGGTACTCAAATCACATTTCAGATACTCGTCTATGTCCTCATCTTCTATTATGTCTCTGTTTCTGATTATTCTCGCCGTCACGGGATTAATGCCGAATTTTTCACTGATACCATAAAAATCTGCTTTTTTTGCGTGAACTAACCATTTTTCCATTTTACATCTGCCTCCTAATAATATGCACCAGCCTATTGCCACTATTTTAAATGATAAGGCATATTTTCCGCAAGTAAATTAATATATTAAATTATCATCCAATAATGACGTGCGCCGCCAGCTGCAACAAAAAAGCCGCTGCCCTGGCGATATCACGTCAAGGCAGCAGCCTGAAATCACATTCTTTATTTGAAATTTATATTTTCTGTTTTTTAGGCTGTTTCTCAACCTTTTTGTACTGTCCCTTTGACATCAAATACCAAAGAGCACCTGTGATAAATACTGAAGAAAAACAACCTACAATAATACCAACCATAATAGGTGCTGCAAATTCTTTAACTGCTGAAACTCCAAGTACATATAAAACAGCAACCATTACAAATGTTGTGAACGAAGTATAAATACTTCTTGTAAGTGTCTGTGTAATACTGTCATTTACTACTTTTACAATATCCACTCTCTTAGGATCCTGACTGTTTGATAACTGTTCTCTGATACGGTCAAAGATGACGATTGTGGCATTGATTGAGTAACCTACGATTGTGAGCATACATGCAATAAATGTTGTACCAACAGTTGTTCTTGAAACAGCATAGAAACCAAGAACTATAACAACGTCATGGACTAATGCAAGTACTGCACTTCCTGCGAATTTAAGATTCTTAAATCTGAACCAGATATATACCAACATACAAAGTGTCGCAAGAATAACTGCAACAATTGCATCCTCTTTCATCTGATCACTGACACTTGAACTGATATTTGTCTCCTCAAAGCTTTCACCATCATTTGCAATAGCCCCAAAATCATTAACAAGTGTATCCGTCATAGCCTTTCTTGTATCGTCTTTAAGTAACTGTGTCTTAATCACAAATTTCTTAGAACCATTTTCTTTCTGACCCTGAATATCTGTGCTTCCAATCGCCTTTTCAAGAGCCGGTTTAATCTTGTCATTGAATTCATCTACTGAGTAATCCTTTTCAAAATCAACTGTAGTAGCTGAACCACCCTTAAATTCAATACTGTAGTTAAATGCACCTTCACCCTTTGAGCTGTTGATTATCATAAATGCAGCTCCAACAAGGATTAATACAACGGAAATGCTGAACCAAATTGCTTTTTTGCCGAGGAAGTTAATTGTCTTTCTTTCCTTCTGTACTCCATAGAATTTCTTATCCTTGAATCCCATATTGTAGAATAAGTAGGTAAGGAATCTTGAAATAACCATGGCTGTAACCATTGACAGCACGATACCAATTGCAAGTGTCTGGGCAAATCCCTTAACAGGACCTGTACCCTTCCACATAAGAACCAATGCTGCTATAAATGTTGTAACGTTACCATCCACAATTGCTGATGTAGCCTTCTTAAATCCTGTCTTAATGGCAACCTCTGTAGTACGTCCTTCTGCAAGCTCTTCCTTAATTCTGGCATAAATGATTACGTTAGCATCCACGGCCATACCAATTGAAAGAATAATACCTGCAATACCAGGAAGTGTAAGTGTTAAGTCAAATCCGTTTAACACCAATAATTCCATAATTGTATATAATGCAAGTGCGATACTGGCCACAACACCAGGAATTCTATACATAATCATCATGAAAATCATAACGATTATAAGACCAATTAAACCTGCAACCAAACTTGTGCTCAATGCATCTGAACCAAGCTTTGCACTTACAACCTTTGAACTAATCTGTTCAAGTTCAAGACTTAATGAACCAATTCTAATTGAAGATGCAAGTAATTTTGCCTCATCAAGTGATTCCTGACCTGTGATAACAGCTTCACCGTCTGTGATGGCTGTCTCAACCTTCGGTGCACTAATGATTTCATCATCATACATAATGCAGAGAACTTTACCTACATTTGTTGTCGTTGCATCACTGAATTTTGTTGTACCTTCCTTAGTTAATGAAAGAGCTACAACATATTCTGTTGCATTTGTCTTCTCTGAAGTTCTGGCCTGTCCCTGTGCATCTGCAACATCTTCACCTGTAAGCCAGACTTTATATGTAGTACCATCTTCAGTTGTGTATGCAGGATATGTATCATCACCTTCATATCCGGTTTCCTGTGTTACAAACATCAATGTACCTGGCTTACCAAGTTCATTAATTACGCTCTGTTCATCGAACTGTCCCGGAATATCAACTGTGATCTTATCATCACCCTCTGTATACACCTCAGACTCGTTGCTAAACTCGCCCACACGTTTTTCAAGCTTGTACTTTGTATCGTTGATTTCCTCTTTTGATGGATTTTCATCCACAATCCTATAAGTTACACTTACACCACCCTTAAGATCCAAACCACGGATGATGTTCTTTGCAGAACCCTTGTGCTGGTTTCCAATACCAACGCCTGCAACGTACCCTGAACCTACTATCAATACAATAGTCAGAAGGAACAGGGCAATACTTTTTCCTTTACTGAGTTTCATTTTCTCACCTCTGCCGGGATAACTCCCTCGCATTCCTGCGCTGCATTATTTCCTTTCTTTTTTTCATAGTACCTATTTAATTGGTTTTCATTGGTTTCTGTAAAATTTCATTTGCCAGATTATTCCTCGTCGGCTAACGCTGCCTTTATCATAATGGCACATTCTATTCTCTTGCGCTGCATTTCACATCCAATATCATATGCATCAGTAATTGAACCATGGAACTTATATGAGTTTGCCGCACATCCGCCGCTGCAATAATATCTCGCAAAACATTCCTGACACTTTTCCTTCGCGTAAACATTACACATTTTGAATTCGTCACAAATATCCTGCCTGGTAATTCCTTCATCCACATTTCCTAAGAGAAATTCTTCCTGTCCCACAAATTGATGGCAAGGATACAAATCCCCCCAAGGTGTTACTGATAAATATTCAGTACCTGAGCCACATCCTGACAAACGTTTCGCAACACAAGGTCCCTGTTCAAGATCAATCATAAAGTGGAAGAAATTAAATCCGTTTCCTTCCTTCTTTCTCTTGACATATTCCTTTGCCAGCTTGTCATACTCTTCCATTATTTTTGGAAGATCCTCTTCTTTAATGCTATATTCCTCACTGTCATTTGCAACGACTGGTTCCATTGACATCTGCTTAAAACCTAGGTCTGCATAGTGAATAACATCCTCCGAAAAGTCCAGATTCTGATGTGTAAAGGTCCCTCTTACATAATAATTTGTCTGATTTCTGCTCTCTGCAAGCTTCTGAAACTTAGGGACTATTAAATCATAGCTTCCCTTTCCATTTCTAAAAGGTCTCATCTTGTCATTAATTTCTTTTCTTCCGTCAAGACTCAATACCACATTTGACATTTCTTTATTAACAAATTCCATCACTTCATCATCAAGCAGTACACCATTCGTTGTAAGCGTGAATCTGAAATTCTTGTTAAACTCTTTTTCTTTTGAGCGACCATATCTAACCAGTTCTTTGACAACATCCCAATTCATGAGAGGCTCTCCACCAAAGAAATCAACTTCCAGATTTACCCTGTTTCCTGAATTGGCAATCAAAAAGTCTAACGCCTTTTTTCCAACTTCGAGACTCATCAACGCTCGCCTTCCATGGTATTCGCCCTCTTCTGCAAAACAATATTTACATGCCAAATTGCAATCATGAGCAATATGCAGACACAATGCCTTGACAACTGTTTTTCTATTTTTAAAATCTGTGATATATTTCTGATATATATCTTCTGTAAATAATAATCCTGATTCCTTAAGCTCTTCTACTTCTTCCACAGCTTCAAGAATCTGTCCTTCTTCATATCTATCTTTTAATTTGTCAACAATCTGGTCCTTTGTATTATTTTCATACAAAGCAACAACATCGTAACAAACATCATCAACAACATGTGCCGAACCACTATTTACATCCAAAACAATGTTATAACCGTTGTTCTTGTATTGATGAATCTGAATCACAATATTACCTTACCTTTCTAACGCACGATAACAGAGTCAATACTATATTTGATATAATAGCATTGGCTCTGTCCCATACTTCTCATACTTTTTAATTGCGAACTAACATTTAATGTTCTAGTATGTTCTGGTTTCTTCCAGTATGTTCTGTTTTCTTCCAGTACATTTTAGTTTTATCAAGTATATTCTAGTTATTTTCGCAGCTCTGATTTCCTACTGTACAAGATGTTTTACATGCTGACTGGCAAGATGTCTGACATTCTCCGCATCCACCTTTTTTCATTGTATCTTTTAATGTCTTTGTACTTAAAGTTTTTACGTGTTTCATTGCATATCCTCCTTAATTTCATTAACTTGCACCATTATATCACAAAACATAAATAAATAAAAGTTTTTTTTATCTTTACAATTATTCAGCCATACATTAAAATTCTATTCATATATTTATATTCAATATGCTTGGTTCTGAACAGTAATAAAATCTCAATAAGCAAGCCTCAATAAGCATATATTGATAGACAAGTATCAATAGACAACTATCAAAAATCAAATGAAAGGAATGATAAATTTGGCTTCATCAGAAATAACCATGCTGATAATTCTTCTACTTTTACTGTTTCTATCTGGTTTCTTTTCCTCAGCAGAAACAGCTTTTACTACTGTTAATACTATAAAAATCCGTTCACTTATTGAGGACGGAAACAAAAAGGCTGCTCTTGTGGACAAAATCATCGAACAGAAATCTAAAATGTTAAGTGCCATCTTGATTGGAAATAACCTTGTTAATATTATCTCTTCTTCCCTGGCAACAATATTGGCTCAAAGGCTGTTCGGAAATGCCGCCATCAGTGCAGCCACTGGAATCTTAACCATTTTGGTTCTTATATTTGGTGAAATAACACCAAAAACTTTGGCAACGCTTCACGCACTAAGGCTTTCCTTGGCCTATTCAAAAATTATATACGGACTTATGGTTATTCTTACGCCGTTTATATTTATTATCAACATTTTAGCTTCCGGACTTATGAAGATGTTTGGAATTAACCCTAATGCAAAAACCTCTTCTTTCACAGAAAATGAATTAAGAACTATTGTTGATGTAAGTCACGAGGAAGGTGTAATTGAAAAAGAAGAACGTCAGATGATAAACAACGTTTTTGATTTTGGCGATGCTGTAGCCTCAGATGTCATGGTTCCAAAAGTTGATATGACTATGGCAGATATTAACAGTTCATATGACGAAATGATAAAAATATTCCGAAAGGAAAAATTTACTCGTATTCCAATTTATCAGGATACAACTGACAATGTAATCGGTATCATAAATATGAAGGACCTGTTACTTTACAATCCTGATCACATATTTGATATCAGAAATTTTCTGCGTTCAGCATACTATACATATGAAAACAAACGCATTTCTGAGCTCATGATGGAAATGAAAAAAACCTCTGTTAATATTGCAATTGTCCTAGATGAATACGGTGTAACCTCCGGCTTGATTACCCTTGAAGATCTTTTGGAAGAAATCGTTGGTGAAATTCACGATGAATACGACGGTGACGAAGAAGATGCCGTTAAAGAAATCTCAACTAACAAATATGTAATTGAAGGCCAGCTTAAAATATCAGATGTAAACGACAGATTAAATTTATCATTAAAATCAGATAATTATGACTCCATCGGTGGTCTCATAATTGAGAAATTAGACCGTTTCCCAAACCCTGGTGACATAGTAATCATAGATAATATATCCATTGAAGTAATTTCCATGGACAAAATGAGAATAGATAAGATAGAAATCTACATAACATCACCTGAGAATGAGGATACAGAATAAAAAAATTTTTTCTTTTATATTTTCAGGTGCGCTTTATAGCGGCACCTGAAAGTATACATTCTGAATACCAGTTTCCATCCAGCCTGTATTCATTACATTCAAAGAGCAGAAGTACACTATTTTCACTGACTGTCTGACTCCCATTTTCACCATCATTTTTTGGCAACAAAATCTTTCTGTTATAAGACTGTTCATCAAAAAAATCTTCAATCTCTTTTTCAATCTGCATCACCCGTTGTTCATGTAATTCAGACCTATAAATAATTTTTTCGCTCCATATTCCATCTCTGTATAGTTCATAGCTATCACCTCTGCATAAAATACACAAAACAATATTTTCTCTTACACTTTTCTCATATTTAGAGTCCCTCCGTCCAAATTTCAATATAGACATATTTTTAACATAATTATCAATAATGAACTCCCTGTCAATATTTTCCACAACACATTCAGACTTTTCATAAGAATTTTCAAGGGAATATGTGATTGACTGGTCAGATATATTATTAATCTCCTCTGTATATTGCAAATACTTAAAAAGCATATTATCTTTTACCTTTGCCACTGATAAAAAACAGAGCAGTATACACATAAATAATATTCCATAATCAGTAATCTTCATCCTTTATTTTTCCTCCGTAAAAGATTAATGGATTATCTTTCTCATCCATTACTTCAATTCTAATAAAATCACCTTTTTTCATCTTGTAACAGCGTTCTTCAGATAACTTTTTTTCGAATTGATTTGTAAAGTCATTGACGCTTTCTTCTTCCCCTGGTATATGGGTTATCTCTACACTTAATATTTTTCCAGTCATTAACAGTTTATTTTTGTATTTAATATAATCTGCTTCGTAAACAATCCCCTTATTACAAATCTGGTTTACAAAACTCATGGTCTCACTATATGCATAAGTCTGAACCATATTCTTTTGTCTCTCACTTACAAATTCCAGTGGTAATACAAAGAAGATAATACTCCCCAATATGATAGCTACAATTTTCGAAAAAACATCATCCATGCATATCCCCCATGTTTCAATAAATACTTTCTATATTGATTCTTTTTTCTGAATAAATTTCAGGATACTTATCCAGATACAGAACCCTTTTATACTCTGATTCAAACAATACGTCCCATTTCACCAACATTGTGATGGACATAACGAACAAAAATGTGGCTAATGTCATATAAAAAAAATGATAAACCTGTTCCATATTCTGAACTACCTCCACATCTTTACCCAAAATCGTACTAGAGCTGAGTAAAGGTAATGCCTGTTATTACTCCATTTGAATTCCTAACGACCTTCCCCTTAAACATCGCATATGGATTAATATATCCACAAGCTCCCGATTCAACATTCTCATCATAAACATTTTCAGATTTAGCTGCCAGCTCACCAGTTTTTAAATCAAAATTATAACCATAATATGCAGCTCCCCCATTTGTGGTCACATATACCCCTAGATTTTCGTCTTCGAACTTTCTAATTACATTTACAACTTCATTGCCAGAAACCTTTGTACCGTCGTACATCACCTTATCATTTTCAGCAAATTCCGCATTTATTTTTCCTATTTTACTTATTCCTGTATTAGCTGTTCCCTGTGCCTCCTTTGACAAATAAAACCCTAATGAAATTACTAAACAGGTTATTACCGTCCCTGCTGCCAAAATTAATCCTTTTAAACTATTCTCCATATTTTTCTCCCTCTTCTTTCTTTTTTCTATATCATTGTAAAACTTTGCAACTGTTTCATTCCAACATAAACAAATGGAACTATCAACACAAAACAAATGACTGCACAAATCGGGACAAATGCCATAAATTTTGCTATCATAGCCTTGTTATTAATAATTATTTCATTTTCCTGTTTATGCTTTTCAACATAATATGCCCTGTCAGATATCACATCAGCAAACGCACTATTAATACCAATTCTGTCACTTGCCGTAAAACTGTCCATAAGTCTGCTAAAGGGCAAAAATTCAACTTTTTCCTTGGCATCTTCAAAAACTGCCATACCTTTGTAAGCTATGGTATCAGATATCTTTTCCAATGTATTTTTAAACACAACCGCAAAAATCTCCATCCATTCCAATATCTTTTCTAATGTAATTCTGTCCATGTTCATTAATATCATTATTACTGACTGATATCTGATTATCTCTTCCTCGCGATTTAATCTTAACATTTTTTCTCTAAACAATATCATTATCATCTCATAGTTGTAGGCAATAAGTACCGATAATGAAAACACAAAAAATCCAATCAATATACCAAATATACCCAAACTCACAATTCCCGATTTCAAAATCAATATCACAGACAGTATTGCAGCCACCGCTCCGCATACAAATTTATATACCATGAACTCCTTAACGTTGTATTTATATACAACGGACTTTAAAAACAAATCCATCTTATAATATTTCTTATAATTCAGACTTATTATCCTAAGCAAAAGCCTGTTAATAACGGGTATTGTCAAAAGCTGTTCCACCCAAATGCTTTTTTGATTTTCATATTCAAGAGGATATTTAAGCTTCATGATAATCTGAAATATAAATGCAGTCATAATTGTCAACAATACATATGTAAGCTTGCCAATAATTCCATTATAATAATTCTCTAATTCCGGAATATTTCCTATTCCCCACATAATTATTGGTTTTATACCAAACAATGGAACAATGGTAACAAACAATAATCCCATAAAAAGAGCTTCTATTTTCTCTCTCTTTAATATTTCAATGTTGACATCCTCCTTCAAAAAAGACAGATTTGTCACAAATGCTGAATGTCCATCTTCAACTTTATCACCATATTCCTTTACCGTCTGACATATGGCATAAAAGGTAAGAAAAAAACAATTTGGAGCCACTTCAATATAATCTTCTGAGACTATTTTGCCGTCACTAATATACTGTTTTCCATTACTTTCCTCACTTTTGTTCAAGCTATCTATTATTTTGACCGCCTGAAGCTGCATCTCATAATCTGCCGATAATAAAGCATCATTCAATGCTTCATCAATCATTCCGTCATATCTAAAATTAAACCTTACATCCTGAAGAAACTTTTCAAATTGTTTTAATAGCTTTATTTCCATATTATTATATTTTGAGTATATGAGATTTTTGGATACCATTACCATAACAATTGCTGACATAAACAAAAAATATATATCCATTTTCCCAAACCATATAAAGCCTGTTAATATCATACTATTACAAATTAATAGCCTAATTATTTCAAACTGGGTTGACTTAATAATTTTTTCCCTGTTTCCCGGATACATTATTGACATTCTGTCCTCAATACTCTTCGTCACACCAGCGGTCAATCTGAATTTCGAAAAAAATCTATACACAATATTGTTCAAATAATCTTTTCCCCTCTCCTTTTGACATATGCTTTTTCATATCCATTAATACACCCTCGGAAAAACTGTTCACCTTAACATATCTTCCATCTTCATATCTGATGATATCACTAATTGTATAATCATCTTTTCCCGGTATTATTTCCGATATTCTCTCAATATATCTGTGACCTGTTATATCTTTTTCCATATGCACGTCAAATCTTATAACATCTACCACCTGTTCCTCTGCGATTTTCTCATTATGAAATCCACCCATTGTAAGCAGGCTGTTACGCAAATATTTAATCAGGTTATCAGTTGTTTTGGCATGATGAGTAAACATAGTAAACATGGAAGCCACCATTCCCATCTGAACAAGCCATGATGCCACTTCTGCCGATGCCACTTCTCCGAGAATATTGACAACCCCATCTGTCTTCTTTTGAAGATCCAGTCCTTCCTGTCCGGTGATAAAATCCGTCTCCTGGAATGTCAAAATATTTCTATCAGAATATACGTCTCTCAAATGCAGTTCAAAGGCCAGCTCCTGTATTCGCAAGGTATATGCAGGATGTATGTACTCTATCAATGCCATCAATAAAGTAGTCTTCCCACTTCCCTGGGTTCCTGTAATTCCACATACCTGACATCCCTTAACAATGAATTTTAAGGTTTCAATTACAAGCTCTGAATTTTCATCCTGTATGAGTTCTTCAAGTCTTTTGCACTCTATGGTGTCAAACTTTCTGACAAAAAAAGCAAAACTCTCTGCAAATGGTGGTCTAACAACCACAACTCTTGAATGATCCTTCATCTCATTCACTATGTATCCCTTGGTCATTGACAACTGCCCCGGATGATTATACTTGTATATATTCATACATACTCTTTGAAGCTCAGCTTCTGTTTCAAAATCCAGGAAGCTCAGATGGACAGTCTTTCCTTTTATAAAAGCCCATACATTATGATAATCGCCTTCCCTGCCAGATACCCCTCCTGAAATACCATCTATTTTCATATCTCTCAACTCGTCTATGACCCCTAATCCTCGAAACTTTTCGTATACTCTCTGAACAACAATATCTATTTTTTCTGACAATAATAGTTCCACATATTCTTCTTCAAATATACTATCTATATCATCCGCCGATATTTCATATCTGAAAATCTCCTCAGACAAATTATTCTGAAGCAAATCATAAGCTTCTATCATTTTTATGAAACCATTATACCCAAAGCCATTCTTTTCCTTATAGATGTACAAAAGAATATCAAATTTATCCTTGTGACTTAATAAATCCCTTCTGTCAAATGATATTATCTCATTAATCTGCTCCTCTGTAATTTTGATTTTTTCCTCAAGTATTTTTCTTATTGCTGCTTTTACGTATTTTTTAGCATAATTATCACCTATACCCGTATTCTTAAGGGCATTTCTCAGTTCCTTTTTTCTAACGCGCAGTCTTGACAGTTCTTCATCACTAAGACCTATCTCATACAAACTCGCACGCAAAATACCGTTAAATTCCTCATTAACTATTTCTATTAACTCATCAATAAGCATTTTTCTCCCCCTACTCTATTCTGCATATCTTCATTATGCTATCAGCAGCACTCTCTATACTTTGAATAAAAAAATACTCTGAATCATTTTTCTCTGAGTTCTTATGTCTTTCATAAAACTCCTGACTTCTTCCACTGCAAACAGCATCTCTAAACCTTGTATTATATGGTATGGCACCAATATTTGTCTCACTGATATTATTTTTATGTCTTATATTTCCAACACTAAATTTAGAATTATCATCATAGCTTCCA
Source organism: Lachnospiraceae bacterium (assembly GCA_050309585.1). GTDB lineage: Bacteria > Bacillota > Clostridia > Lachnospirales > Lachnospiraceae > Bovifimicola. The sequence goes on from JBNRML010000044.1 coordinate 14,905, forward strand.
ACGAGAATCATTGTTTTCGTCTTTAATTCCCTGCGGTTTAATATTTTCTCCAGCGAACTGTCGACTTGAGAAATATTAATAACCAGCATATCAAGTCTGTCTTCAACCTCCTGATTTATACTTTCGTATCCACTCCCCAATTCAAGAAGAACTATTTCCTTCTGACTTTTAAAAAACTCAAGATACTTTAGCTTTATTCTTTCAAAAGCCTGTAAAAATCTCTTCTCATCACCTTCCCTTGTCGAAGGTAAATAAAAAATATTAGTCTTATTTACTCTTATGAGCTCTTTCATTAATTCCTGGGAAGTCATGGTCTCATTTTCTATTTTCGTAATGACAGAATCTATACCACCATAATTATAATATCCATAGTCCTCTTTAAAAAACTCGTTGTTCTCATAGGGTATAAAGGCATACTCTATCCTGTTATAATCCTTTTTCCCCTGCATAAGCACAACTTTTTCCCTGGACCTTTCAGCCATAGCCAGACCTGTTGCCAGCATATTATATGTACAGGATCCTCTTCCTGCCTTTTCACTCCAAAAACCTATTATCAAATACTTTACCACCCTTTGCCCATTTTAATGCTTTTTTCACATCTCCCTGCTCTTTACCTGTAATCACTGATATACATCTATTCAATGCCCGGCACAAATCTTCTGATATATATTTAAAATCACCTACTCCGTCATAATCCATGAATAGCTGATATTTTTTATCCCAGCCATCATATCCAACCTCGTATATGCTGAGTAATTTCTCATTTGGAAGAACATATTTTGACAAATATTTTTTTCCAATATTGCCCACCTTGTCCCTCAAAACAAAAAGGGTATCTGTTTTCATATACTCCATCAGTTCCGTACACCGATATAACTCCGTTCGATAGGCAGACTGATTTATCAATATATACCTAAAATTTTCATACTTTCCAAGTTCTGAAATATCTGAAATGTACGTAAGTATAAAATCATACCCTGGCATATCTCCATTTGAAAACAAAAAATCAATATTTCTATAGGTTCTGATATTGCATTCAAAATCATTATACGAAATAATATCTGCCATTTCCCTCTTGCTGCTTCTATCGTTCACTAAAACCTTGTACCCCATATTGTTTAGCACAAATGCAGTATATACAATAAAATCCTTATATCCTCTTCCAAAACATAATATATTTTTAGCCTTCATAGCTTCACCCTCCACACCATATATCATTTTGTTACTTGAGATGTAACATATAGTATCATATACTGAACATTTTGGAAAGTATAAAAGTGTA
>JBNRML010000045.1:0-2546 GCA_050309585.1 Lachnospiraceae bacterium
TTCACTTCAGTCTTTACTTCAACGTCCTTTTCGGGTTCAGTTTTATTAACAACTTCCTTCTTAGGAGCTTCCTTCTTAGAAGTTTTTTTCTTAGGAGCTGCTTTCTTAGGAGTTTCTTTTTTAGAAGTTTCTTTTGTTACAGCCTCTTTTTTTGCACTGGCTTTTTTTGTTGTAGTCTTTTTTTCAACATTTGCTTTAGCTTCAGTGTTTGTTGCAAGTTTTTCATCAGATTTTGAGAAACTATATATGGAAATACTGAGAGGAGCAACATTTACACGTACAGATTCTTCTCTTCCGTCACATTCATCTGTCTTCGATTGTTTTAATCTGGAATTTGTATATCCTGTTCCTCCAAAAGCTTTGCTGTCAGTATTAAAAATTTCTTTATATTTACCTTTGAAAGGAACACCAATCTTATAATTTTCATGTTCCATTGCATCAAAGTTACATACAACTAAAAGAGTGTCTTCTTCTTTTGAACCCTTCCTTACAAATGTTAAAATACATTCATTTGCTGAAATATTGTTTATCCACTCAAAACCATCACTGTCATTATCTAACTCATAAAGCGCACTCTGTGTTTTATATAGTTTGTTAAGTTCCTTTACCATATCATTAATATTTTTGTGTTTAGCTTCCTTGAGAAGATTCATATCTAATGTGTTATTTAAATTCCATTCAGGATACTGAGCCATATCCTGTCCCATGAATAATGTTTTCTTTCCTGGATGAACAAATGTATAAGCTAATGCAAGCTTTAAGTTACTAAATTTCATTTCTTCGTCATCACCAGTCATTCTGCCAATGAGTGATGAGCTTCCGTCGATAAATTCGTGTTCCGGATATCCAATTGTGTAATTTTCACTGTATTGATAAATCATGCTGAGAGAAATATCGTTGTAGAAATTCTTTCTTGAATAGGCTGGTCTGCCAAGGAAGGAAAGAACATCTTTTCTCCACTCAGTGTTTGTTTTTAAGTCAAAACCGACACATAAATCGCTCACCTCACCTGTTGTTTGTGGGAAGCCGGAATTATCGTCCGCAATTGTAATAACCCCTTTTCTTGTATGATGAATAATAGAATTTAAATGCTTTAATAATTCAATAGCCTCTAAGTCTTCTTTACCACCTAAAATGTTAATTTCCCATTCACCTGGTTTTCTGTCATAATCAAGATAGAGCATTGAAGCTGCATTTGCAACACATAAACCGTCCATATGGAATTTATCAATCCACATAAATGCATTTGCCAAAAGGAAGTTTTTAACTTCAGGACGCCCTAAATTAAACAATAAAGCACCATTTCTAGGATTTACACCGCGCTTTGGGTTTGCGTGTTCGTATAATTGTGAACCATCAAATTTTCCAAGACCGGCATCGTCCGAAGCAAACTGATTAATAGACCAGTCTAAAATCACACCAATGTTCTTTGAGTGCATATAATCCACAAAATACATTAATTCTTCTGCAGAACCATATCTGCTTGTAGGAGCGTAGAAGAAATTAACAAGATATCCGAGAGATAAATCGTCAAAATATTCAGCGATAGGCATCAATTCTATATGGGTATATCCCATTGATGAAACGTAGTCGGCAACATCCTTTGCAATTTCTTTGTAATTAGCTCTACCTTCAGAATTTCTTGCAAATGTTCCAATATTTAACTGGTAAACAGATAAAGGAGATGACTGTGCATTGAAGTTCTCTCTGTTTTTCAGCCATAAATCATCTGTCCATTTGAAGTTATCTATATTTGTAATAACTGTTGCACCATTTTCTTTGTTTTCAATAGAAACAGCATAAGGATCAGATTTAAGGATATTTTTATCTCTTTTAATCTTAATTTCATATTTGTAAAGCTCACCTTCTTCTATTTCAGGAACAAATATTTCGAAAACACCTGTGGTTTCTATTTCTGACATCTGGTGGAATCTACCGTCCCAGTTATTGAAATCCCCAACTACGCTCACCCTGACTGCTGCCGGAGCCCATACACGGAAAACAACACCTGATACGCCATCTATGGTCTTCTTGTGAGCACCAAGTAAATCATATGCAGAATAATTGATGCCTGTATTGAATTTTTTGATAGCACCAATTTCTTCTCCTATTTTGAATGAATATGCATCATATTTTTCGATGAATTCTTCGCCCTTCTGGATGAGAAGCTTATATGGTATTATTTCATTTGTATCTATTAAAGCAGCATAAAAACCAGCATCATCCATTTTGCACATATACATTTTTTTGCCTGAGTATTCAATAAGAACTTCGTCAGAGCCAGGAACATATGCCTGAATTAATAGACCTTTATCAGTCATGTGTGGACCGAGAAGGTCGTGGGGATTACGAATGTCAGAATATTCAATCCCTTCAATAATAGGCCAGTTCATCATGCCATATAATTCATTAAACATATAAATACCTCCATTTTTCTTTGACTGTAATATATTATTTACATTATCTCATATAACCCTTTTTTTTTCAATGTATTTGAAAATTGTTTTTTCTTTACTATTAATATTTTTCGTGATAATATTTATATG
>JBNRML010000046.1:0-13760 GCA_050309585.1 Lachnospiraceae bacterium
TGCAAATATTTTTTTCTCTAACTCCTTGAAAGATATAAGATTCTCATTTAAAATAGTACTCATCATACAGTCTCCTTTACGTGTTTTTTTCGCAGTTAACATCATAAAGAAAAACTGTATGTTTGGGGATGTCGCTTTAACGAATGATAATTCGCTAAAACGACATCCCCCATCTTTTGGCTTAGTTATTTTTTTGAATTACTCTTTATTATACGTTAATGGTAGCTGTCATACCAAGAATATCTTCATTTGCCTTAAGTATAGGATTAATTACTTCGCTTAAGTACTCCTCAACCTGTTCTTTAGAACGTCCCACATATTTCGTAGGGTCCATTGATTTCTTGAGGTCCTCAAGACTCATTCCAAATTTCTCATTCTCAGCAATCAATTCCAGAAGATTGTTGTCAAGGCCTTCTTCCTTCACATTCTTTCCGGCAATCATTGAGAGCTTTCTGATTTCCTCATGAAGCTCCTGTCTGTCTCCGCCCGCCTTAACAGCATCCATCATGATATTTTCTGTTGCCATAAATGGTAACTCTGACATAAGTCTCTTTTCAATAACCTTAGGATAAACCACAAGTCCGTCAACAACGTTTAAGCATAAGTCAAGGATACCATCAACTGCAAGAAATCCTTCCGGAACACTAAGTCTCTTGTTTGCAGAGTCATCAAGTGTTCTCTCAAACCACTGTGTAGCAGAGATAATGGCTGGATTTAATGCATCCACCATAACGTAGTTTGCCAGAGAAGCAATTCTCTCACTTCTCATTGGATTTCTCTTATATGCCATGGCTGATGAACCAATCTGGTTCTTTTCAAACGGCTCCTCAACCTCCTTAAGATGCTGTAAAAGTCTGATATCATTTGAAAATTTATGTGCGCTGGCAGCAATACCTGCGAGTACATTTAATACTCTCGTATCCACCTTTCTTGTATATGTCTGGCCTGAAACAGGCTGGCATTTTTCAAAGCCCATTTTCTTGGCAATCATTGGGTCAATCTGTCTGATTTTTTCCTGGTCACCTTCAAATAATTCAAGGAAGCTTGCCTGTGTACCTGTTGTTCCCTTTGAACCAAGTAACTTCATGCTTCCGATGATATAATCCAAATCTTCTAAATCCACTACAAATTCATTCATCCAGAGTGTTGCTCTCTTACCTACTGTTGTAGGCTGTGCCGGCTGAAAATGTGTAAACGCAAGTGTTGGCTGTGCCTTATATTCGTCCGCAAATTTTGCAAGCTCGGCAATTACATTGACAAGTTTTTTTCTGACAAGCTTCAATGCCTCTGTCATAACGATAATGTCTGTATTATCACCAACATAACATGAAGTTGCACCTAGGTGAATAATTCCCTTCGCCTTTGGACACTGAACTCCATATGCATATACATGGGACATTACATCATGTCTTACTAATGCTTCTCTTTCCTTTGCTACATCATAATTTATATCATCTGCATGTGCCTTAAGTTCCTCAATCTGCTCGTCTGTAATATTTAATCCAAGCTCTTTCTCTGTCTCAGCAAGTGCAATCCACAATTTTCTCCAAGTCCTGAATTTCATATCCGGTGAAAAAATATATTGCATCTCCTTGCTTGCATATCTCTCTGATAATGGGCTCTGATATCTGTCGTACATTTTCTCCTCATTTCTGCAGGGCTATGATTTTATAACGAAAAATTAATTCTGAACCTTTTGATTTGCAATTACCCTGCCATCACAAATCCTTTATTTCAAAATCGCACACTGTAGATTATAATACACCCCACTATTAAAATCAAATCATATTTCTTATAACAGAATTATTTGTAATGGACATCAAAAATGTTGAATAATATTTATTTTCCTTGTATAATATATCCAAGAACAAAAGTATGGGTACACTTAGTATGGTCAGCCCGGAACGGAGGAAATATGCCTGAAAACGAAAAACGTCGATTCAAAAGAATGACCGCAAATCTTCAGTTAAACATTTCTAATCTCTTCAACCAGGACAATGTGGTTATTTCAAATGTAGATGCTCCTATTAATGTTATTGATATCTCAAAGGGAGGTATTGGTTTTGTTACTGCTGCCACACTTCCTATTGGATATTATTTCAATGCAAAATTGCAGCTTGGCGATGAAAATTCCATGCTTTACACCGTGGTAAGAATTGTCAGAAGCAGCCTTTCAGAGGATGGAGCACATACAAATTACGGTGCCGAATTCATCGGTCTTGCACCAGTACTTGATTTTATCTTTGATAAATATGAAAAGGAACATGAATAATATCCTTCGAAAATCTACATAACCGTGAGAATTAATTAGAGACTGTCACCTGCATATTTTGAATAGTCAAAACCTGCAAGCCCAGTCTCTTGTTTCTTCCTAAAGATCCTTTAACAAAAACAGGAACATATATATTGGCTTAAGCTTTATTGTTCCTATTTTTCCAACATCCTTTTGCGATAACAAAAAACATTCACCAACATTCTTTGAATATTTATTCATAAAGTCATCCAGTGATTTATGATTTTTTATAGCCGATGATTTAACCTCTATTGGAACTATTTTATTTTTTGATGTGAGCAGAAAATCTATTTCGTATGCATGTGTGCTTTTTTCTTTACGCCATGAATGATAATACAATTCTCTCCCACTTGCCTTTAGCATCTGTGCTACCACATTTTCGTACAAATATCCTAAATCAGCAGACAAACTATCACTCATAAGTTTCTTATAGATATCCTCGATTCCATTCTGTGAATCATTAAAAAGCATTGTGGTAAACAAACCTACATCAGATAAGTATAGCTTAAAACAATTGATATCCTTCGTTTGAGAAAGAGAAATTGTAGGATTCAACACATTATAGCAAGGCAGCACTAACCCAGATTCAATAAGCTCAAAAAGTCTTTCTTCATCCTTTCTGGTTTTCTGCTTCCCTGTCGCCGTGCTAATCACATAGTGCTTTTTCTTTGCAGCAAGCTGACACGGAACAGATTTGTACATATCAGTTATCCTGCCTGAACCATCAATTTTTTTCAAATCATCATAATATAACTCTAAAATCTCTCTTTTTACCTTATCTACAGCCTCAAAACTATTTGTATCAATATATCTCTCTACAGCCTGAGGCATCCCACCTACTGCCATATAAATTCGAAAATCCCTCATGGCACTTCTGTTTATTGCGTTTCCCAACTCCACATTACTCTTATAAGCAATATTTAAGACTTCAGGACTTCCATTTGTCGCCCACATAAACTCCTCATAATCCATTGGATAAACATATATCTTGTGTTCTTCTGAAGGAATTAATATATCCTTGACATTTTTCTTTATTGAAATCAGTGACCCCGTCTCAATATAATCATATCTGCCATCCTTAACCAAATGCTTAATAGCCTGTCTTGCCTTTGGAAATAATTGTATTTCGTCAAAAATAATAACCGATTTTCTTTCATACAATTGTACTCCCATTTCCAACTGCAGTCTTAAAAAAAATCTATCCAGTTTTGAAATATCTTCAAAAATATCAATAATTTCTTTGCTTGTATTTGAAAAATCAATTAATATATATGATTCATACTCATTACGTGCAAACTCTTCTGCAATGGTTGTTTTTCCTACACGCCTTGCACCTTCAAGAAGGCAGGCATACTTACCATTCCACTCTTTTTTCCATTCCAGAAGTTGATCATATACCTTTCTTTTAAACATATTCTTCTCCATTTCCGAGCTACTTTTCCCAATTTATTTCTATTATCCACAAATTACCGATTTATATACATTTTACAGGATAAGTATAGAAATTTCAACATCTATATAGAGAAAAAGTATTGTTATTTCAACATCTTAAATATAGAAAAGTATCATTTTTTCAACATCTTAAACATTAAAAAGTATTATTTTTTCAACATCTCAAAATATAATTTGCAGCAGTTAGGAAAAACAGACATAAAAAACTGGTAACAGACCAAGTTTTTCTCCTCGCCTGTTACCAGCCATATGTCTTACAAAAGTTCTTTAAGAATCTTGTTTATAATTCCGGGATTTGCTTTTCCTTTAGTAGCCTTCATGGCCTGACCTACCAAAAATCCAATGGCTTTTTCCTTTCCATTGTGGTAATCCTCAACTGACTGTGGGTTGTTTGCCACTATTTCTTCAAGGATTTTCCTCAATCCCTCTTCATCATTGTCCTGTTTAAGTCCATTTTCCTGAATGTATTTTTCAGGGTCAATGTTTTCTTCAAAAATCTTAATAAATACTTCTTTTGCAACGCTTGAATTGATTTCTCCAGCCTCTGTAACCTTGATTAATTTTGCAAGATTTTCCGGTGCAAAATTAATATCTTCCGGTTCCATTTCATGTTCCTTTAAAAGTCTCATTGTTTCGCCCATAAGGTAGTTACTTACCTTCTTTGGATTTGCACCGCACTCAACGGTAGTTTCAAAAATATCAGCAAGATGCTTTGAAGAAGTAATAATATCCGCATCATATTCCGGAATTGCAAATTCACTTATATATCTTGCCATCTTTTCATCTCTGAATTCAGGCTGTTCCGCTTTAATGGCCTCTATCCATTCATCGCTGATTGAAACAGGGACCAAATCCGGGTCTGGGAAATATCTGTAATCCTGAGCATCCTCTTTAGATCTCATTGGATATGAGTATTCCTTGTTGTCATCCCATCTTCTTGTCTCCTGAGTAACCTGTTTTCCCTCTTCTAAAAGGTCAATCTGTCTTTCCCTCTCATTTTCGATTGCCCTGGCGATTGCCTTAAAAGAGTTGAGATTTTTCATTTCTGTTCTTGTGCCAAACTCCTTAGCACCCACTTCCCTGATTGATAAGTTAACATCTGCTCTCATAGAACCTTCGTTTAATTTACAGTCAGAAGCACCGAGATACTGAATAATAAGTCTCAATTTCTCAAGGTATGCAATTACTTCCTCTGCTGAACGCATATCCGGCTCTGATACTATTTCAATAAGTGGAACGCCTGAACGGTTAAAGTCAACATATGAACAGTCATCCCACTCATCATGAACTAATTTGCCTGCATCCTCTTCCATATGGATTTCGTGGATTCCGACTTTCTTGTCATTTCCGTCCTTGTCTTTTATCTCAACATAACCGTTTCTGCATATTGGCAGATACAACTGGGAAATCTGGTAATTCTGTGGATTGTCAGGATAGAAATAATTCTTTCTGTCAAATTTACAATATCTGGTAATGTCGCAATTTGTTGCCACACCAACCTTCATTGCATATTCAACAACCTGTTTATTTAATACAGGAAGACTTCCCGGCATACCAGTACATACCGGGCATGTATGTGCGTTAGGTTCTGCACCAAATGCTGTAGAGCATCCACAGAAAATCTTTGTCTTTGTTGCCAGCTCAACATGAACCTCAAGTCCAATGACCGTTTCATACTCTCTTGCCATCTATTTGTCCTCCTTTTCAAATTTTCCTCTTGCCTGCTCATAAGTATATGCAGCTCTGATAATGTTATTTTCCTTAAAGCAGTCACCAATAAGCTGAAGTCCTATTGGCATTCCCTTTGAATCCTTTCCACAAGGGAGGCAGATTCCCGGAAGACCTGCAAGATTTACAGATATTGTATAAATATCTCCAAGATACATCTTTATCGGGTCTGCAAGGCTTTCTCCAAGCTTTGGTGCTGTAGTCGGTGCCACAGGTCCTAAAATCACATCATATTTTGCAAATGCATCATCAAAGGCTTTCTTAATAAGTGCCTTCACTCTCAATGCCTTTAAGTAATATGCATCATAATATCCTGAGCTGAGTACAAAGGAACCTAACATAATTCTTCTCTTAACCTCAGGTCCGAAGCCCTCAGAACGTGTTTTCTTATACATATTGTGCAAATCTGTAAATTCCTCTGTCCTGTATCCGTATTTAATTCCGTCAAATCTTTCAAGGTTTGAGCTTGCCTCTGCTGCTGCAATTGTGTAATATGCGGGAATTGCATATTCTACCAGACTCAAATCAAACTCCTCAACAATCGCGCCTTTTTCCCTGAGCACATCTGCTGCCTTGAGAACCGCTGCCTTAACCTCAGGATCAAGACCTTCCCCAAAGTAATCTCTTGGAATACCTATTTTCATTCCTTTTACATCATCAACAAGAGCTGATGTGTAATTGTTATCCCTCTCTACAGATGTTGAATCCTTTATATCATGTGATGCAATTGCTTCCATAATTGTTGCGCAGTCTTTTACGTCCTTACAAAGTGGTCCAATCTGGTCAAGGGACGAACCGTAAGCAATAAGTCCGTATCGTGAAACTGTTGAATATGTCGGTTTCATACCAACTACACCACAATATCCGGCCGGCTGTCTGATTGAGCCGCCTGTGTCTGAACCTAAGGCGTAAAAACATTCATTCGCCGCAACTGCCGCTGCTGAACCACCTGAAGAACCACCAGGAACATGCTCCGGATTCCATGGATTTTTTGTGACACCGTAAGCTGATGTCTCTGTTGTTGAACCCATGGCGAATTCATCCATATTTGTTTTACCAATTATTATTGCCCCTGCTTTTTCAAGGTTTATTACTGCCTCTGCCGAAAATGTGGGAACAAAGTTGCCGAGAATCTTTGATGAACATGTTGTAAGCATTCCCTCTGTACACATATTATCTTTTATGGCCACAGGAACACCTGCCAAAGGACCATTAAGCTCTCCTGCATCTATTTTTTTCTGAACTTCCTCTGCTCTTCTGAGAGCACCCTCTTTGTCAACAGTCACGTAACAATTGTATGTCTCTTCTGTTTTGTCTATCTGCTCTAAAACTGCTTTTGTGGCATCGATGGCAGATACTTCTTTTGCTTTTATTTTTTCCGCAAGCTCAGTTGCTGTATAATCTAATATACTCATCTGTCATCCTCCTTAATCAAAGGTTTTTGGTACATTGAACATGCCATTCTTCTCTTCAGGGGCATTTTTCAATATATTTTCCCTGTCATCACCATTTGTCACCACATCTTCCCTGAACACATTGTTGACAGGAAACACGTGACTCATTGGTTCCACATTACTTGTATCCAATTCTCCAAGCTTATCGATATAGTCAAGCATACTTGCCATATCTTTTTTTGCCTGTTCTTTTTCTTCATCATTGAGCTCGAGTTTCGCAAGAATTCCTACGTACTCAATTGTTTCATCAGAAATCACGTTAGCCATCTGCATCCTCCTAACATTTTGAAAAATCACTCGCTTATGTCAATAATACATTTGCTGACTTAATGTCATTTAGTCTCTCACCTTGATGTGAACTTCTCTGAGCTGCTGCTCTGTTACTTCATTTGGAGCCCCGCACATTAAATCCTGAGCAGTTCCACTCATCGGGAATGGAATAACCTCTCTGATATTCTCCTCATTTCTGAGAAGCATAATCATTCTGTCCACACCAGGAGCCATACCGGCGTGTGGTGGTGCACCGAACTGGAATGCATTATACAATGCTCCAAATTTGCTCTTTAATACCTCTTCATCATATCCGGCAATTTCAAATGCCTTAACCATAATCTGCATATCGTGGTTTCGAACAGCACCTGACGATAATTCCACACCGTTGCAGACAATGTCATACTGGTATGCCAGAATATCAAGTGGATCCTTTGTGTTTAATGCCTCTAAACCACCCTGTGGCATTGAGAATGGATTGTGCGTAAATCCAATCTTCTTCTCTTCTTCATTGTATTCATACATTGGGAAGTCATTGATATAGCAGAAGCGATATGCATTCTTTTCTATCAAATCAAGCTTTTCACCCAGCTCTGTACGAATCTGTCCTGCATAAAGATTTGCTCTCTCTTCCTTGTCAGCAATAAAGAAAATTGTATCCTTTGCTGAAAGTCCTGCCAAATCCTTGATTTCCTGCTTCATATCATCCGGAATAAATTTATCGATTGGCCCCTTGAATGTTCCATCTTCCAATACTTCCAAATATCCAAGGCCACCCATTCCAATTGACTGTGCAAACTTCAAAAGCTTTTCATGGAAGCCCTTTGACATATCAGCATGAACCTTGATGGCTCTTACCGTCTTCTTGTGGAATGGTTTGAAAGTACATCTCTGGAAGAATTCCGTAACATCAATGATTCTTAATGGATTTCTTAAATCCGGCTTATCTGTACCAAACTCTAACATAGCCTGTTTGTAGCTGATGATTGGATATGGAGCCTTCGTAACTTCAAATCCTTCCGGTGCAAATTTCTCAAAAGTAGCTGTAAGAACTTCTTCACCTACTCTGAACACATCTTCCTGAGTGGCAAAACTCATCTCAAAGTCTAACTGATAGAATTCTCCCGGTGAACGGTCTGCTCTTGCGTCCTCATCTCTGAAACATGGTGCAATCTGGAAATATTTATCAAAACCGGAAACCATGAGAAGCTGCTTATACTGCTGTGGTGCCTGTGGCAGTGCATAAAATTTTCCCTTGTATTTTCTTGAAGGAACAATGTAATCCCTTGCACCTTCTGGTGATGACGCACAGAGAATAGGTGTCTGTATTTCCATAAATCCCAATTCTGTCATCTTATTTCTCAAAAAGCTGATAACATTTGAGCGGAAAATCATATTATCCTTAACCTTCTGATTTCTCAAATCGAGATATCTGTATTTTAATCTTAAATCTTCCCTGATTTCCTTTGATGTCTGAATTTCAAATGGAAGCTGCTTGTATACTTTTCCTAAAACTTCAATTGAATGAGCCTCAACCTCGATTGTTCCTGATGGAATCTTTGGATTGTAGGTCTCCTCGTCTCTCTTTTCAACAAGACCTGTAATACCTACACAATCTTCCTTAACAATACCATTCAACAGCTCAGTGTCCCTAAGTACAACCTGAACCACACCATACATATCTCTTAAATCAATAAATGAAACGCCACCATGGTCTCTGATATTCTCAACCCATCCGGCAATTTTGATTTCCTTTCCAATGTCTGCTTCGCTGACGTTGTTTAATGTTACATCTCTGTAAATTCTTGATTCTGACATATTTGTTCTCCTTTTTATTCTATTTTTTCATATCTGCTCGATGACCTTGTGCCCTACAAATGCCATTTCGTGCAAGCACGATGGCGCTTGTAGGGCTTGTGCATCAAAAAGTCCCGGGACACACTAAATATGTCCCGGGACGGAAATTCAAACTTTCCGCGGTACCACCCGCATTCAGGTTAATTCATATATTTTACTGACAACCTGCACTTTTATCACTTAACGCGTGTAACGTACCAGCCTACATAAACATATAACATCTAATTCGACTAGTCTGCTCCAGAGTGTTCCAGTTCAAAGTTCCATCGAATGACGCTCTCAGTCGGTGACGTCATATTCCTGTCGAGTTCCATATGTCCCAGTCTCTTTCACTGCATTTGTATAAAAATAATAATTCATATTAAATATATTGTCAAGCAAAAGTATAGACAAAACCGTATATCTACTATCTATATCTTTTCATTGCATCACTTGCCCACATATCACTACTGCTCTCAAAGTCGTCATCTTCGTCCAATATCAACTCATCAAGACCGCTGAAAATATCGCTTACAGATTCTTTCTTTGGCTGTTTTTTCTCTGGCTGTTTTTTCTCTGGCTGCTTTTTGTCTGTCTCTTTTTTTATAACAGTTTTTTCGACTTTCTTTTGCTCCTGCTTTTCCGCTTTTTTGATAATAGGATTTATGGATGGAAGCTCTGCTACTGCATCATCCTCAATTTCAAAATTTTCTCCACTTTCATAGAGTTCATTTTCAAGCCTTGCAATCTCTGAATCCATCATGGTGATTGCTTCATTTAACAGCTTGATCTCATCGCACATCAACTCTTTTCCTACCTTCGCAGCAAGCTTCCTTGAATACTTTGTATCCATGTTAATAAACAAATCATATCCTCTCATAAGGAAAATCACAAAGCTGATAATAAATGCAAACAGCATAAACGGACTTAAAAATCTTCCGAGGCCTGCCATGGATGCGTGACTGATATCCTTTGATAATGGAACTAAAATCACATAGTTGATTAAAACCGTCAACAGTGCAATGATGCCTGATTTTTTTACAATTTCTTTCTGTGCCTCGTATTCAGTAGCCAGAATCTTACGTTCATTCTTTTTATCATCGCACTCTTTTCTCAATGTTTTTATCCTTCTTTTAATTTCTAAAACATCCATACTTACCTCCATAATATAAGCAAATAAATTTCAAATTTATACATTAAACTTAGAAACCGTCTCACTAAGCTCATTTACCTGTATCAAAGCATCCCTTGTGTAAGCAGTCATATCGCTGCTGGCACCTGTAATTCCCGTCAGATTATCAGTTATTGTCTCCACAGCCTTATTAAGCTGCATCTGACTGTCGGTAATATCCTGAAGGGTTCCTACAATACTCTGAATACTTGCACTGAGCTCTTCGCTTGAGGCTCCTAACTCTGTACTGACTGCCTCATAATAAGCAGCATCCTTTTTATAATCAACAGCTACTTTCTCAAGGAGCTCATATCCCTTCATTACATCTCCATTTATGAAATCAAGAATTGTTGTACTCTCATCGCTCAAAGTCTCAACACCGGCAATAATCTTTTCTGTGAGCTCTGTAATCTTCTCAATTTCACTGTCCGTAACCTCGCTAAGACTCTTGATTTCCTCTGCAACCACCGCAAATCCTTTTCCAAGCTCACCGGCCCTTGCCGCCTCTATACTGGCATTTAATGCCAAAAGACTTGTCTGTGAAGCGATATCCTTAATAGATGATGTAACCTCTGTGATTTCTTTAATAACTGCTGCCTGTTCAATGGCAAGCTTAAGCTTTTCTTTACTTTCTGTTGCAATAACAACGGCATTTTTCTTATCCTTTAAAACAACAGGAACAATTTTTTCCACTCTCTCAATAATATCCCCTACTTTTTCAGAAATATTCTGTGCCTGTTTTGCAAGCTCGTCGACAGCTCCCGCAACGTCATTACAGGTTCCGTTAATACCATTGATGGAATCGCTCTGAACCTCAATGCTGGCAGCTGTCTCTTCCATCAAGGCACTGATATCCGTAATGCTTTCATTTATGCCTGTAACCTTATGATTTGCATCCTCCATCTTCCTGTTTACATCAGTAGATATATTCTGTGCCTGCTTAATTGTGTCAATGAAATTGCTCTGCATAACAGAAATAAGAATCTTGATTTCTTCCACTTCATTTTTAGCCTTTGGCCTGTTTTCCTCACCTATTATCTTTTCAACAATGAATTTCTTCATTTCATCAATAGGCTTTAAGCATTTAACAGTAATATATCCCACCGCAATGACTGATATTATCATAAGAATAATGCCACACACTACAACAAATACTACATTTTTGCCCACTTCATAATACATTACTGACATATTTTCAGCAATACCAAGTTTCCATCCTGTCGATTCTATATCAGCAATTCTGACTATTTTGTTTTTTCCATCATAGTCCTTAATGTCCTGAACTTTATCACTATTAACATCTATTTTTATCTTTTTGTCCAGATAAGTAGCACCCTTATCTGTAGGGAGGTACTTTTTGTTATTATGTACAATTACACTTCCATCACTTGCAAGAAGAAATGCCTGAATATTTTCATTGGAGTCGATATTTGAAACCATATCTACCAAAACATCAAGGCTGAAATCTGCCAAAACCACACATTGAACATCATTTAGTTTTACAGGCTGGGCAATTGAGACAACCATACCACCTGTATTGGCATCCTGATAAGGATCAGTGAAAATGAGTTTCTGAGCTGATACTGCATCCTTCCACCAGCCTCTCTCCGTAACAGCTATCTCAAGAGATTCACCATCTGCCATATAGGCTACCGGCTGATTTTCATAACACATATAATACATAAGCGCATTTTCATTCTGGCTCATACATTCCCCAAGATACTTTTGAATAACCTCAGGAGTAGGATTTTCCATATTTGTAATGGCAGTTGCCATCTGATTTACGTTCATCTCCTGTTTTTCAAGCCACGCATCCATCAGCTCTGCCTTTGTGTCCGACTCCATATTCACATAGTCTTTCATGGTGTTTTTCATTACCCTTGACATTGTCACCGCACTAATCAGCTCACAAATGAAAATAACAACAAAGATACATAACCCCGTTCTATTTGTTATCTTACCCTTAATTTTGCCTTTCTGTTTTCCCACAGCAACACCTCCACGATAAATCTTTTTTCATTGTACCACAATCCCCCCTTCTTTTCTATTAATTTAGAAAAAAACTGCCCTCTTCGTTACTCATCCCATGTTGGCAGGAGTATTCATTTATAAATCCTCTGCTTTAAGATATATTTTATTTCAATATCTTTAACCAGGCTTCTTTCCATTGCCAACAGATAATCTTCTTTTCAGTATGATAATGACCACAATACCATTTTTTGTATGATAGTCTGTCTTCAATTTTATCAAGCCAAATTTCTGTTGTTTTATCTACTTTACTCGGATCAACACCTGACATAAACACTTCAACTGGCTCATATTTAAGCGGTGTGGTATGACTAAGCACCACATCTACAACCCATGCTTCACGTTCCAGCTGTTCTTCAACATACTTTTTGATTTCATCTGGTGGTTGCTCATCTTCCCACCAGCCATAACCATACGCCAAACGATAAGATTTATCAATACTGTATGCTCCGCCCATTACAATTGTTTTTAGTCCATTAAGATTATAAACTTCTCCGTCTTTAGCAAACAATA
This sequence comes from Lachnospiraceae bacterium, assembly GCA_050309585.1. Taxonomy (GTDB): domain Bacteria; phylum Bacillota; class Clostridia; order Lachnospirales; family Lachnospiraceae; genus Bovifimicola. Next base: position 12,746 of record JBNRML010000046.1, read on the forward strand.
TGCTCGGAAATTCTTCAAGCTGACGTTTCTTTAATCGATCATATCGTGGGCCACTGAAATTAATTCCCGCATCTCCAAGTATAATCATTATATCGTCATTTTTTGTATTAAACCTTTGGCAAAAGTTCTCAACTCGCTCAAAACTCCCATGTGTATCTCCAGTAATATAAATCATTCATTTACAACCTTCCCGATGCTCATTAAACAAGCATTCTTATTATATCATATATTTTTTATAAATTGGATAAAACCTTATCGTACATATCTTAATTTTTCCATATTACCTGAACAATATTTTCATCAATTACTATTGCTTTTCAGTCAGACTTGCCATAATCTCTTTATCATACTTATCCAGATTCACATATTTTTTATATACCAGACCTGATAGCTTTCATCAGATACCCTATCAGTACTGTTTTCTGATATCATAATTGGAATCTCCTTAAAAAATAATCCATATCAATATCCAACATTTTCAAAATATCAATCCCTTCCTCATATTCTTTGCCACCATCACAACAATTTTAGGGGCTATCCCTTTATTTCGCTTGTTTTCAAGAAGACCTATACCTGCTTGTACCACATATGTTCCTCTTTCAGCTATAAGCTTAATTATTTCGTTATCAATTCTGTCTATATTCTCTCTTACTTGTTCTAAGTTTTCACGTTCCATTATTCTGTCCTCCTGCATGATTATAATAATAGGAATTTAGTGTGAAAAATCACACTGAAGTGCTGATTTATGTTACTCTACGATAGCATTCTCTTTTACTCTCTGCTACGCCATCTTGAAGCAGTCTGTATTCGCCTTCTTTGACCTTAATGGAAGAATTCTTTACTTTCATTTTGGTATGAATCACAATAGGCTTGTCATCCACCTTTTTGATTTTCAACTTTCTCACCTTCTTTCTACATCCATTACCCCAAAAGGGTAAAAAAATAGCCATCTGGATGGTTAGTCCAAAGGGCTTATGTGATAATCCTTACTGGATTATTTATTCTTTTCTTTTAG
>JBNRML010000047.1:0-20202 GCA_050309585.1 Lachnospiraceae bacterium
CCGGCGGGGCTTATTAAAGTGCCTCTATTCACAGAACTTCCATTCTGAGTTATTCAAAAAAACGGAAGATTGGTGCTCTGGGCAGACATACTCGTTTTTTGATTACAATTTACGGAAACTCAAGAAATTGTGCTGTCAAGCGTTTTTTATTCAAATTTTAGTTTTTATTAGATATTCACAAAAACAAACGTTCCTTTTGATATTTTTCCACTTTACGTTATTTACACCACCATTTTTGTGGATAATGTGGATAAATCAGTGTATAACTATATAATAAAGGCTTTCCGCTTACATTTTATTTACAAAAATCGACAAAAGTTATCCACATTATCTACATTTGGGTGTGTATTAAAAAAATTTATGTTTTTTATTTCGTACTTGATTTTCTTGAATTTGTGCATAATATATAAATTTAACTATTTTTCGTCCATCCATACCTTTACTGTATATGTCTTTTTTCCCTTCTCAACATTGCAATTTACACCATATATTTTCTGAGACTTATCAGGTATGTCATCCACGAATTTTTCAGCATCACTTTCTGTCATTCCAAGGGCTTCAAGATATTTTATCACCGAGGCTTTTCCCGGCTCACTTATTTTATTCTCCATTAACACAAGCTTTATTTCCTTAACCTTTTTATCTTTGCCATATACATACAGGAATTCCTCATTGTATTCCCATTTGCCGCTTTCAAGCCATAAGTTTGTTACCATACTATACATTACACTATCGCAAACACTATTCTTTCCGCTTTTTTCTATGCTCCATCCATCTTTCTGATACAAACCATAAAGCCAGTCTTTATTCTCTGTCGTGCTGTATGTACCATATTCCGCATTAAAAGCAAATGCCCTGTCTGAGTAAATAATCCTTCTTTCATACATAAGTAAAAGTACCGTCCTGGTTAAATTGTCCGTTTCACTTCCCACAGATTTTAAAACCGCTTTATCCGCTTTTCTTATGTAATCTCCAATTTTCATTTCGTCAAGTATTCCCATTATTTTTTGATTTTCAGACAAAAGAACTCTTGATTCATTTACCAAAACGTCTCCGTCCTGGTCCACCAATGCAACTATGTCATCTATTTTCTGACATTTATATTTACCCTCGCTCTCATAATCATAAATGACATTATATCCCTGATTCTTAAGCTTTTTTTCAATATAATACCTATATGTAAAGCATATTCCGTATTTACCTGAATAATTTCCATATTCGTCATAGCCATCCAGTTCGTTTTCATCTTCCACATATCCCTCTGCCAAAAACATTTCCCTAAGTTTTTCTTCGAAGGTCCTATCTGTCTGGCTATAATATTCTTCATTTTTTTCATGGATTTCTTCATCACCAACATAAACATATGTCTGTTTAAAGCCCATTTCCGTTCCCGCTATGCTCTTTCCAATAAAGTCCTTTGCAGGTTCTCCACAGGATGATAAAACCATTGATATGGTTAATGCAAGAAATCCTATTTTACCTTTTTTTCTCATACGGCTGCACCTCCCATCCAAACCATCATTGTTTATTTAGATAATCGTATTTTTTACTGCTAAAAATCATTTTACCGGCAGCAATGTAAAAAATCACTGCTGATAAAAATATCATTACTAAATATAATTTTATTGTCATATTTATTTTTGTGTTAATAAATAAATTTGGAACAATAAATCCTACATAAACGGCTGATATCACCAGAAATAATTTATCCATTATAACTGATTTCATCAACTTCCCACCAGTACCATCACATATGTAAGCCACAGCCACCAAAAGCAGCAAAAATACTACAGAAATAATTAGCATTCCAAAAAGTTTTTCTTTCACATCTCTTATCCACATGATTTCTGCCCCGGAATATATGTATGGATGTTCAAAATGCATGCCTTTTTCATATATCAGCCCAAAATATTTCTTAAGGAAATCCAGATTGATGAAATCTTTACCTTGAATTTTGTGTCCCATGTTATTTACAGAGTAGCTGAAAAAGTATGGCATCATTACTAATTCCCCAAGAAATACTATTCCAGTTTCCCTGTTTTTTACAACAATGGCACAAAATCCTGAAATTAAAAACACCGAAGTATTTATCAGAAAAAGCATATTAATAATTGCCAGCCCACTTCCCAGACTGTCAATTTTTACAATTTCATCATAATAATCCGACAGCAGATTTATCTCGCGGTAATTTTCTATATGTGTGAAATAGTGAACTAATACCGCCGCAGTGCAAATAAGCCACTGCATTCCAATAAATAATATCCCCATGATAACCGATGCTATATATCTGGTTCTCCTTTTAAGGGGCAGCAATGTTTCTGCCGTGCTGTTACATCCATTTATCACTCTAAACCCAAGTATAAATGCCAAAATGACAATTAACACATTCTTTTCCTTCTCAATAACTACATTGATAAAAAAAGTAGAATTAACCATTGTTGCAGAAGCTTCCCCGGGTACGGCAAGCTCTATGAAAAATAGGATTGATACAAGGGTCATCATAACCAGTATCCATATATTATTTTTTATTTTGTACTTTATGTATGCGCTCATTTCTTTCACCAACTTTCTTTTCCACTACTGCCAACACGACATTTATTACTATTCCTGCCATAACACCCATGAGAATTCTTTCAATCAGGTATTTGCGAACAAGCTCCTGTTCCTGACACTCATAAAATTCATAATATTCTTCAACGCTGTATATACCTTTTTCATTATAAGTCTCATATTTTCCCACCACATTATCCAGTGCAGCTGACCTTCCATCACCGTAACATACATCATTGTCACTAATCACAAACACACATCTTCCATCCATAAGCAATGATAAACAAACTGAAATCGTTAAAACCAAAATAACTTTAAAGACTCTGTTGAAATGTCTGTTTTTATCATTATTCAGATTTGATTCATCTATATTTTTCGCAAGTCTTTTTCCAAGTAAAAACAGCACGGCGGAAATTATCAGGCATATACCAGTCACACAGAAAAACACCTGTAATCTCACAGCATCAGTAACAATGCTTTTATCAGCAGCATTCATGAGCTTTTCCGGAACGGTAAGTTTAAACCATAATAACTTAACAAAATTAACCAAATCCTGTCCATTTATTGAATAAGCAAACATTACACTGATATATTGTGAAAATACAGTACAATAAATAATAACCAAAGCAAGAAAAGCAATAACTGCTGATAAAATCCTTCTGGTGTGCATCAAAACCCATACAAAAAATGAATACGCAACTGTCAATAATGCCACCCCTGAAAAATAGAATATAACTATTTCCACAGGTCTGAAATCAAGATGTCCTTCCTGAAGATAAATTGAAAATAAAAACATCCCGTACGATACAAACATATATGCTATTCCTGTGAAATAAATCGTGTAATACTGTTTTTCCCGCTTCACAGGTAATGCATTTACAAATTCAAAATTATTCTTTGTAAAATATGAATTGACAATTAACAAAGCATGTATAAAGCCTGTTATTATTATGACCTCCATTCCAATATCAAAGTCTGAAGGTATTCCCATAAATGTTATGAAGTTTATAATTAAAAGGGTCAAACCATACCTTCCATAATACTTAACTAATTCCATTTGAAGCATACGCTTCACCCCCTTTTGTACACACAAATATCTCTTCCAGATTTAAATTTATTTCTTCCATAAAAGAAGGCCTGTATTTTTTTATTTTCTCTATATCATCGTCTGTAAACTGATTAAAAATCACTGTGTATATGCTTCCGACATTTGTATAGGAAATTATTTTTTCATTGTTAAAAAATCCTTCCGGTGCTCCATTTTCAAATACAATCTGAAACTTTCTTGCCATGGACATTACTTTCTTTAACCCGTCATGTCCTTCCGTGCTCCCATTTTTGATAATCGATATATCATCACATATTCTCTCAATATCTGAAAGATTGTGAGAGGATATCAGGACTGTAATTTTATTTTTTTCAACCTCATCAATTAATACATCAAACAATTCCTTTTTAGCCATTGCATCAAGTCCGCTTGTTGGCTCATCAAGCACAAGAACCTTTGGTTTCGCCGCAATGTTTAACATAAACGCCAGACGCATTTTCTGTCCCTTTGAGAGCTCCCTGACTTTTTTATTCATATCCAGGTTAAATATCTGATTTAATTCTTTAAATCTTTCAACGTCAAATTCCTTGTAAATCCCCTTGTAAAATTCCACCATTTTCCCAAGACGGTAACCTGGAAAATACTCATTACTGTCTGCCACATAGCCAATTTTTGCTTTCACCTCTGCATTTTCATACACATCTTCTCCGTCAATCAGAACATTCCCTTCATTACATTTATAAATTCCGGTTACACACTTAAAAAGTGTGGTTTTTCCAGAACCATTTTCTCCAATGAGACCGTATATCATCCCCTCTTCTATTTCTATATTTACATTCTTAACCGCAAAGAATTTACCATAGCTTTTTGATACATTATTAATCTTAATCATTGTGACTTTCCTCCTTATTTCAGAGAATCATATATATCATCTATGATTTCTTTTATTCTATTTTTGTCGTACCCCATATATATAAGTTCCAAAATCTGAATTCTAATTTCTTTCTTAATCTTCTCCATTTTCTCAATATCCTCAACCTTATTCTCCATATTTTCTGCAATATAAGTTCCTTTTCCTCTTATGGTCTCTATCACCTTCGTTCTCTCAAGTTCCTGATACGCCTTTGAAACTGTGTTTGGTGTAACAGAAAGTTCCAAAGCCAGTTTTCTCACTGATGGCAGCTCATCTCCGGCCTTTAGATAGCCCCTGATGACATTTTGCTTAATTTCTGTAATAATCTGCTCATATATAGGCTTATTACTCTTAATATCAATATTTATCATAGCCTCTCCTTTCTTTAAAATCTGGTAACAATCTGTCGCCATACAAATTTAATTCTGTGAATGCATTCATTCAAACAAAATTGTTCGTTATTTACTTTTATCTTCTTACGTTGTATCAACTGTATTACTTCAACTAATACACTTGATACACTTAATATACTCTTTATTTTGTGTTTTGTCAACAAAAAAAGATTGACCACAATGATCAATCTTTTTTTGATATTTAATTATTCTGTTTTACTTTTACAAATTCAATTATTAGATAGCTAAATGATTGGTTAACTAAATGATTAGTTAGCTAAATTACCGGATATCCAAATTACTGGATAATTCTTGATGCGCAAATTGGTGTACGGTAATATGCACTTGAAATCTTAATACCTGTAGCAGGTGTACTTGCATGAACAACCTGTCCATTTCCAATATATAATGCTACATGTCCAATTCCTCTTCCTCCATTTGAGTAGAACAATAAATCACCCGGAAGCAATTCACTTGTAGAAACTCTTGTTCCACATCCCGACTGGGAACCTGACTGATGTGGAAGTGAATATCCAAATTTAGCATATACTGACATTGTAAATCCAGAACAGTCTGTACCGTTTGTCAGACTTGAGCCTCCATATACATATGGATTTCCCACAAACTGTAGAGCGTATGCCACAACTGCATTTCTAAGAGCTGCTGCTGATGAATCATCAGTGTATGTTGGCAACTGCTGTGCTGCCTGTTCTGCTGCCGCCTGCTGCTGCGCAGCCTCTGCCGCTGCCTGAGCCGCTGCTGCCTCTTCGCGTCTTCTTCTCTCTGCTTCTTTAGCTGCCTTTGCAATCCTCTCTGCCTCAGCTGCCGCTTCAGCACGTCTTCTTTCTTCTTCAATCTTGGCCTGTTCTTCTTCCAGGGTAATTGCAGTATCAAATTTAACCGAAATATCTACGAAATCCATGGATACCCAGCCCTGAATATCTTCATCAACATTTAAGTATACCCAGCCGTCTCCATACTGGATAACGTCAAACACACCGCCCTCAGGAAGCTGTGTTAAAAGCTTATTATCCGTGCCCTGACCGTCTCTGACATTTAATGTCTCAGTGGTAACAGTAGCATTTACATATCCACACTGGATAGCAACATCCTCTGCTTCTACTCCGGTAACAAAGTACTCAGACTTAATGTAGCCTGTACAGTTTCCTGACTCAATCTTATACCAGTCACCTTCAACTCCTACAATGGTAGCAGCACAGTTATTATAAATTTTTCCCACGATATCTGCATCTGTATTTGGTGCTGTACGCACATTAACATAATCATTTACCTGTGACATGGCAATTGAATCATATAAGGATTTTTCTTTCTCAGGCTCCTCAGTAGTGGTCTCCTCCTCTGTGGTAGTTTCTTCTTCAGTGGTTTCGCTTACAGTAGTCTCCTCAGGCTTCACATCTTCTGGCTTCTGAGAATCTTCCTGATTCGCCAACATCACATTATTTGTAATCAAAGTTGATAATTCAGCCTTTCTATCATCTGTTTCGTTATTATAATTCTCTAATACGACTGCAATACCCGCACTTGGAATATTAGCAGAAATCTTACTCGTCTTATTACTCTGTCCATAAATTGAACCCACACCCACAACTGTAGTAGCAATCAACACCCCAGCTGCTACTTCAATACTTTTCTTATTCACGAAATCTGTTCCTCCTCTTTTTATTTTCAGTATCTCTATATCATTTTTTCATCTATTTTCTGAATATGTTACGAAATTATTAAAACCTTTTTACATTTTACCAAGAGAGCAGGTATTTGTCAACCAAAGTAACGGTATTACCATATTTTTCATTTAATTTTCACAATTTATATGTTATGATACCAGATGAAAAAGGTCATACGTTTCATGCTTGAATGAAAAAGCATGACTTTTGGCCCTGTAAAAACATTATAATTTTAATTTAGGAAACGGTGATAAGATTGAAAAAATATGTATTAATAACAGGTGCTTCGCGAGGTATAGGACGCAGTATTGCCCTTACCTTCGCAAAAAATAATGTTCCCCTGGTGCTTGTATGTAAATCAGACATAGAAGGATTGGAAAAAACCAGAAATGACATATTGAACTTTGGTGGTGATTGCAGGATTTTTACCTGTGACGTTTCAAAATATGAAGAAGTCGCAGCCCTTTATAAGAAACTTAAGGAAGAAGATATTTACATCAACGGATTAATTAATAATGCCGGTACCAGCCTTTATTCCCTTATTCAGGACACAACCATAGAGGAATGGCACAACATAATTGACACAAATCTATCTTCAGTTTTCTATATGTGTAAAACCTTTGTTCCACATATGATTTCTGAAAAAAATGGCAGAATTATTAATATTTCATCTGTATGGGGTAATTGTGGGGCTTCCTTCGAAGTAGCCTATTCAGCATCAAAAGGTGGGGTTAATTCATTTACGAAAGGACTGGCAAAGGAGCTGGCACCTAGCAACATCAGTGTCAATGCCATTGCCTGTGGTGCCATTGACACCTCCATGAATGACCATCTCACAACAGAGGAGAAAAAAAACTTGGAGGAAGAAATTCCATATGGCCGCATGGGACTGGTATCAGAAGTTGCACAGCTTGCATATCAACTATATACTTCTCCTGATTATCTGACCGGGCAAATAATCACAATGGACGGCGGCTGGACATAGGTTTAAAACAGATAAAGCTCTGTTACAAATTATTTTTTATTCATTTAACTCAAAGGAACTCATTGTGTCCTCAACGGAAATTATCTCAGGACCATCCTCAAATACTTCCTGTCCATCAGCAATTTCCATCGGATCCTGCGGTTCTCTTTTCTTTTCATCATCCCAAAGTGAGTCGTGATTTTCCTTATCTTTTTTGTTCATATGGGCAACCATTTGAGCACTTTTGGCCATCTGATACATATCAGGATCATACTCAATGACTTTCTTTTCATCAAAAGCAGGAACATTATCTCCCCTTGTCATTCTACGAACAACTTCCATTATTTTCCCAAAATCCTCAATGCCCTCTTTTTCACTCTCAACATTTTCCTTAGTTGCAATCTCGTTAAACTTCAGTTCCCACTGTCCCATAAGCTTTTCCATATATTCCTGATATTCTTTCTGTTTATCTTCAACTGCTTTATAGGACAATTCTAATACTGCTGCCTCATTTGCATACACAACTGCACCATTTTCTGTTCTCTTTATCTTTTCATCTAATTCTGCTTTATGTTTGGCCAGCTTACATTTCTGCTCGTTATAAGCTTTCAACTGTTCACCATAAATTCCTCTGGCTTCTCCTACTGTCATAAAATCCCTCCATTTCCAAACGACTTCACTTATCAATATCATCGTTCCAGAGTATCATCATCTTAGTGTATCGGTTTAATATAAACCGATACACTAGAAAACAGCTCCTTCTCTATCCAAATCTCATATTTCTTCTTTTTGGACAGACAAATGAGCCAGACATCGATTTTACGTGCTTACTCACTCTCAAAATCGATGAAATAATTCAGAATTCGCTCATATTATGCGTATACAATTGGTCAGGCATTCACGAACTTAAAATTTCCAATTTCAAACCTCTCATTTTCCTGTCTATGATTTTCTCTGGTAATTCTCTACTTTCAATATATTCATCTGTGACTACCGCAAGATACTGTCTGCCATTTTGAGTTACCAAGTAATACTCATTACCCAAATTATTTAATTGCTTTGAAAACTTTACCATGTCTATAAATGGAGTAAAAAGTAAAATGGCCGTATCCACTGCCTTTTCTGATTTTGTCATTTTCTCTTAGCCCAAAAGTGTACTTATATTGGCATCTGGATACTCCGCACGAACAATCTTATCTTTTATTTTCTTTTTATTGATAACATTAATTTTCTTATCTGTGTAATCTGAAAGATTAATGGACTTTTTTATCACTGATAAATCAAGCATTTTCCCATCATCTAAAAGATAATCTATGCTCACATTTAACACCTGCGAAATATACTTTAAATTATTAATGTCCGGGATTCCTTTATCTGTCTCCCATTTTGCAACTGCTGATCTTGACACTGACAATTTTTCTGCCAATTCTTCCTGTGATAAACCTGATGTTTTTTTCTTCTGTTTCACCACTTTTGGCTACCTTACTCCACCGTCTAAAGCCAGTGGGATTGCGGTAGCCCTATTTCAAACTCTTCCTTATTGTACCCAGCGGGTCGTTAACCAAGACAATTACAACCCAGACTACAAGAGCAAGGGCAATCACGGAAAGACCAAGAAATGCATCATTTAGCATATCTCCTGCTGCCGGTTGAAAATAATCCGCCTTAAGTTCCACATATTCAAATATTGCATCTCCAAGCCACATCAGTGCTGCTCCCCAGAACATATAGCATAAAGTTCCTATTTTCATCTTTCTGGCAGTTTCATTTACGTACCAGATAACCGTCACTGTGATGGCAGCAAATACCGTTAGTAATAAAGTCATCTTGTTCCTGCCTCCACTACCTGCGAATTTTGCTTTCATCCATGATTTCATCTTTTCTGTTTACTATTTTATTAGTCACAATTGTCATAATCCCCCATGTAACAGTAACAATAACAGCCATTGAAACACCTATTGTAGACATTTCGCTAAACATTCCGAGAAGTTCTGTCTTACTCTCTGCTGCTGTGAGAAACGGAAAGAACGGTTTAATTTCCCCATGCCACAAATGCTCGAAAGCAAGAAGTCCCGAACCGCCCCAAAGCATGTAATTAAGCCTTTTCAATTTTCCTGATAATCTTTCCCTGCCTGATTCAGATACTGTTAAGCCCTGCTCCACGGCCTTTTCTTCTCTTTTCTCAATAATCTTTGTCGCAACAGTTGTGACTACTGCTTCTGTTGCAGGAACAATAAAACATGCCATTTTAAAATCCTCCTTAATTTTTCATTATTTTTTCTGCCTTTTTTGAATCCTTGCTGATACAAATTATTGTTATTTCACCATACTGCTTTACAACAGCCTTATTTATTTTCTCTGCCTCTTCCGGCATGTATGACCCATAATTCGTCTCCTTATCCTCAAGATATTTGTCACACATTTTCCTCATTTTAGCGGAATTTCCCTTTACCACAGTTATCTCTTCTGCCGAAATGCCGTCACCAGTATAGGATTTCAAAACACTTACGTTGTCTTCATATATTTTTAAAATGTTTTCAGTAACTGTATTATCAACTTCTATCATTTCATATTCAAAAATATCTTCTGCCAAAAGTTTATCAACTATTTCTATGGCTTCGCCCTCTGAAATATTATTCTCTTTTTGCGAGCCACAACCTGCCACAGATAAAACAGATAAAATGATAAATATTGTCATCAAAATCATACAGAATCGTCTAATTTTAATCATTTTGATTTTCCTCCCGGTCCTCTAAAAGATAATTATGCATCTCTTCTTTTTTCGCTTCAAATTCTTCCATAATGCGCTTCCCGGCATTTTCAACCTCATCCTTCAATTCTCTTGATGAAATGAGTCTGGCACCTTCACCACGAATGATAATCTGCTCCAGTCCGTCTGAAGTTGCCACGGTAACATCATATTTTTTCGAATTATTGTGGGCAAATTTTTCAATATACTGGTCAGCAGTTTCTGCCTCCCTGGTATAAACCACATGAATATTGTGATAATCAAGTATTTCCGTATCGTGGCCTTTTACTCTATAGGCGTCAAATACAACTATTAAATTGCATTTTTTTATTGCCTGATAATTGCACAGACAATCAAGGAGTTTTCCCCTTGCGCCATCTATATTCACCTCTGCCAGTTCCTTTAGGTCTTCCCAGGCAAAAATAACATTATAACCGTCCACCAATAGATATGATTCTTTTTTCTCATATTTTACACTACTTGAGGGCTTGTAATTGAAATAGTCACTCTCATTGTATGTCTTTTTCCACTTATTTCTGCCGGGTGAACCCTTGTCCTTTTTATTTGAGTTGTAGGTTTTTGCAAGAATATCATCTATTTCTTCCACACCCAGCCAAATTTCTTCACTACTGTTTTTCGCCTCATATTGTGGGGTTATTATTTCACCACCCTCTGACCTTACCTGGCCGTCAGAAAGTTCAAAGGACAAATGCATATATTTATCCACCTCATCATAAGGCACATAAAATCCTGCCCCATGAGCACAGAACACAGACCCCGTGGGATTTCTCATATCCTGTTCAGAATCATATCCTGTCTTTTCAATTATCTCATCTGAATTGTGACATGGATAATATCCTTTAAACACACAGATGATATTCCCCGTGCCTCTCGTATATGCCATTACATCCTTTTGATATTCCCTTAAGGTAATGACCGGTCCATATCCATACACAGAAGCAAAATCTCCATTTACCTCGTGGTAATCTATGTGTCCGTAAACCCTCTCCATATCTGTCATGGCTTTTCCAAGCATTGAATATGGGATATTAAGGCAAAAATCATAATACGGCTCTAACAAAACTGACTTAGCCTTTTTTAGTCCCTGACGCAATGCCCTGTAGGTAGCCTGTCTGAAATCCCCGCCTTCAGTGTGCTTAAGATGTGCCTTTCCGCCTATCAGGGTAATTTTCATGTCTGTAATAAATGCTCCTGTAAGCACTCCCTTATGTCGTCTCTCTGCCAGGTGAGTCATTATTAGCCTCTGCCAGTTTTTTGCCAGAATATCCTCACTACATTCCGCATCAAACTGTAGTCCGCTGCCTCTTTCTCCAGGCTCCAGCTTTAGATGAACCTCCGCAAAATGTCTGAGGGGTTCAAAATGCCCTGAACCCAAAACCGGCTCTTCAATTGTTTCCTTGTATACAACATTTCCCTGGTCAAAATCTATGTCAATGTTAAATCTTTCCTTAACCATTGATTTAATTACCTGAAGCTGAATCTCACCCATTATTTTAACCTGAATTTCCTTTATCTCTTCCTGCCAGCTGACTGAAAGTGTAGGGTCTTCCTCCTCAAGCTCCTTTATTTTTGGAAGCATTTGTGCCGAATCCATACCCTCAGGCAAAATTATTCTATATGCCAAAACAGGCTCAAGCATTTTTTCATCCTTATCAGCATCCATTCCAAGACTCTGTCCTGCAAAGGTTTTTGAAAGTCCCGTTACTGTACAGATATTTCCCGCAGTAATCTCCTTTACTGCCACAAATTTTTCTCCTGAGTAAAGTCTTATCTGATTAATCTTTTCCGAGGAATCATCTATGATATCCTTTACCTTAAGGCATCCGCCTGTGACCTTTAAATGAGTGAGCCTGTTCCCGGAATCATCCCTTGATATTTTAAAGACCTTTGCACCAAATTCATTTTTATAATCTTTTTGGACAGAATACCTGTAAATGCCCTCAAGAAGATTTTCCACTCCTGAAAGCTTTAGGGCTGAGCCAAAATAACAGGGAACAATTAATCTTTTTTCTATCATCTCCGCCAATATTTCATCTGTAAGTTCATCATTATCAAGATAGTATTCCATTGCTGGTTCATAAAATGCGGCAATCTCCTCAAAAAATTCAGAAGTATCCTTTAATTCACCATCAAAAGCTGTTACATTGTCACCTAACTGGCCTTTCATCTGCGTCAACAATTCCACTCTGTCGGTGCCATTCTGGTCCATTTTATTCACAAATACAAACACTGGAATATTGTAGCGCTTCAAGAGAGTCCACAGGGTTTTGGTGTGTCCCTGGACACCATCTGCACCACTCACCACCAAAACTGCATAGTCAAGCACCTTTAATACTCTCTCCATCTCCGCGGAGAAATCAGTATGTCCCGGAGTGTCGAGAAGGGTAATTCCCATATCCTTCCATACAAACTCTGCCTGTTTTGAGAAAATAGTAATTCCCCTTTCCCTCTCTAATGTGAAATTGTCAAGAAAGGCATTTTTCTTATCCACTCTTCCGAGGTTTTTAGTTGCTCCACAGCTATATAACAATGCCTCTGAAAGAGTTGTTTTCCCCGCATCTACGTGGGCCAGTATACCAATAACAATTTTTTTCATTTTTTACTCCGCTAAAAATTACATTGTTGCCTTGTGGAAGGTTTTCTTTCCTTTTCTAATCTTTACGCCATCCTTAAGCATTTCCTCTGTAACAACAAAATCTATTCCTGATACCTTTTCATCATTAACAAATGCGCCACCCTGAGTAACCACACGTCTTGCCTCGCTCTTTGATGCAACAAGACCACAAGCCACCATAAGGTCCATAATTCCAATCTTTCCATCTGTTAATTTATCTGCAGTAATCTGTGTTGTAGGCATATTTGAATCGTCACCGCCACCTGCAAATAACGCGTGTGATGCAGCCTTTGCCTTCTCTGCCTCTTCTTCACCGTGGACCATTTTCGTGAGCTCGTATGCAAGAATTTCTTTTGCCTCATTTAACTGGGCTCCCTCCCAGCTGTCCATCTTGTCAATTTCCTCTAATGGAAGGAATGTGAGCATACGGATACATTTTAATACATCGTTATCCCCTACGTTTCTCCAGTACTGGAAGAACTCAAATGGACTGGTTTTGTTTGGATCAAGCCATACGGCACCATTAGCTGTTTTACCCATCTTCTTACCTTCTGAGTTGAGAAGAAGAGTGATTGTCATTGCATATGCATCTTTTCCGAGCTTTTTACGGATGAGTTCTGTACCACCAAGCATATTAGACCACTGGTCGTCCCCACCGAACTGCATATTACATCCGTATTCCTTAAATAAATGATAAAAGTCGTATGACTGCATAATCATGTAGTTAAACTCTAAGAATGAGAGACCCTTTTCCATTCTCTGCTTGTAGCACTCTGCACGGAGCATATTATTTACTGAAAAACATGGTCCAACCTCTCTTAAAACGTCAATGTAATTCAAATCCAAAAGCCAGTCTGCATTATTGACTGCAATAGCACCACCCTCACCAAAATCTATAAATTTTTCCATCTGTTTTTTGAAACATTCACAGTTATGCTCAATTGTCTCAGGTGTAAGCATGGCTCTCATGTCTGTTCTTCCAGTAGGGTCACCGATATATCCTGTACCCCCACCAAGTAATACTACTGGCTTGTTTCCTGCCATCTGAAGACGTTTCATGAGACAAAGTGCCATAAAATGTCCTACATGAAGTGAATCTGCTGTTGGGTCAAAGCCAATGTAAAAAGTTGCCTTTCCTTCGTTAATTAACTCCTTAATCTCCTTTTCATCTGTAACCTGTGCAATCAATCCTCTTGCAACCAATTCATCATAAATTTTCATTTTCTTCTTCCTTTCTCATAATTATTAAACTGATTACGTTTCTTTCGCGTCATCCCGCATTAAAAAACAAAGCCCCCTACAATGCAATGCATCATAGAGGGCAAAAATTGCGGTACCACCTCATATATAAAGAACTCTCACGAATTCTTCCTCAGTAAGTGCAAACACACTCATACGCTTTATCGGGCGAACCCGGCTAACCCTACTGAAAAATTTCAGGCAGCAGCTCCGGGATGTATTCAACCTAGTCCGACTGCATCCTCGCAGCAACCGGATGCTCTCTGAAAGTCTCTCTAAATCTACTATTTCCCTTCAACGCTCTCAAATATATTTTTGCTTATTTGCTTTCGCTCATTATACAATAATGTGATTTAAAAATAAAGTGTTTTTTACTCATTTAAGGAAAAAATGTATTAACTTATCATTAAAAGATTTGTACGGCTGATATCTCATTGGCAAATCAATCCAGTTTTTCTTATCCACAATACTCTTGTAATGAGAAAATGTGTCAAACCCTGCTTTTCCATGATATCCGCCCATTCCACTTTCTCCAAAACCACCAAATGCCATTTCTGATGTTGCCAGATGTATAATTGTATCATTTACGCATCCACCACCAAATCCACATTTCGCCGTAAATTTATTTATCACCTTTTTGTCCTTTGAAAAAATGTAGAGTGCCAGCGGATGAGGCATTGAATTGATTTTATCTATTGCCTCTTTAGTTGTTTTATAGGTAAGTATCGGCATTACCGGTCCAAAAATTTCTTCCTGCATAACTTTGTCATCAAAGGTTACATTGTCCATTACTGTTGGATAAATTCTCAAGGTTTCACTATCTGTTTTTCCTCCAAATACTACTTTTTTATCATCAATAAGACCTTTTATGCGGTTAAAATGTTTTTCATTTATTATCTTTCCATAATCATTATTTTCAAAGACATTTTCTCCATACTGAAGGATAATCTGTTTCTTCACTTCCTCCACAAATTTGTCCTTTACACTCTCATGGCAGTAAATATAGTCCGGCGCCACACAGGTCTGTCCACAATTGAGGTATTTTCCAAATACAATTCTCTTTGCTGCCAGCTTTATATCTGCAGTCCTGTCAACTACACACGGACTCTTTCCTCCCAACTCCAGTGTGCATGGAGTCAGATATTCAGAACAGCTCTTCATAACCGTTTTTCCAACTGCCTGACTTCCCGTAAAGAAAACATAGTCAAAATGTGATTCCAAAAGTGCGGTGTTTTTTTCTCTTCCACCTGTTACCACAGCCACATATTTCCTGTCAAAGCATTTCTCAATTAAGTTTTTAATAATCTCAGTAGTGGCTGGAGAATAGGCGGATGGCTTTATTACAGCCGTATTTCCCGCTGCAAGTGCGTCAATCAATGGCTCAATTGTAAGTAAAAAAGGGTAATTCCACGGACTCATAATCAAAGTCACACCATAAGGTGAAGGCTTTTTGTAGCTTCTTGAATGAAACTGTGCAAGTGGGGTATAAACTGTCTTTTCCCCTGCAAATCTTTTTATGTGCTTCAGCATATAACTTATTTCACTGAGACATAATCCTATCTCGCACATATAACCTTCGAAGGAGCCCTTACCCAAATCCTTCTTAAGACCTTCTGCAATTTTCTCCTGATTATCAAGGATTGCCTTTTTAAGCTTCTTTAATGAATTAATTCTAAATTTTACATCAAGAGTGGCTCCTGTGCCAAAATACTCTCTCTGTTTTTCTATAATTGATGTAATGTCCTTATTTTTCACACTATCCTCCATGTCGGAGCAAATTTATTTGCGAAGACACGCGTCGAGAAATCAGGTTATCCTGTTTCTCGACTGCGATAGCTCGAATTGAGGCTCCGTCTCAATTCGTTGTGTGAAAAAAGAGCTCTTTCAGAGTCTTTTTTCACACTAATCCTCATTTCTCACTCTACACTCTTTAAACTTTCTATCATATCTATTTTCTTTAGCGAAAAATGTGTAATAACATTTACAATTGTCGTGAAAACAAGCGCCAGTGTTGCAGAAATAAAATAACTTGATGGTTCTATTTTATGGATAAACCTCACACTTTCTATTTCAACTGTGGATACTAAAATATTTGTGAAAATGTGTCCCAAAAATAATCCTGCAAAAATACCAATTAACGTTAAAATAACATTTTCCCTGATAATGTAGCTGTCCACCTCTCCATCATAAAAACCCAGAACCTTTAATGTGGCAATTTCCCTTTTTCTCTCAATTATATTTATATTTGACAGGTTATACATAACCACAAAGGATAACGCTGCCGATAAGACAATTAGAATCATGACCACGTAATTTAATGATTTTAGCATATTTTCCACATTCTCTATGGTATGATCAATTATTCCCACCTGCAAAATCACCGGATTTTTCAAGAGTCTTTCCGACAGCTCCTCCTGTTCCTTTATGGTGCTTTCCCCTGTTTTCAAATACACCACGTTAACTCCATAATTGTCCATATTTTTTTCATATACTTCCTTACTCATGAAAATAATATGACCAACATAGTTTTCGCATATCCCCTTAACCTTTAGATTATAGCTCTGTCCATCTGAATTTGTAAGTACAATTTTCTGTCCCTTATTAATCTGTAAAAGTTCCGACATCTTATCACTTATTATGACACCGTCATCCTTTGGAAGCTCTAAAATGTTGCCTGATAAATCCCTCAGATTAAAAACCTTTCTAAAATCATCCTCCGGTGCAATTACAGTCACGTCTAATCTTTTTCCCCTGTTTTTTACATTATATTTTCCGGAGCAGGTTGTAACGATTCCCTTTGTTTCTTCTCCTTCAAATAATTTTTTTGCGCTCTCTTCATCCATTTTCTGTCCAAGAAATACTGTTTCATTATAATTCAGCACTTCTCTGTACTGTTTGTTTGGAATATTAATTATTGCGTCCCTAAGTCCAAATCCACAAATCAAAAGAGCCGTACATCCTCCAACTCCAATTATTGTCATCAAAACCCTGGATTTATACCTGAAAATATTTCGTATGGTCACCTTCATTGAGAAATTAATTCTTTTCCACACAAATGGAATCTTTTCTAAAATTACGCGTTTTCCCTTTTTTGGTGCTTTTGGTCTCAAAAGTGATGCAGGATTTTCCTTGGCATTTTTAAAAAATGTAATGAGTGTTGCACCACCAACGCAAATATAAACTATGCAAATTCCTGTTAAAATATTTACAGGGGTATATTTATAACAAAATACCGGTACATCAAATAAAATCTTATATATGTTCCAAATTATATTTGGAATGCATAAAAATCCCGCCACTGCTCCGATTATTCCACCCATAATTGTAGCAGCAGTTGCAAAAAACATATACTTTTTAACAATTGAAGCTTTGGAAAATCCCATACTTATCAAAGTACCGATTTCCATTCTGTCATCCTCAACCATTCTTGACATGGACACCAGGCTGATAAATACTGCCACCACAAAGAATAATGTAGGAAACAATTTTGAGAGATTTTTAATGCTCTGGGAATCCTTAATGAAGCTGTCGTAGGTCTCATCGTCTATTCTGTCTGACACAATGAACCCATCCGGTATACGTTTCTTCACATTATCAATCAAACACTTGTATTCCTCTGAATTTGTCTCCAAACTCTTTGCGCCTTTTACTGTAATGAACGCCTGCGTATCCATTGGCATCAAAGTGTTTCCCGGCTGTCCGTAAACAAAATAGCTAATGTTTCCAGTTCCAATCGTGGTACTTCCACGGCTCTTTTTGTTTTCATTATTCCCTATGTATAGCACCGATGAAACCGTTCCAACTATCTTTAATTCTTTTTCTGAAAACATTGGATCGTCAATATATACCATGTCACCAATTTTTATATTTTCAACATCAAGCATGGTTTTCTCAACCATAATCTCATTCTTTTCTTTTGGATACTCCCCTGATACAAGCTTTGGACATGCAATTTTTTCAGTTATTTCGTGATAATTCACAACGAAATTACTTCCATTGTAACTGCATAAAACAGGCTTTTGCTTTGTTCCCTCCACAAGCTCCACGTCTTTGATACTCTCAAATGATTTTATATCCTCCTCACTGATTCCTGTAAGTGATGAAACCTTGATGTCATACATATTGTTTTCATCATAATAATTATCAAGTGAATTCATCATATCCATGGGAGTTGATCTTATTCCCACAAAAACACCAACACCTAACAGACTAATGAGGAGCAGGGAAATAAAACGCTTGAAGGAATTTTTTATTTCTCTCAGGCTTATTGTAATAATTCTATTTTTCATACTAATCCTCCATGTCGGAGCGTCTTTACTACCACTCCACATTATCTATGTCCATTGGTGCCTCATTTTTTTTCACACTCTCGACTTTTCCATTTTTAAACTTAATGACCTTATCTGCCATCTGTGCAATGGCACTGTTGTGTGTAATGATAATCACTGTCATATTTTCCTCTCTGCAGGTAGTTTGCAAAAGCTTCAGTATCTGTTTTCCGGTGTTGTAATCAAGGGCACCTGTTGGCTCATCACAAAGCAGTATTTTAGGATTTTTTGCAATTGCCCTGGCTATGGCCACTCTCTGCTGCTCTCCTCCCGACAATTGTGAAGGAAAATTATCTGTCCTTTCCTTTAAGCCCACCTTCTCTATTACTTCGGATGGTTCGAGATAATCACTGCACATCTGAACAGCAAGTTCCACATTCTCGATTACTGTCAGATTCTGCACAAGATTATAAAATTGAAATACAAAACCAATATCACTTCTTCTATATTTTGTAAGTCCTCTTCCTTTCAACTTGCATATGTCATTCCCATCAATAATCACCTCACCTGATGTTGCGCCATCCATTCCACCCAGGATGTTAAGACATGTTGTTTTTCCTGCCCCGCTCGGTCCCAAAACTACTACAAGTTCTCCTTTTTCCACGCTAAATGACGCATTATCAAGTGCTTTGATTTCAACCTCTCCCATTGAATAGGTTTTACGCAGATTATTTATTTCAATATATGACATTTTTACACTCCTTTTCTCAATATATCCACAGTATGGGCACTTGCCCCTATTAAATCCATTCTCTCAGCAACAGAAATCTGGTATCTGATAAACTGCTCAAACTCCTCATCCTCCATTGCATTGAGAATTCTGCGCATATAATTTGCAGCTCCATCTGGTGCTATAATCTTTATCCGCTCTATTTCAGCAGCTTCATTTATCCTGTCAATGTCTTCTATTCTGACATAATCGTACAGATCCTCCGGCTCTGAAATGCAATGAAAATCCTCATCTAATTTTCCTTCTTTTATGCTCTGCAAAATATTTTTATCCTTAAAGCCATGAACCATTACCGCATACTCATTCATAACATATGCCACCAGTATTACGCCACCAGGTTTCGTAACTCTTTTTGCTTCCTTAAGTGCCCTGACTTTATCCTCAAACGTAAAGAGATGGTACATCGGTCCAAACAAAAGTGTTAGGTCAAAGCTGTTGTCCTCAAATCTCTTTAAATTTAATGCAGTGCCCTGAAAAGCTTTTACTGTTGACTTCTTTGATTTCAAAATCCCAAGATTATATTTCACCAACTCGAGGGCGGTCACATCATATCCCTCATTTGCCAGTGCAACAGAATATCTTCCTGTTCCTGCACCAATATCCAACACCTTTGGATTTTCAAATTCCTTTAAAAATTCATGTATGTATTTCATTGAGACAACATATTCCACAGTTCCGTGTCTGGAATTTAGTCTCTTTTCCTCATTAAATTTGTTATAATATTTTTCCAGTTCTGTCATATGTAAATTTCCTTCCTGTCAGGCTTCTTCATATTCATTATCTTTTACAACCTATTCTTCAAAACACATTAATCCTCCATGTCGGAGCAAATTTATTTGCGCAGACACGCGTCGAGAAATCAGGTTTATCCTGTTTCTCGACTGCGATAGCTCGAATTGAGGCTCCGACTCAATTCGTTGTGTGAAAAATCAGCACTTCAGTGTGATTTTTCACACTAATCCTCATTTC
>JBNRML010000048.1:0-25669 GCA_050309585.1 Lachnospiraceae bacterium
AGCTTTATATCTTTTTTTTCATCGATATAACCTATTTCCTTATATAATGATAGTTTGTATTCTTCCTCATTTGTCACTTGTTTTTCCTCATCATATATTTTTTATCCACACACCAACTAATTTATCAGTTATCCATATTTTACCATATTGAAAAAAAATAAACAATTCTGATATAATATAATTGTCTTTGGTAATAATTTCGAAAGGAAACAAACTAAAACAAATGATTAACAAAAGTACAACTTCACGTCTTAATATACTAAAAGGCACAAAAATTAATGATATTGACGATTATCTTTCTGATAATGGACACTTAATTAAAGCCAGTGATTATTTTTCTGATTACCTTTATAAAAAAAATATAAAGGCATCTGACATAGTAAAAAAATGTCAGGGATATATTTCGAAATCATATATCTATGATTTATTAAATGGCAAGAAGGTCAATCCCTCAAGGGATAATGTTATTTTAATTTGCCTTGCCTCTAATATGAACCTTAAGGAGACCAGACGTACCCTTGAACTTTTCGGGCACAGAAATCTTTATCCAAAGGATAACAGGGATGCACTTATTGCCATTTTTATTAATAATAATATTTTCGATATACCAATAATTAATGACAGTCTCTTTGAGCATCAGCTTCCTGCCCTGACAGAGGATTAAAAGCGGATTAAAAGAGGTTTTAACAATAATTTCTTAACAATAATTTTTTTGCAAAACAAAAAAACAGGCTGACACACCATATGATACAGTCCTGACTTTTGTCAGGGTCCATATCATTTTTAGTGTGTAAGCCTGTTTTTTAGGAAATTATATTTTACATCATTCCCATTCCGCCGCCTGCTGGCATTGGTGGAACGTCCTCCTTAATGCTTGCGACAACTGATTCAGTTGTAAGTAATGTTGAAGCAACACTTGTAGCATTCTGAAGTGCACTTCTTGTAACCTTTACAGGATCAAGGATTCCTGCTTCTACCATCTGAACATACTCTTCATGTAATGCATCAAATCCTGTTCCCACTTCTGATTCCCTTACTTTGTTTACAATAACTGAACCTTCAAGTCCTGCATTTGTGGTAATTGTATATAATGGTGCTTCAAGTGCCTTTAAGATAATGTTTGCACCTGTCTTTTCATCACCCTCAAGAGTGGCAACTAATTTTGCAACCTCTTTTGAAGCATGAATGTAAGCTGAACCACCACCTGAGATAATTCCTTCTTCCACTGCTGCTCTTGTGGCATTTAAAGCATCTTCCATACGGAGTTTGCCTTCCTTCATCTCTGTTTCTGTGGCAGCACCAACACGGATAACGGCAACACCGCCTGCAAGCTTAGCAAGTCTTTCCTGAAGTTTTTCTCTGTCAAAATCTGATGTTGTCTCTTCAATCTGGCTTCTAATCTGAGCGATTCTTGCATTTATTTCTTCCTTGTCGCCCTCACCGTCTACAATGACAGTATTTTCCTTCTGAACCTTAACAGATTTGGCACGACCGAGCATATCCATTGTAGTATCCTTTAAGTCTAATCCTAATTCCTCAGAAATAACCTGACCACCTGTCAAAATTGCTATGTCTTTTAACATTTCCTTACGTCTGTCACCATATCCCGGAGCCTTAACAGCTACAACATTGAATGTACCTCTCAATTTGTTTACGATTAATGTCGTAAGAGCTTCACCCTCTACATCTTCAGCGATAATGAGAAGTTTTGCACCTGACTGCACAATCTGCTCAAGTATTGGTAAAATTTCCTGAATGTTTGAAATCTTCTTATCTGTGATGAGAATGAATGGATTGTCAAGAACTGCTTCCATCTTATCCATGTCTGTAGCCATATATGCTGAAATATATCCTCTGTCGAACTGCATACCTTCAACGAGGTCTAATTCTGTCATCATTGTCTTTGACTCTTCAATTGTGATAACACCGTCATTTGATACCTTTTCCATGGCATCTGCAACCATGTTACCAACTTCTTCGTCACCGGCTGAAATGGCAGCAACCTTTGCAATCTGCTCTTTTCCTGTAACCTTGCTGCTCATACTTAAGATAGCCTTAACTGCCTCGTCAGTTGCTTTTTTCATACCTTTTCTGAGGATGATAGGATTTGCACCTGCTGCAAGATTTTTCATACCTTCATTAATCATTGCCTGTGCAAGAACTGTAGCTGTTGTTGTACCATCACCTGCAACATCATTTGTCTTTGTTGCAACTTCTTTTACAAGCTGAGCACCCATATTCTCAAATGCATCTTCAAGTTCAATTTCTTTTGCAATAGTAACACCGTCATTTGTAATAAGTGGTGCACCAAAAGATTTATCCAATACTACGTTTCTTCCCTTAGGTCCCAATGTAACCTTTACTGTGTCAGCTAACTGGTTTACACCTGATTCTAATGCTTTACGAGCTTCTGCTCCATATTTAATTTCCTTTGCCATAATTCTCAATTCCTCCTATTATTCTACTACTGCGAGAATATCGCTCTGTCTTACAATGATATATTCCTCGTCTTCAAGCTTAACTTCTGTTCCTGAATACTTAGAATATATTACCTTCTGTCCAACGCTTACTTCCATCTTAACTTCTTTTCCATCAACAACCCCGCCTGGACCTACTGCAATAACCTCTGCCTGCTGTGGTTTTTCTTTAGCCTGACCAGGTAATACGATTCCTGATTTAGTTGTCTCTTCCGCAACGAGCTGTTTTAAAACAACTCTGTCATTTAATGGTACTAATTTCATTCTTAATTCCTCCATTTTCTATTTTATAACAATTTCTGATTATTAGCACTCTTACTGTTTGAGTGCTAATTGATGATTTATATAATAATTCCGAAAACCATATTCTGCAAGGGTATTAACTCCTTGATTTTATGCTCTTTCATTATTATATCTCTCATTTTCTCTATTTTTCTTCTGTTTTCTTGTTTTTTTAAATATATAACTCTTAACTACTTCTTTTCAATAGCATAAAAAAATAAGTACTGCTGTGCATATCCTCCATATTCCCCAAATTTCGTTTTGGCAAATTCCATTATTTCCTTTGGCTTTGTATCTTTTCCAAAATACATTTCTTCCATTATTCTTTTCATCCATACATCCACCGGAAATGCTTCTCTAAATCCCAAAGAAAACAAAAGAACACAGTTTGCCACTTTTTCCCCCACACCCTTTATCTTTGTTAACTCATTTTTCGCATCTTCATAGCTCATTTTTCGCAACATCTCACCATTTAAGCCATCTTCCCTGCATATCATCTCTGAAGCATTTCTAAGATATGCCGCACGAAATCCTGTCTTGAGTCTTTTATAATCTTCCTCTGAAATGTTTTTTATTACCTCTTTTTCCGGATAAGAATAAAATTCTATTCCATTAATGCTTCCAAGATATTTACCATATTCCCTTGAAATATCTCTGACAATTTTTTTAATGTGAGGTATCTGTTTGTTCTGCGAAATGATAAATGACATAAGTGTTTCATCAAAATGCTGATTGAGTATTCGTATTCCATTATTCTTTTCAATGACTTCCTTCAATCTTTCATCAGCAACTATTAATGCTTTTTTTATTATTCCATAATCCTTTCCAAAATCAAAATACTCATACCATTTTTCCATAAACTCTTCTTCTGAAATATTATAGCAAACTATCTCATCATCTGTTTCCTTTGCATGTAAAAGATTTTCTCCATGAACAATTCCATATTCACCTTCATCTATTTTCTCGAAATGAAAGCATTGTCCACATTCCAGTGTCTGCCTCAGACTAAAATCCGGGAAATCCTTTATCAATATATTCTCTTTATCTTTAATTATTCTCATTTTTATCTCCACAACATATATCTGAATTGTACCGTTATCTATAATAACATTTTTTATAAAAATTTGCGATTTTTTATTTATTTTTTTCCTCAAAGGTATTACAATATAAATAGATTATTTTTTCGAAAGGAGTATATTCATGGCTAAATTAGGAAAGGCTTTAGTTTTAACTGCACTTGCAGGAGCAGCTGCTATAGGAGGGATTGCTCTTTACAGCAAATACAAGGCATCTACTGAAGATTTCGATGATGATTTTCTTGATTTCGACGACGAGAACGAAGACGCAGACGAAGTTGTACCATCAGGCGACAACAGAGGATATGTAACCATTCCCAGGGATTCTGAGGAAACAGCAAAATCTGATGAATCAAAAGTGAGTGTAGATGTTACAATTGACACCTCAAACTTCAAAGATGACGATGATGAAACAGAAGCTGACTCAACCTCAGAAAATTCAGAAGAAGAATCTGAAATAATTTCAGAAGATGCTTCCAATGAAGATTCTGCAGAATAATTGAACAGTTACGATTATTTCAAAAAGGTCTTTCTCCTTTTTTGCACTTAAAATGCATGTTAGGAAAAAGACCTTTTTGAAGTTATTCATTACCTTCGCTGGTAAATAGCTTAGTAATCGCTCTTGGCAGCGCATCCTTGGAATTTTTCCAAGGCTCATCCTTGTGCCTGTAATCAAATTTATCAATAAACCATTCCAAATCATCAGTTACTCTCTGCATGTTTTCCATGTATATGCGATTTGTTTCATCAATGAATCCATCAAGATTTGCACCGCTTAAATTATTTTTCGCCTCTTCTAATAATTTTTGATAATGCTTTGCACAAAATCCCTTAGAGGCTGCGTATTTCTTTTTGAAACTGTCTTCTTTTTCCCAAAGATAATGTATGGTTCTAATATATCTTTTAAAGGTATCTTCTATCCTGTTGCACACAAAGCATGAAGAATTCAGTGTATTTAAATAATCTGTTAATGGCGAAATATCCTTCTTTTTGAAAAGGGTACTTCCCTTGGTATTTGATTCTGCAAGCTTCTTTATGTCCTTATTTGTCTTTACCATATGAGAATGAAGAACCAGGGATATACCAAGCTTGTTTTCCATTTTCAATAATTTCTTTACATGCTCGGTACAAAATCCAACTTTATCAGTCACTTCCCTGATATCATCCTCCATATAGCTTGGTCCCATGGTAAATTCCACAGTATTTTTCTCAAGCTCCTTAAACATTTCACATATTGGACATTCGCTGTCTTTTGCAAATGCATCATTTACAGGTATTGTATACAATTGTTCTTTCATATTTTCTCTCTTCTCATATATTCATAAAGAGGTATTTTACTTTCTGTATCTAATTCTATGGTAAGCTCATACATCTACTTATTACCCAGCTCCTCTTTAATTAATTCCTTTAAATCTCTGGTTCTGTCCTTGACCTTTTGTGATGCAACTCTGGATGTAAGAATCTGGGATATCAATTTTGCTGCATTCTCGTAATCCTTACACCTTCTTGCCAGGTCAGCCACTAAATACATATACGTTGATTCATCCATACCACATATTGGGAAAAGCTCTTTTTCCATTGCTGCAAGAAATCCGTCATATGCGTTGCAAATGAATTCTTTCTCTTCATTTTTACATTCCTGGAGTTTTTCGTCATAATCAACATCTTCCATATCCAGGTTTTCAGCCTTACCTCTGTAAAGCCATGCAATTTTAAGACAGGTATAAGCCCTTTCACTTATTCTTCCTTTCTTTACAACTGCATTTGCAAGTGCGAGCTGATACCTTAGTATTGCCTCATCATAAGAATATGTATTGTCAGGGTAATCCATAGCCCTGAAATTAGCAGATATGTTTTCCTTAATCTGCTTAGCCTGAGTAGCAGTCACATTTCCAAAAAATCTGGTTAATGCACTGTAGCCACAGTTATTGCACATAATCACATCATATTTTGTGCAGTCCGTAAGCAGATATTTAGGTCTTAAATCAGTATCTACGGAAACAAGCTTTGTCTTTCCTGCCATTACACACTTACTCTTAAAATTTCTGTCACAGACCGGACAGCGATATGTCTTCTCAAAAATCATATCGCTTTCCCTGGCTGTTTGTATGACCACCTCTGGTTCTTCTTTTTCTGTATCCTGCTTTTCTTCTTTTTCGAAAAGAGATACTCCCTTGAAATTTACAAGTCCAAATTTTTCAAGTCCCGAAAATAAACTACTCATTTCTACCTTCCTCTCTACACTCATATACTTTCTACTGTGTTGGTAGTTTAAATGAACTCTTAAGTGAAACTATTCTGTTAAACACAAGCAACTCATCTGTACTGTCTTTTCTGTCCACACAGAAATATCCCTGTCTTACAAACTGGAAGCTCTCTTCCTTTTTGGCACCCTTTACACTTTCTTCCAAATAACATTTCTCTAATACCTTAAGGGAATTTGGATTTAAATTCAATGTACCGTCTTCATTCAACTTGCCTTTTTCTTCATCAACAATATTTTCGTACAATCTCACTTCCGCCTCCACAGCATGTCTTGCACTAACCCAGTGAATTGTTCCCTTTACTTTTCTTCCTGTAAAACCATTTCCACTTCTTGTCTCAGGATCGTAAGTACAATGTACTTCCACAACTTTGCCATTTTCATCCTTAATAAAGCTTTCACATTTTACAAAGTAAGCATTCATAAGTCTTACTTCATTTCCCGGGAATAATCTAAAATATTTCTTTGGCGGCTCCTCCATAAAATCTTCCCTGTCTATATAGAGTTCTTTACAGAAAGGTACTTTTCTTGTTCCCAATTCTTCATTTTCCGGATTATTCACCACATCAAAATATTCAACCATATCTTCCGGATAATTGTCGATTACAAGCTTAATAGGGTCAAGAACTGCCATAACTCTTGATTTTTTCATTTTCAAATCTTCTCTTATACAATACTCAAGCATTGCATAGTCAACAGAGCTCTGGCTTTTTGAAACTCCCACTAAATCCACAAACATTTTTATGGATTCCGGTGTAAATCCTCTTCTTCTAAGCGCCGCGATTGAAACAAGTCTTGGGTCATCCCATCCGTCAACAATTCCATCCTCAACAAGCTTCTTGATATATCTCTTTCCCGTGACAACATTTGTGAGATATAACTTTGCAAACTCAATCTGCTTTGGCGGATTTTCAAATTCACACTCTTTTACAACCCAGTCATAGAGTGGACGATGGTCTTCAAACTCCAATGTACATATGGAATGTGTAACACCCTCTATTGCATCTTCAATCGGATGTGCAAAATCATACATAGGATAAATACACCATTTATCCCCGGTTCTGTGATGTGTCATATGAGCAACTCTGTAAATAATCGGGTCACGCATATTTATATTAGGAGATGCCATATCGATTTTAGCTCTCAATACTCTTTCTCCGTCTGCATAAACACCATTTTTCATATCCTCGAATAATTTAAGGTTTTCAGAGACTGTTCTGTCTCTGTATGGACTGTTTTTTCCCGGCTCAGTCAAAGTACCTCTGTACTCCCTGATTTCCTCCGGGGATAAATCACAGACATATGCCTTACCTTTTTTTATTAATTTAACAGCACATTCATACATCTGTTCAAAATAATCCGATGCAAAAAACAATCTGTCTTCCCAGTCAGCACCGAGCCATTTTATGTCTTCTTTTATTGATTCAACAAATTCCACCTTTTCCTTTGTAGGATTTGTGTCATCAAATCTCATATTGAATTTACCGTTATATTCATTTGCAAGACCATAGTTTAAAAGAATTGCCTTTGCATGTCCTATATGAAGATAACCGTTTGGCTCAGGTGGAAATCTTGTCTGAACGTGGTCATAATGCCCTTCACTTAAATCTTTTTCAATTATCATTTCAATAAAATTCTTTGAAATCTTTTCATTTTCCATAACTTTAATATTCCGTCCTTTCAATATTATGCATTATACTTTATTAATCTATGGATTTTCTGAATCCCATACTTTATATCCATTTTTTGTGGACTTCTTAACCTGATAAAGAGCCTCGTCTGAACATTTCAATATCTTATATATATCCACATATTCCGATACACGCCCTTCAGCTATACCGATTGAACAAGTAATTCTGTTCTTTTCAGGAATTTCCACTTCATGGTTTTTATATTTTTCAATTACCTTCACAAAGCCTCTGTTGTGCCTGAGATTTGCATGTATCTTGTCCGCAATTTTAACTGCAAGCTCCATCTCCTTATCCTGCAGGATGATAATAAATTCATCACCACCATATCTCACGCAGAGACCATCTTTTTCCACAATTGTCTCTAACATTCTTGCGAAAGACACCAGCACAATATCACCTGTGTCATGTCCAAAATTGTCATTGCAATATTTGAAATTATCAAGGTCAAGATATAAAATAATGCAATTAACATCACTTCCTCTTTCTTCCGCCCGAAGAAGATAATCCTGAACCTGCTCCTTCATTCCCTGTCTGTTATACATACCTGTAAGCAGGTCTGTAACAGAGTTTTTCTCAAGCTGCTTCTTGATTTTTTCTCTGTTTTCAGCTTCAATAAACTCTCTAAAGGCTGTTTTCAAAACATCTGCCTCTTCCTCTGTCAAAATTCTCAATTTTTCCGTGAAATTATATCTTGCAAGATTAAGTGCAAAAAATATTTCTGTAACTTCCTCATTATTTACAAATGGAATGGCTACCATTGACACAATGTCTTTTCTGTCAAAAACACTTACCATTTCCTCATATCTCCTGTATGACTTCTGGAATCTTGATACATTTAATATTCTCTTATTTTCCTCAAAGTGACTGTGTATATATTTTAATTGATATTTTTTTAATTCAATGTCACTATCGCAGTAGGCAATCACAGGAAGCCCATCAACAATCTTTATATAAACAAGCTTGTCTATGTCAAATACATTCTTAATCAGCAGCATTGAATTTGAAATAAGTTCTTCAATCGACTCCACATCGTTATTTAGCAAATCAACCCAGGTCTCAAAGAAATTGATTATCTTATTTTTATGCTCTATCTCCAGTTCCATTTCTTTCTTATTTATCAATTCATATATTTCGTCTATGATATCATCTGAAATAGGACGTATTTTCATTTTCTTATTATCTTCGCCTAATAACAGATCTGTCAGTGTCTCTGCGTACTTTTCCGGATTATCCGTGCTGCTTTGTGCCATAAAAAACGGAATAATTTGTTCCTTTTTATCTGTCTTTCCTAAAATGTCACAAAGCTTCATTTCCTGCTCTACAACCCTCTTTAAAATATACCCCTGATTTGCTTTGATTTTACACCACACAGAATTTGTTTCTTCAAAGGCTTCCAGTGCTTCCTCATATTTGCCTTCCTGCATTAGTATCATGCTCTTTGCAACATAATAAAGGTAAATGTCATCCTCCCAGCTGTCATAGTTCTGTTCATCATTTTCAAGAATATGACTTAATATTGTCTCCATAACTCCAAAATACAATCTGGCATTATAAATATCATCACACATCAGATACCCAAAAATTGCCATACCATAAATCTTTGATTTGTTACATACATTTATTCTCTGCAAGTTAAGAGATGATATGATTTTGAGAGTAATATTGCTGTAGTTCACTGTTGTCTCATAATCACCCACAATGATTGCGGTAATGGCAAGATTATATATTGCATCAAGTATATATTTTGCTTCCCCCAGTTCAATACCAATCTTTACAGCATCATTAAAATACTCACATGCAACATCGTATTTTTCATATACAAGTAAATTATATCCCATACCATTGTAAATCTGGGCCTGCTTATGTTTTTTATCCTGTCCTTCCATCACATCTAGACATTTATTATAATAATAAACTGTCTCATCAAAGCTTCCGCCTGCAGCCTCGTTAACCGCTGCCCTCTGCCATAATAAAAGTTCAAGACTTGTATTTCCCAACTCTTTTGAAAGTCGTAATCCCTCTTTAAATTCAGGCAGCTGCTCTATATTCAAATGGTCACCTGTTTTATACTGATTTACGGACTGATCTCTGTCAAATCCATAAACATAAGCATATGTCAGATGCAGAATCTGATCATACTGTTTTGCTTCCTCAAGGACTTCCTGGGCAATCACACAAGAGTTGTCCCTTACAAGAATATTATTGTTCTTACTAAATACAGTAATAATCTCAAGCATATCAATTCTGACCTTCTGCCACTCATTGCCGTTTTTCAGTGCAATTTCCCGCCCCTGCTCTATGAGTCTTATTGCAGCATCAGTCTGTCCGCTCTCTTTGCGGATTAACGCATTCATATAGTAATATTCAAATAAGCTGTCCCCATTATTCTTTACATATTCGAGATTTATATATTTCCTGCAGATTACGTAGGCAATCTTAATCTCACCCAATAATAATTCTGACAGTGTTAACAATCCGTAGATATCCGCCTTCAATTTCGGGGGTACTTCAATATTTTCTTCCTCAATGGCACCCTGGATAATCATAAGATAATACTTTGCCTGATTTAGAGCCAGACAAAGAATTAAATCTCTAATGGCTTCTATCTGCTGCTCAATTATCATTTTATTCGGGATGAAATTCTCCTCCTGCTCATATTCATCAATATCGTCATCACAATCTATTGCAAGACCACGCATTTTTATTGCACCTAAAAGACTGTTCCATTCATCCTTCATATACATTTTAATGCTGAAGGACTCATTATAAGTACCTATAAATAAAACATTCTCCATACAGCTGCTCATCAGAATATGATTTAGAAAGCAAACAGAAGACATATGTGCACACTGAATATTCTTAAGCACAATAACCATTTTATGCTCACTTGAGATAAAC
This sequence comes from Lachnospiraceae bacterium, assembly GCA_050309585.1. GTDB lineage: Bacteria > Bacillota > Clostridia > Lachnospirales > Lachnospiraceae > Bovifimicola. Next base: position 10,688 of record JBNRML010000048.1, read on the forward strand.
TTAAGCATATTATATACAGCTTCTAATATTTTCTTCTTCTCAAATTTTATCTCTTCAGAAATAATATCTTCTTTTCGCTCAAAGCGACCATTCTCAAGGTACTGAATGAACATATACTCTATAGCCTTATACATACCCACTTTTTTCGTGAATTCAGCAGCACCCATATCTTTATAGTACTTAGAATACATCTCTTTAATAATTCCCAAAAAAGGACAAAAAGGTGACTGGACATCTATATCACTGAAACTATAATAATACATATCACATTCAAAATCTAATGACGCCATTATGTTTATTATGTCTTCTTCTTCCATGCTAAAACCGGTATAATGCTTCATAATACAGATTCTGTCACTGTGTCTGTCTGTTTTTATTGCATCAAGTCTTCTAATTATATTTTTAATATATTCTTTAAATTCCAGTCTCATTCACAACCTTGTCCTTTCGTAATATTTTTCTCGTCACACAATAAAATATTATCAATTATAACATAAAACTGCCAGAGTAGTAAAGATTGTTGACTTTAAAATCTTTTAATAACTTCTTATGTCATCAGTTCCGTCATCAACAGTCTGCTCAATGCTTTTTACAATTGCATCATATTCGTAGCTGTCAGATACTTTTACATGAATCTTATCCCCAACCTTATGGCCTTTCATTGCCATACCAAGTGGAGAATCGATGCTGATAAAACCTTTCATGGAATCTCCTCTTATGGATGTGACAAGCTTTACAGTCATTTCTTCGTCATCTTCTGGAAGATACAATTCAACAACACTGTATAATCCTATCTCGTCTTCCTTTTTATCATCTTCAATTATGTCAGCAGTTTTCAAGAGCCTCTCAAGATATCTTATTCTGCTCTCATTTTTGTTTTTGTCTCTTTTTGCAGCGTAATACTCAAAATTCTCACTTAAATCTCCCTGTGCCCTTGCCTCTTTAACTGCCTCTATGGCCTCTTTTCGCACAACAAGCTTTCTGTATTCTATTTCCTCTTCAATTTTCTTTATATCATTTTTTGTCATTTTATTGGACATAATTACCTCCACAGATTAAAATGTGAGTACATTAAATTAAATCATTTCAAAATCCTCATCCTTGTACTCCATTGAACAATCCTGTATTTTTGCCCTGTTTGATTTTTCAGTTACAATATCGTACTTAACCACAGGAATCTTTACACCATCCCTCACAAATAATGGCACCTCATCTGTATCTACATTTATATAATGTACACCCTTCTCCATTTTTTCGGTATAAAGTTTTCCCTCCGGTTGAAATTTTGCAAATGTCATATTTTCAGGAAGATATACATATCTTCCGCTTCTGTTCTGCTCATACACAGGAGCAATCATTATATCGCCTAAAAGCAACTGGTCCTCTATATCAGCAGATATTTCATCATCAAATTCAACAGCCAACGGCTTAAACATCATATCGTCATTAGTGGCAGCATCAACATACACTTTATATAAATATGGTATAAGTCTGTATCTTGTATACAAAATATTCTTAAATCCTGCTTTGTCATCAAATCTGAAACATTCCTGATTTCTTGTTCCCATTGCTGAATGATTTCTCATCAAAGGAGTAAATACCCCTAATGCCATCCAGCGAAGTACCAGCTCTTCAGAAGCGTTGCATCCAAAGCCACCAATATCTGCCCCTGTATACAAAAATCCACACATATTAAGACCTGGAAGCATTTTTAAATTCAAAAGAATGTGTGACCACCACGAACAGTTATCTCCCATCCATAATCCCGCTTTTCTATGCATTCCAATATATGATGCTCTTGAGAACATCAAAAACTTCCTGTCAGGATAATTTCTTTCAAATGCCTCTCCTGCCGCATCTGTCATCTTATACCCATATAAATTATGCACTCTGTCATGGTTTATTTTTACCCCATCCATATTGTGATACATGGCATTATAATCATCAGGGTTGTTGGATAATTCCCTGAATTTGTATTTCAAATTCACAAAATCATTATCATCCTCGAAATCTGTGTTTTTCAAAAGCTCCCTCAATTCGTCAACCTTCCTGCGGCTGTAAAAGATTGCTGGCTCATTCATATCGTTCCAAAAGCCCTCAATCCCTAAATCTATTAATTTCTTATAATAATCTCCAAACCATTTTCTAGCCCCAGTATTCAGAAAATCAGGAAAATGTGTCCATCCCGGCCAGACTGCCGTTACATAATCCTTGCCATTCTCATCCTTGACAAAGTAATTATTCTTAATGCCTTCCTCATATACCTGATAACCTTCCTGAATTTTTACTCCGGCATCAATAATCGGAACAAGTCTTATTCCCCTGTTTTTTAAATCACCTACATAGTTTTTAAAATCAGGAAATCTCTCTTCACTAACTGTGAAATCCTTGTATTCTTCCATATAATCAATATCCATATATACGGAAGTAATGGGCATATCACATTTTTCGTAGCCCTCAACAACCTCATTCACCCTATCTTTATTCTCATAACTCCATCTGCTCTGACCAAAACCAAATGCCCACATCGGTGGAATATAGCTCTTTCCGATAATTCTTCTGAATTCTTTTACAACTCCCGTGATACTCTCACCTTCAATGACATATATATCAGAATCTTGATATTTAGGAGTACATAAAATCTCATCTGTCTTCGTAAATCCCATATCAAAAACTATTTTTCCAGGATTATCAAAGAAAAATCCCCTTATTTCTTCCTGAACAACAACAAAAAAGTTATGTGCACCATACAGAGACTCTTTTTCTTCTGTATGTGACGGATCATCTGTACAAAAGCTTGTATATTTGTATCCTCTCTTGTTTATCCCTCTCATACTTTCGCCCAGACCATATATTTTTGCCTTTTCACTCAAACGGATGTGATAACCTGCCTCATCAACAGATATTCCACCAATCTCATCAATTTTACCCTTTTCTACAGTAACATCCTCTACAACAGCCCCAGTCTCAATGGGATTTCCAATTCTAAATTTTTTTATCATAGCAACCTCCATGTCGGAGCAAATTTATTTGCGAAGACACGCGTCGAGAAATCAGTTTTATCCTGTTTCTCGACTGCGATAGCTCGAATTGAGGCTCCGTCTCAATTCGTTGTATGAAAAAAGAGCTCTTTCAGAGTCTTTTTTCACACTAATCTCCATTCCATCATACAAAAAGAGTGTTAAAACCTACTATGATTTTAACACTCTTTTTACATGGTTTCTACTATATTTTATGCTTTTATACATCAATACTGTAGTTTGGTGCTTCTTTTGTGATATGGATGTCGTGTGGATGACTCTCTTTTAATGAAGCTGCTGAAATCTTAACAAATTTTCCGTTCTGCTTCAAATCTTCAATAGTTGGAGTTCCACAATATCCCATACCTGAGCGGACACCACCTACAAGCTGGAATACTGTATCTTCAACAGTTCCCTTGTATGCAACTCTTCCCTCAACGCCTTCCGGAACAAGCTTCTTTGCGTCTGTCTGGAAATATCTGTCCTTACTTCCGTTTTCCATGGCTGCAATGGAACCCATGCCACGGTAAACCTTATATTTTCTACCCTGGAATAATTCAAATGTTCCCGGGCTCTCGTCACATCCTGCAAATATGCTTCCCATCATACATACGTTTGCACCTGCTGCAATTGCCTTTGTCATATCACCAGAGAACTTAATTCCTCCGTCCGCGATAACAGGAATTCCATATTCCTTGGCTACGTTGTAGCAATCCATGATAGCTGTAATCTGTGGTACACCGATACCTGCAACAACACGGGTTGTACAAATTGAACCAGGTCCGATACCAACCTTAACAGCATCAACTCCAGCTTCAATAAGTGCTTTTGCAGCCTCGCCTGTTGCTATGTTACCTGCAATGACCTGTAAATCCGGATAAGCTTCTTTAATCTGTTTAACTGTATTAATAATATTTTTTGAATGTCCATGAGCTGAGTCGATGACGATTACGTCAACTTTAGCTGCCACAAGTGCTGCAACTCTGTCCATAACATTTGTTGTGATACCAACTGCAGCACCACATAACAATCTTCCCTGTGAATCCTTTGCTGACAATGGATATTTAATCTGTTTTTCAATATCCTTAATTGTAATAAGTCCCTTTAAGGTGTAATCATCATCCACTAAAGGAAGCTTTTCTTTTCTGGCTGATGCAAGAATCTTCTTTGCCTCTTCCAAGGTAATACCTGCCTTTGCCGTAACAAGACCTTCACTTGTCATGCAATCCTTTATTTTCTTTGAATAATCTGTCTCAAATTTCAAATCACGGTTTGTGATAATTCCAACAAGCTTTTTATTTTCTGTAACAATTGGCACACCTGAAATTCTGAATTTAGCCATTAACATATTTGCATCTTCCAATGTGTGCTCAGGTGACAAATAAAACGGATCTGTGATTACTCCATTCTCTGAACGCTTTACCTTATCCACTTCATCTGCCTGTTCCTCAATAGACATATTCTTATGAATAATTCCAATACCACCCTGTCTCGCCATAGCAATAGCCATTCTGTGTTCTGTAACAGTATCCATTCCTGCACTCATCATAGGAATGTTAAGCTTGATTTTCTTTGTAAGATTTGTAGATAAATCAATCATATTTGGTGTTACTTCAGAATATGCAGGTACTAAAAGCACATCATCAAATGTTATACCTTCGCCAATAATCTGTCCCATTTTCATTGTCCTCACTTTCTGTAGAAATAAATATATTGTTGCAATTTTTGATATTAATTGTCGATTTTACCAAATTAGTTCCACGATGTCAATTATTAATTATCACCTTTGCGATTGAACTTTTATTCAATTCAATCTTTATTTAATTCGACCTTTTTTGATTCCTTAAAAACAACCTTTCTCGGTGCCATCATCTTTGCTTCCTTTACAATAGCTTCACTTGGCTCAAATATTATCTTTGTGAGATTCGAATCCTTCCTGATAAAAGCCACATATTTCTGATTTTCTTTGACAAGAGATGAGTAGTCAAATACCTGATGCTCCTGTCTCTCAAAAGTCTGAAGCTCGTCATCTCCTTCAGGAGCCAGCATCTCAAGATTTTCAATGTCAAATGTTTTAAGTGTTTTTCTCTTCATTTTTCCACATATTTTGGAAATCTCAATCTCTCCACTTATATAAATGTATTCATATTCCACATCTGTGGCATGAAACACATATCTCACAAGATAGGCAAGAGCCACACTTATGGCAAATACCAATGGATTTGTTCCCATACCTACAATTACTGATGAAACACATGCAAGAACAACAAATATCCTAAGCATCATACCCTCAGCTGTGTTTTTTCTCTTTACTAGATGTTCATGGTACGCTTCGCCCATTTTACCACCCTCCGTTTCTGTATTTTCAAAAAAGACTGTATATAATTATACTTAACAGAGAAAAAAATAACAAGCACTTTACTTATAAAAATTCCATAAAGACCTGATTACTGACATCGGTCCCATAATCTGACAAAAACAGTCTGTCTCCTTGATTTATCAACAGTCCATTTTCAATAAACTTCTCTATTTTCTCTCCAAACACTTCATATATAGACGCATTAAATTTCTCTTCAAATCCGGAAATTGAAACCCCACTGGTTTTTCTAAGACCCAATATCATATATTCTGACATCTGTGCCCCTGCATCTATAAATTCCTTATCCCTTCTAATCAATTCAGGACTTCCTTCTGCCTCAATATACTCCCTCATATCTGCCGTATTTGTATATCTTTCACCATCTATATAGGAAGCTGCCGCAAGCCCAAAACCAAAATACTCTTCGCAATCCCAATATTTCAGATTGTGCCTGCATTCTGTCCCTGCCTTTGAATAGTTTGAAATCTCGTATCTGTTATATCCTGCTTTACCCAGAATATCCTTTGTTCTGTGATACATTTCCCTGTCCGTGTCTTCATCCGGCAAAAGAGCTTCATATTCCCCACCATCACCACACAATTCAAAAAAAGGCGTGCCTTCTTCAACTATAAGACTGTATACAGAAATATGTGCTGGATTCAGCTTAATAACCTCATTAAGTGAATTTGTAAAGCTCTCCACAGTCTGCCCGGGTATTCCTGACATTAAATCTATGTTAATGTTTTCAAACCCGGCTTCCCTTGCCAATAAATATGATTTCTTAAAGGTCTCAAAATCATGAATTCTGCCTAATGTTTTTAATTCCTTATTATCCGCTGACTGAAGTCCCACACTGATTCTGTTGATTCCTGCTTTTTTATATCGCAGAAGTTTATCCCTGGTCAGAGTTCCGGGATTCGCCTCCATTGTTATCTCACATTCATTGGTATTTAATTTAAATTTATCCCTTAATTTGCATAACAAATCTTCCATTAACTCCACAGGATAAACTGATGGAGTTCCTCCACCAAAAAAAACTGAATCAACAGCTCTCCCACCTGATTCCGTTGATTCAATTTCTTTTATGAGTGTCCTGTGATAAACATCCATTTCCCCGATACTTCCCGGAAAGGATGCAAAATCACAATATTTACATTTTCTTATGCAAAAAGGAATATGAACATATATTCCTGCTACCATATCATACCTTAACTTTCTTATTTGTCATCAAGCTTGAGTACGGCCATAAATGCCTTCTGAGGTATCTCCACATTTCCAACCTGTCTCATGCGCTTCTTTCCTTCCTTCTGTTTTTCAAGAAGCTTCTTCTTTCTTGAAATGTCACCACCATAGCATTTAGCCAATACGTCTTTTCTCATGGCCTTCACCGTTTCCCTGGCAATTACCTTGCTGCCAATTGCTGCCTGAATAGGAATTTCGAAGAGCTGTCTCGGAATTTCCTCCTTAAGCTTTTCACACATTTTTCTTCCTCTCTCATAGGCTGTCCCGGCATGAACAATAAAGGAAAGTGCATCAACTTCTTCTTTATTAATGAGAATATCCAGCTTAACAAGTTCTGATCTCTCGTAGCCCTTCATCTCATAATCAAAGGAAGCATATCCCCTTGATCTTGATTTTAATGCATCGAAGAAATCATATATTATTTCATTTAATGGTAAATCATATTTCAAGAGTGCCCTTGTTCCCTCAATGTATTCCATTCCAAGATAGGTTCCCCTTCTCTCCTGGCATAATTCCATTATTGAACCAATAAATTCCGTAGTAACCATAATCTCAGCCTTGACTATTGGTTCCTCCATATATTCTATTTCAGAAGGATCCGGAAGATTTGACGGATTTGTAAGCTCTATAACCTCTCCGCTTGTTTTGTATACCTTATATACAACTCCAGGCGCCGTCGTAACCAGATCTAAATTATATTCTCTCTCAAGCCTTTCCTGTATGATTTCCAAATGAAGAAGGCCCAAAAAGCCGCATCTGAAACCGAAGCCCAGCGCAATGGAGGTTTCAGGCTCAAAATTCAGCGATGCATCATTTAACTGAAGCTTTTCCAGTGCATCTCGAAGGTCCGGATATTTAGCTCCATCTGCAGGATAAAGACCACAGTAAACCATGGAATTAACCTTCTTGTATCCCGGCAAAGCCTCCTCACAAGGCCTTTCCGCATCAGTAATAGTGTCACCGACTGTAGTATCCTTTACATTTTTGATGCTTGCCGTTAAGTATCCAACCATTCCCGCTGACAATTCATCACACGGAAAATACTGTCCTGCTCCAAAGTATCCAACCTCAACCACATTTGCCTGGGCACCTGTAGCCATCATTTTAATCTGGGTTCCTACTTTTATGGTTCCATCCATTACTCTGAAAAAAACAATTACACCTTTGTAGGAATCATACACGCTGTCAAATATCAGAGCCTTTAATGGTGCATCCTTATCTCCCTTAGGGGCAGGAATCTTTGTGACAATCTGTTCCAGCACCTCGTCAATATTAAGTCCCACCTTTGCAGAAATTAGTGGTGCGTCCTGTGCCTCAATACCAATAACATCCTCTATCTCATCAATAACTCTCTGTGGTTCCGCACTTGGGAGGTCAATTTTATTAATAACCGGCATTACATCCAAATCATGGTCAAGAGCCATGTAAACATTTGCCAGTGTCTGTGCCTCTACCCCCTGTGCCGCATCCACAACCAAAATTGCGCCATCGCAGGCCGCAAGGCTTCTTGACACCTCATAATTAAAATCCACATGTCCCGGCGTGTCAATTAAGTTGAAAATATATTCCTGACCATCCTTTGCCTTGTATACAGTTCTCACAGCCTGAGATTTTATTGTTATGCCTCTTTCCCTCTCAAGTTCCATATTGTCAAGTACCTGTGCCTGCATTTCCCTGCTGGTAAGTAGGCCTGTTTTTTCAATGATTCTATCCGCAAGGGTTGATTTTCCGTGATCTATATGGGCAATAATACAAAAATTTCTTATATTTTCCTGATTTATCAATGACATAATAATCTCCATCTAATCTCCATTTATATTAATTCGTTCCTAGTATAAATGATAATAAGAGCTTATACAACCTTTTTCTTACCCTATTATGTCAATAACTTTATTTTTTATATAAAAAAACTGAAATTTGTGATACAATAGTCTGCGAGATTAAACTTTTTATGAAAGTGGTGAAAACATGGATTTTTTATCAGGCCTGTTTAAAAATAGCAAAAGCAAAAAATATGAACAACTATACGAAGAAGCTAAAACTTTCATTCAGGTTCACTATGTGAGAGAGCGTGGAAGCGAGCGCTATGCATTCAACACTCTTTCCATAAAATCCGATCCAGAAAGAGAAGCCTGTGAAGAATGGTATAAATCTCACGGAGACCCTGAATTATTTCAGGATATTGTACAGCTATATCTTAACGAAAATCATATTAAATCTTCAACCCTGTGTACAGAATACAATTTAGAGTCAAGAGTATTTTCAAAAAATAACTCCTCATTTTCCGTTGAAAAATGGGAGGCTGTTGCTGTGTGCTTTGGTCTTGATTTAAATATTTCAGAAGCAAGGGCCCTGCTTAAAAGAGCTGGTTATGCACTGACAAATTCTTCTGAAAGCGATTTGGTAATAAGATTCTGTCTCGAAAATGATATCTATGAGTTCAAAGACATAAATTACCTTCTCACTAAAATCTGTGACAGAACGTTAGAGCAGATATAAATAACCTATACATAAAGTTAATAACTAAAAAGTGCATAAAAAAAGGGATATCGCATACCCAAAGTTCAGAAAGAACCTTTCCGGTGCGACATCCCTTTTTTCTTTTACATATCTATAAATGCACAATATGCCTTCTTTGCCTCATAGACGTCAGCTTTGCTCACAACCTCATAAGGTGCATGCATATTTAAAACGGCAACGCCACTGTCGATTACATCCATTCCATAAAGTGCCATGATATATGCGATGGTTCCACCGCCACCTGCGTCTACTTTCCCAAGCTCTGCGGTCTGATATGCCACGTTATTCTTCTCAAAAATATTTCTTATATATGAAAGATACTCAGCATTTGCGTCATTTGAGCCTGATTTACCACGGCTTCCCGTGTATTTATTGATAACAATTCCCTTCGAGAAATATGCCGCATTCTTCTTCTCAAAAGCTGAGGCATAAGTAGGATCAAAGGCTGCACTAACGTCTGAAGACAGCATTTTTGAATTTGCAAGACAACGTCTAAGGTTGAGTTCTGAATACTCTCCCATTCTGTCAAGTAATTCTGCCAATACATTTTCAAAAAACTTAGACCTCATTCCCGTTGCTCCAACACTTCCTATTTCCTCTTTATCAACCAACAATAAGCATGATGTCTTTTTAACATTTTCAACCTCAAGCATTGCCTTTAAGGATGTAAAAGCACAAACTCTGTCATCATGTCCATAAGACATTACCATGCTCGAGTCAATTCCTGCACTTCTTGCCTTTCCTGCCGGAACCACCTCTAACTCGGCTGATATAAAATCCTCCTCTTCAATATCATATTTTTTCTTTAATATCTTAAGGATATTTTCCTTTACTGCATCTTTTTCCTTGCCCTTTAAAGGACGATTTCCAATTATTACATTTAAATCTTCACCTTCTACCACAACTGAGCCCTTTTTCTCAAGCTGTGTCTGTGAAAGATGTACGAGAAGATCTGAAATAAATACCACAGGGTCCTTTTCATCTTCTCCTATCACGATGTCAACCCTGGTTCCATCTTTTTTGGCAACAACACCATGAATAGCCAAAGGAATGGTAACCCACTGGTATTTTTTTATTCCACCATAATAATGTGTATCCAAATAAGCAATTTCACTGTCCTCAAATAGTGGATTCTGCTTCAAATCAAGTCTCGGAGAGTCAATATGTGCCCCCAGGATGTTCATTCCCTGTGAAATAGGCTCGCTTCCCACATTGAATAAAACCACTGACTTATCCATATATACACAATAAAGTTTGTCCCCGGCCTTTACCTTTTTTCCTTCCTTAATATAGCCCTCTATATTTTTGTATCCGGCTTCCTTTGCCATTTTCACTGTGACCGAAGCACATTCTCTCTCTGTCTTTCCATGATTCAAAAAAGAAATATATTCTTTATTGAGTTTTTCTAATTCTTTGACTTCCTTTTCACCATAACTTGTCCACACATTTTTTCTTTCCATAAAAACCTCTCTTCCGCCAACAAGGCAATTTATTTCAAATATGTAACAGTTCATTATCACTGTCATCTACCCCTTCAAGGTTAAAATCCGGAGTATATTCCTTCCCGGCACTGTTTCTCTCCTGCATGTATCCATTTACAATATTATACTTTATTGCCTCCTTCACTACACTTTCGTATTCAAAAGATGTAATTCTGCGGTTAAGCTCAGGATAAATGCTTTCTCCGTGCCCTGGCGTGTACTGGCTCATAAGACTAATGACATAATCCTCAGGATTAATATTTTCACCCAGCCATTGTACTATTTTCAGTGAATCCTTTCGGTTTCCCGGCATTACAAGATGCCTCACAATAACACCTTTTTTTAGTAACATTTCCTGTCCGTTGAAATTATAATACTCTGGTTTTCCCACCTGATTTATCATTTCAACCAACGCCTCTTTAGCATACATATAATAATCTGGTGCGGCAGAATATTTTATGGCAATCTCATCATCAAAATATTTTATGTCTGTGAGATAAATGTCCACCACACCCTCAAGAAGTGAAATAGTTTTCCTTCTTTCATATCCTCCTGTATTATAAACCACCGGAATATGTAATTTATCTTTTATGGATTTTATCTCCTTCACAATTATTGGAACATACATTGTGGGAGTTACGAGATTTATATTATTTGCTCCCTTTTCCTGTAATTCAAGACATATTTCTGCAAATCTTCCACTCTCCACTTCCTTGCCGAATCCGTCATGTGATATTGAATGATTTTGACAAAAAACACACTTCATATTACAGTCGGCAAAAAATATGGTTCCACTGCCCTTTGTTCCACTGATGCAGGGTTCCTCCATGTAATGAAGGGCTGCCCTTGAAAGCTTTATCTTACTGCCTGCACCACAAAATCCTTTGCTCTCATATCTGTTAATACCACATTGCCTTGGGCACAGCATGCATTTTTCCAAATAATCAGAATATTCACTCACACTAATCTCCATTCCGCCAATACTAGTGCATCGCTTTCTTAATAACTTTTCCTATACCGTAAGTCTTGAAAACTCTTCAAGATTCCAAACCTTATCCACAAGACCCTCATAGAATTCAGGTTCATGACATACAAGTAAAATTCCACCCTTGTATTCCTTTAATGCTCTCTTTAGTTCATCCTTTGCATCCACATCGAGATGGTTTGTCGGCTCATCCAGAAGAAGAATATTTGTCTCTCTGTTAATCAGCTTACAAAGTCTGACCTTTGCCTGTTCTCCACCACTTAATACCCTCACAAGACTCTCAATGTGTTTTGTTGTGAGACCACATTTTGCCAATGCAGAACGAACTTCATACTGCGAATAAGATGGAAATTCTTCCCATATTTCTTCAATGCAGCTATTATTTCCCGCTTTTATCTCCTGTTCAAAATATCCTATTTCAAGATAATCTCCCAAGGTAGCCTTTCCTGATATTGGTTCTATTATTCCCAGAACACTCTTTAAAAATGTAGTCTTACCAATACCATTTGTTCCCACAATGGCAATCTTCTCTCCTCTTTCCATTCTGAGGTTTATTGGCTTTGAAAGTGGTGATGCTTTGTCATAACCAATGACTAAATCAGTAGTTTCAAAAATAACCTTTCCGGTTGCCCTGGCATTTTTGAAATTAAACTCCGGCTTTGGTTTTTCCTTCTTAAGCTCGATTATGTCCATCTTGTCTAACTTTTTCTGTCTTGACATTGCCATATTTCTTGTGGAAACCCTTGCCTTATTTCTCGCAACAAAATCCTTAAGGTCTTCAATTTCCTGCTGTTGTCTCTTATATGCCGCCTCTAATTGGGCCTGTTTCATCTCATACACTTCCATAAACTTGTCATAGTCACCAACATATCTGTTGAGTTCCTGATTATCCATGTGGTAAATCAGATTTACAACGCTGTTCAGAAATGGAATGTCATGAGATATTAAAATAAAGGCATTTTCGTATTCCTGAAGATATCTCTTAAGCCACTCAATATGATTTGCGTCAAGGTGGTTTGTCGGCTCATCTAGAAGGAGAATATCCGGTTTTTCAAGCAAAAGCTTTCCTAATAATACCTTTGTTCTCTGTCCACCACTCAAATCCGTCACGTCGTGGTCAAGTCCTAATTCCAACAAGCCCAGGGCTCTCGCCACTTCCTCAACCTTTGCATCAATTGTGTAAAAATCATTATTTGTAAGAACGTCCTGAATGGTACCAAGCTCATCCATCATTGCTTCCATCTCTGACTCAGAAGCCTCAGAAAGCTTATCGCAAATCTCATTCATTTTTTCTTCCAGTTTAAACATATAGTCAAAGGCAGATTTAAGAACGCTCTCTATGGTCATACCTTTTTCCAATACTGCGTGCTGGTCTAAATATCCAACTCTTACGTTCTTATTCCACTCTACATTTCCTTCATCAGGCATTAATTTTCCTGTGACTATATTCATAAATGTAGACTTTCCTTCACCATTAGCTCCAACAAGCCCAATGTGCTCGCCTTTAAGTAATCTGAAGGACACATTGTTAAAAATAGCTCTATCACCAAAACCGTGACTTAAATTTGTTACATTTAAAATCATATACTAACCTCCATATCGAAGCAAATTGAAAACAATTGACCAGCCAAACTCGACTGGTCAATTATATTCTCAATTCAACTCTGAATCACTGTTAACTGGCTTTTTATTTCCTGAATCATCATTATCGTCGTCATTATCATTGTCATTATTATTATTGCCATTATCATCATCGTCATCATTGTCGTTTTGATTTGCCTTAGTTGTAGTCTCTTCCTCTTCCGGTGCATTGACCTTTATCATAGTATTAGATGTGCAGGTTCTGCCATTTTCATCTGTAACCATATATACAAGCTTCATATATCCGCCACGGGCAGGTGTGTAAGAAACATCATTTTCCTTATCACTGTTTGTCTCACTATAAAGAGTGGACTCAGTAATGTAATTTTTATTCTTATCATAAACCTTGACAATAAGCTTCCATGTACTTCTGCTGCTTCCCGTAACACTTCCTGAAAGGTAAACCTTATCATAAACATCAACTTCAAGTTCATCCAATGTTACCGTGTTTCCGCTTTCGCTGTAATTAACGCTTCCCTTTGTGCTGTCACCGCCACTAGTTGTGACCTTAACACTGAATGACATATCTCCAAGTGTTTCAAACTCTTTGAATTCTTCAAGTGCATCACTTACATCGCCGGTTTTGTACTTATCAGACATTTCCGTGAATGTCTTACAAAATACATTGTACATTACTTTTCCATCTTCACCCACCATGTTTTTCTCTTCTGCCGGGTCAAAAATGTAATATTTTTTATTAATCTCAACCACAGTGTAACCATGGTCTTCATATTCTGAGTCAACCATCATCTCGCCATCAATGAAATATGCCTCATAACCGACATTTCTCAATATTATGGCAAAAGCCGCTGCAAAATCCAATGAATCACCGCGTTTTCCACTAAATACCGTACCGGCTCTGTAAATCATTTCCATATCGTAATCTGATATGAAATTCATTCCCGAACAGTAGTCATATATTGTATCTGAATCCACATAAGATGATTCTCTGAGCTCATAGCTTTCCATCAGGTAATCATATATATTTCTAACCTTGTCATACTGGGACATATCATCCTTACATGTCACATTAAGAATATTTGTAACCTGTTCATCAATCTTCTGATAGCCTGTCTTCATGGAATCCAAATCAGCATCATTCAAAAGATCCTTAATATCCTGTGAAATCATTTCATCAGTATTTTTGCTGACAAAGAAATCACCATTATTCTCAGGTGGCAATTCTTCACCGCCTGCCTGCTCCTGATTTTCTACCGGGCTCTCCTCCTGAGGCTTATCCTTAAAAAGAAATGCCTTCAAAAATATAGTACCATAAAAAATAGTAAAGCAGCCAATGACAATTCCCAGACCAATCATCACCCTGTTAATGATTTCCTGCTTTGACAGCTTCCCTTTCGTTCTTCCATTCTTCCTTGATGGCCTGTCATCTGATTCATCTGAATCATCTGAATCTTCATCAAAATCCTGATCTATGTCATCTTCTGATTCCTCATACATCTCTTCATCCTCAGAATACTCTTCTTCCAGTTCTTCAACTGTCATCTCTTCTATGGCTACATCCTCTGAAAAACCATTTTTTTGATTTTCCGAGTCTTTATTAACAATTTTTTTGCCCAAAACGTCGTCAACAGGCTCGTCATCCAGAAAATCCATCTCAAAATCATCATCAAAAACGTTTTTTTCACTCATTTATTTTCAATTCCTCCATATAAGAAGTAATACTAAATTACTTTTGCACACTGTATTGTATTATATTTTCCTCAACTTATCAAG
>JBNRML010000049.1:0-9084 GCA_050309585.1 Lachnospiraceae bacterium
GGAATTAACAATATTAGGATATTGGTTATGTTGGTAGCAAATGAGTTTTTATTAATATATTTTTCTGTCTCTGGGGTTGATTTATTGCACATAATAAAAATGTTGGCAATAATCATAAGAACAAGAAAATAAATAATTTTACTGGTAACGGTTAAAATAACTAGAAAAGTAGTATTTGTTCTAATTGAACTGTTATATTGTTGAGACAATCCCATTACAATCAATTCGCTGAAAGTGTTTACACAATTTGTTATAAGGGCATGCAGAAGAGAAATACCAAAACTGGTATTGTACACAATAATAAGAAGGAGAAAATTGGCAATAGAGAAGAATATCATATTTATTTTTATGGACTCTGCAAATGAAATAGCAAACAAAAGACCATATATTAATGTATAGCATAGCATTATATATTTTTTTGATTTATTTGTAGAAAAGAGCTTTTTGCAGTATATATACAAGATTATACCTTCAACGATATATATAGAAGAATATAAAACAATAAAGAATAAAATTGGGGTTGTCATTTGTTAATTTTTTCCTTCCAAATATAATAAATATATTTTTTTTGAATTCGGAATATTTCCTGCGGGTAAGATAGGCAGAAAACTGTCCATTGCATAAGTTTATCAAAGTATGATTAAAGTCTGTTACATAATTAAAGTTTATAATAAAGCTTTTATGAGGCGAAAAAAAGCAGGGTAAGTCCAATGAATCGCTCCAGTATTTTAAATTTTTTAGCGAAATATAATCTTTTTTTGGTGTATGTATCAAAACCTTACGTGAAAGAGATTCAACAAGAACTATTTCAGAAGTATTGACCATAAATGTACCTTCCTCTGTTTCAATGCTGACTTTTTTATTGATACTGTAGTATTGGGTTAGTGCCTCTTTTAAATTTCTGAAAATACGCTGTGGCTCCAGCGGTTTTGTTATGTAACGAAATACATTGAAACGCATTGCATCATCTAAGTATTCTATATAAGAGGTAACAATTAAAATTATTGTGTTTGCATTTTTTTTCTTAAGTTTATTTCCGACCAATATGCCACTTGCACCGGGCATTTCAATATCAAGAAAGACAATATCTTTTTCTGCTGAATCATTAAGCAGAGCCTCTCCATTGGTGTATGTTACTATATCAGGCATCAGTAAATTATTTTTTTCAAAATAGGTTTCTAAAATTTTCACAAGCTGAGATGAAACCAGTTCATCATCATCACAAATTAGTATTCTCATAGTCACTCCAAAATTAGTTTGTCCAACTGTTAATAGTGTTGTGAATTATAGCATATAAATACATAAAAATCTATGATTTTGCACAAAAAGACGTTAATACATAAATATTGGTAACTGTTAATAAAAATGTTTTTCATTCCAGTCCTTTGAGTTTCGATTGATAAGGAGTTCTATAAACTGACGTACAAGTATTATGTCTTCATAGCTGCAAAGTCGCAGGCTCTCTAAAATGCTTTCGGGTACGTTGTTTGGGTGAATGTTACCCAATAAGAGAAAGTCTGGTGTAACCTTTAGTGCTGTGCAGATTTTAAGAAGCGTATCAATGCCGGGCTTTTCTCGGCCGTTTTCTATTGCGGACATATGATTTCTTGAGATTTGAATCTGGTCAGCAAGTTTATTCTGGTTTATTTTCATCTCTTTCCTGCGCAATCGAATTCTGTTGCCCATGAGCATATATACTTCATTGTCAGTCATTTTTTTCGTTCCTTTCACTAGAAAATAAGGTTTTTTTGTTGTTATGTAAAGTATAGCATAGATTGTTATGAGATACATTACATTTTTATAAAAAAATGGTAATTTCATACCAAAAAACAGATAAAAATGTCTGTTGGTGAAAGTGGTATCGTAGGTTTTTTAATCATAAGGTATTATTTATAGAGTAGCAGTCAACGGTTGATGTACGGAAAGGTGGATTATTATTATGGAAGAGAAAAAAATTTCAAAAAAAGTTGCTAAAGCTATGGTTTCAGTATTAAACGGTCGCTTAAAAACAGATGCAAATTCGGCATCATGCGGATTTGTGCATCAGCCAAAGGTGCCAGCGGGATTGGATAAATTCAAGAAAAAATAAATATGAAAAGACTATCTGAAGATTTATCCGCTTGGTTGGTTAAACAGGGAGTTATTACAATAGAAGATATAGAATTATATGAATATGCTGTCTATAGCTTTTTATTGCTTTTGGTTCCTGTAACAATTGTATTTATTTACGGTATATTTACGAGGAATTTTCTGGAGAGTGTTAGTGTTGTCGTGACAGTGATAGCGTTTAGAAAATATTGTGGCGGATATCATGCAAAGTATTCGTGGATGTGTATGATATTTTCGTGTGGAAGTATTTTTTTATGTCTATATCTTGCAGACAGGATAAAATACAGTGCTTACATAAATCTGCTTGTAATTATCACCGGGGTAATTATTTGTTTTATGGGTCCTATAGATTCTGAAAATAGAAGACTGGATGAAAACGAGAAAAAGCTATATGCGAAAAAAACAGTGCTTACCACAGTCGTATTTGTTGGGTTGTATTTTTTGCTGTTAATGGTAAGAAAAAAACTATCAATTTGTATGTTTCTTGGAATGGTACTGGTGGCAGGATTACAGATAATTGGTGTGATTACAGAGGGATGTATGGAAAGAATAAAAGATATGGGTTTATATAATGCAAAAAAATGACCAGAAATGTAGAAAAAGTGTCGTTTGATGCATAACATATTGAAAAAAATAAAATTTATGTAATACTTATCATCAACCGTTGATGCTACAAAACAATAATTAAGGGTGGTTAAGGGATGGAAGAAAATGCATGTATATGCAGATTTGGAAAAGGGTATGGATTGGATGACGTTTTGTGTACAAAGGATAATGGATATTTTGACAAGGATGTAAAGATACATTTACTGGGTAGAAAAGACAAATTAAATGGGAAAAGTTTATGGCAATAATAGAATTAATAAACATAAGTAAGGTTTATAAAGATAAGGGGTATTCTGTAGAAGCGTTAAGGAGTGTTAATTTGTCTGTAAACGCAGGAGAAATGCTGGCAATTATGGGTGAATCAGGTTCGGGTAAATCTACATTGCTGAAGATTATAGGTACTGTTGATAATCCAACTAGTGGGCAATATTTATTTAATGGAATAGATATTAGCAAGGAGTCGGATAAAAGTCTGGCCAAAATAAGAAATAATCAAATTGGATTTGTTTTCCAAAATTTTGCCCTGCTTGAGAGAGAAAGTGTTGAGTATAATATTAGATTGCCCATGAAAATAAAAGGAATTAGTAGGAATCTTCAAGATAAAAAGGTAAATGATATATTAGGTAAAATTGGGTTAAGTAACAAAAGGAAAAAAATAGTTACAAGATTATCAGGGGGTGAAAGACAAAGGGTAGCCATTGCACGTGGAATGATAAATGAGCCAGATTTGTTATTGGCAGATGAACCCACAGGAGCTCTTGATTCGGAAACAGGTAAATTGATAATGGATTTATTAAAGCGTATCAATGAGTTGGGAACAACTGTGATAATTGTAACCCATAATATTGATATCGCCAAACAATGTGACAGAATAATTAAAATAAAAGATGGTAAAATATGTTATGAGAAGGATTATATATAAAAGCGGCTTGATGATTTTCGTGTATATGATTTCAACGGTATTTATCATATTGATTCAAAATATGCAATCAAAATCTCATAAGGATTTTTACAAGGCATCAACATTTTTGTCTGACAATTATATTAAAATTGAAGGAACAAATAAAAGCGGAATTCGCGAATTTTTGAAAGAAGCGGATAAAATGACTGCTGAAAACTTAATTCTTCTGGATATGGGCGAAGGTCGTATGGCGGTAAAATACAAGGATGATTCTAAGTTTAAATTAGAACTGAGGGCAGGACGAAATTTCTGTGAAGATGATTTTATTGGAGATTCAAAAACCATCATAATTTCAGAGGATTTGTTAGACCAATGCAATATAAAAGATGGAAAAAGATATTATTTTATTTATAACACGTATTATGAAGTAATTGGCGTAATGGACAGCAAAAACTATGACTATGTGAACAATAATATTATGGTATATATTAATGCAAATTCCATAGAAAATATGAGGGATGTAAAATGCATATATTGTGACGGGAATTCTAAAAGTCTGTTATGTATGAAAGAAATATCTAAATCCCTTAAACGATATGATTATGGAACCAGGGAATATATAGAAAGTACAGATAAATTAGGTCCAACCAATCTGTTAATAAAAGTATTTTTTGTGGTAGGAGTACTTGGATTTTTTAATGTTGTGCAGGCTACATATATATGGTTTGAAGGAAGAAGAAATGAATGTGGAATCAGGCTGATATTAGGACAAACTTCAAAACAGATTTCAGTGTGGATACAATTTCAATATATGATAAGGGTACTTGTGTCGGTTCTGCTTGGAAATGTATTGGCAATAATTATTAATTATTTATTCATACAGGTAATAACTTGGAAAACACCCAAAATACTTTTGAGTGCAAATCTTACTCTCAGTGAGCCGGTAAAATATGAAATTATGTTACTTATAGTGGGATATCTTGTCTGCAGAGTTTTATTGGCAAATAAAATCAAAGAGGGAGTTGGATTAATAGGATATGATACATAAATTGATTAATTTTTATGATGACCTGTATGATGATTTATGCCGTAATGCTGTGAATTTTGTTTTGGTAACGCTGCAAATAATAGTAATATGTTTTTTTTCGGGTCTGCTGTTAAACCAATATGAGGATTATTCAAAGGTGAAAAGTATTATGGAGCAAATAGATGGAAAAGATAATACTTATATTTTTACGAATCATTCCTCAGGCTATGAAGAGTATGTATTTACCAGAGGAAAAAGTGAAATGTTTGAACTATATAATTCAATTACGTCAAATCCTGATATTGAATATATGGTGGTGGAGAACTCAAATGACTATATACTTGGAAACAGAGCCCTGTCCGTTACAAAAAACTTCTTTGACTTATATAATATTAATGGAGAGTTTATAGAAAGTAGTGAGTATATCCCGATTGTGATGGGATATAATGTTGGAAAAGGGTATAAGAAAGGTCAGATTATTCAGGACGAGTTTCATAAGGAAAAAAAGTATATTGTGAGCGATATTATTGAAAAAGAAAGCTATTATGTTTCTCCAAAAGATTCACCATACCCTGAGTGTATAGATGACAGTATACTTATTTTATTTGACGAAAAAAAATATGACCTTGTATCACAGGAAAATGTTGTTCAGATGTACGCAACAGTGATGAATACTTCCGTAATTATAAAGGACACCTGTGTCAGGGATGAACTTGTAAAACAAATGGATGAGTTGGGCTTTTCAGGGATTGAACTGGAGAGTTACCAGTATAGAAAAAAGATTTTGAAAGATACAAATCTGGAAGATATTAAACTGAATATGTTTATTTCAGTGATTCTCATTGTATTTTTATTTATTAATACAGTTAGTTTTCTGATTCAATATGTAGCAGACAATCAGAGAAGATTTTCTATTGAAATAATTTGTGGAAGGCCAAAAAGTTATATTTTATTTAGAATAATAATGAGACAATGTATATCAGTAACTGCAGGGATAGTTTTTAGTGTTATGCTTTTGAGGCAGACAACGCATATTGTTTATATTCTGTTGGGGTATGCAGTATATATTACGGTGGTGATGGTTTATCCGGTTATGGCAATCAGAAGGAAGAGAATTTGTGTGTAGTAATACATTAGGTTTTTCAAAAACAAACTTGACGGAGTAAAGAAAATATTTAAGGAGAATATTTTGGATGAAAATCTGATAAACGCAAAGTATGAGTTTGTTCTAGAAGAAGAATATATAAATATGTGAAATCAACAACTGTATCAACATATGGGTTGAGACCTGGGTACACATATACAACTGAATTTAATCGATACTTTCCAAAGAGAGTAACAGTCTATATGCCGGAAAGAACAACCGATAAGTTAGAGAATGTTAGTTTTTCACTTTATACAAAAAGAGTTCTTGGGTGTGAAATGACTATATCCACTGGTCATATTGAAGCACTAAAAGCACAGGTTGTATGTATACGGCAATGTTTCAAACAGGGGCTAACACATTAGCTGAAAATGGAAGAAGGTGGAATGAAATACTGAAAGGATATTTTGATAATGGATACTATCCAGGATATTCAGGATTACAGAGAATAGACTTTAAGGCATGTTTTAAATAAGTTTTATTATAGGAAGGAAGGAGTACATTATGAGAAGATTGCTATTAATATTTGTTTTGGCATTAGTTGCCTTAACAGGATGTCAGGAGAAAAATGAGAAAGTAGAAAAACAAAAAGTTGAAATACAGGAAAACCTAATTACTGAGACGAGTACTAATATCAATAAAATAGTTGAATGGGAGTACGATATTACAGGAGATTCTGTTAACGAAAAAATAGTTGTCAATGTATCTTACGGCAAATGTAATAATGAAGATTCTGTTGAAGTATTTTCAGGAAAAACAGGAAAAAAAAAATGGGGAATGCATTTGTGTGAAGAACATATAGGCAGCGTAGGAATAATAGCTAAGGAAGAAAAGAATAATATATATATTTGGAACGAAGACGATGTAAAAGAGGAGTATTGTCTGGAAGTTCTCGATATATCAGAAGATGGTAAAAGTAGTGTGTCAGAAAAGTATGAGTCGGATTTTGAAATTGGAAAAGATGATGAAGAGGAGATAAAAAAGATTTTTAAATATCATGATGATACAGTCTTTATGACCATAGATGGACATAAGTTTATTTCATATAGTCCAGAGGTAAGTTATTCTACACCAGAGGTTACGAAAAAAGATGGGTTTTATGAAAATACACTTATTGGAGATATTGTTACAGATATGTATGAAAAATCTGAAAACATTGCTCATAATAAAGATTGCTCAAGGTCCAACGATAATAAACAGGATACTTTGAATGTGAATGATAAAATCGAGTGGTCCTATGATGTTACTGGTGATTCTGTTAAGGAAAAAATAATTGTACAGATTTTGGACCCGTATGCAGAGGAAAAACAAAACACAGTTGAAATTTATTCTGGAAAAACCGGTAAATTAATATGGAAAACTTTTATATCAAGTCCACATATGGCTCAGGGAAGTGTGGGAATTATTAATAAAGATGGAAGAGATTATATATATGAGTGGAATCCATATATGACTCAGGGAAAGGCATATTATACATTAAAGATTTTGGACATTGATGATGAGGGTAACAGTAAATTGTTTGAGGAGTATAATCTTGCATATGATATGGAAACAGCAAGTGAAAAAGAGATAAAGGAAATTCTTGAGTATCAGACAAATGTTAATGGATTATTTAAAGACAGTATGTGCCTGATTTCTTATTTGCCAGAAGAAATGAAAATGTATAGTATGCCTGAGAATATTAAGAAAAATGAGTTGTGTACAAATGACGTTAAAGATATTATAGGTGGCATCATATATTTTATGCATATCAGAGACTTAGAGAATAATTAGATATCATATTATTTTGAAAAGTCTTTTTTACAAAATAATAATGAGAACATTAAATAAATTGTTATATGAACAAAGAGGGTGAAAGATATCAGGAATGAATAGCTTATCGATTAATGATTTTAAGTATGGTTATGATTATGATGAGGTTAGTTGTTTTGAGCATCCAATAATTGTTGCTATGGATTATATAGGTGAGGGATGTGGTAAGTACTATGCAATGTTATCTAAATTAAATAGCATATATAATTGTAAAAAAAAAATAAATTATGTTCCGAGAAAAGAAACTTTTGATGAAATAAATAAGTATTGGGGAATAAAAATAAAGAATAAAAAAAATATGTCATTTAAATCGATATGTGAAAAAATTGATTTGGGTGTACCAGTTATCGTTGGAGTAAATTTGTACAGCATATTCTACAGTGAGCATTATTTGGAGCGGGACTGGAATCATTGGATGCTGATAGAAGGTTATCGACATAATGGAAAAGTTCTAAAAATATTAGATAATGCACAATTTCAAGACATAGGACGTTGTTATGAGCCATTTAATATTAAATATGATATTTTAAAAAAGTCCTATAAAGATTATGTTAGAAAATATGGTAATGATTATGGGATTTTTTTGATTGAAAAAGAAGTTGAAGTTTCAAAATATAGCATCCTAAAGTATATAATAACTAAATATATGAATATTGACATATGTGATAAAAAAAGTTATAGGCAGCAAGAACTTATAGATATGTATTCTGATTTAGTTCGTCGGGATAAAAGTATACACACTAAAAATGATGGTTCGCTTGTGACAGAAATAAAAAAAAGAATCTTAAACATAAATAAATTCAGGATGTTATTATTCAACGAGATAAAAAATCACATGATTTTTTATGAGTACAACATAAATAAAAAAGATTGCTATGAAAAATATGTTGAGTGTATAAATGAATTATTTAATAGTTGGCAAAATACGGTGATACTTTCCCTTGTTTCTGCTACAAAAGTTTATAAAAAATGTGAGTTTATTTCGAGTAAAATTATTAATTTAGAAATGATTGTACAGAAAGAGATTCGTAAATTTTTTGAATATATCAATAAAGATGGCTTTAAAGAAAAAATAATTATGGATTGTAAAAATAAATTCGGGATAAATGATAATGACAGACGAGATGAGGGATGGTCAGATATTATTTATGATATAGAAAATGGAAATAATGTTATTGATTTGAAAGGCAATGCAGGGTCAGGAAGTGTGAAGTTTGCATTTGATGATAACGTAATATGTAATTGGTGGGATAAAGATAATGCCCCTAAGATCTTATTATGTCCAGCAACTGATATTGGGGAGATTAGATTAGATATATTATCGGAATATGAGGATGAAAACAGTAATTGTGAAGTTGGGTTGTTTTTAAGAGATACAGAAAATAAATGCAATTATATGATAGGATATGATAATAATTGTAATATCGTGTTTTCAGAAATAAATGTGGATTGTATTAAAATTAAAAATTATAAAAGATATAATAT
>JBNRML010000050.1:0-3443 GCA_050309585.1 Lachnospiraceae bacterium
GCTACCATCAGGTTGATGAATCAGAGAGAACTGGTTGATTTTGCCGTTGGCTGGATGGAGAAAAATCGTTAATTTTCAGATTTATATTTAGAAGCAGAAGACAAATGAAAAACAAAAAGAATAAAAAAATGCAGGCGTAGAAAATCATACGTCTGCATTTTTTGTTTATTCATATCTTAATGCATCAATTGGTGCAAGATTTGCAGCTCTCTTTGCAGGATAGAAACCGAATATAACCCCGGTAAGCATTGAGAATGCAACTGAAATTATTATAGCACCCATGTCTGGGGAAATTGTCACTGAAATTAATGAGCCAATTTCAGTTGAAGAGGTAAGTAATGTGCCAGCAAGCTCCCCAATTATAACACCGTTAAGCATGCCAATTAATATTCCAATGATTCCTCCAATTAAACATATCACCACAGATTCAGTTATGAATTGTAAGTGTATATTCCTGTTTTTTGCTCCAAGTGCCTTTCTTATACCTATTTCCTTTGTTCTTTCCACTACACTGACTAACATTATATTCATTACACCTACACCACCAACAATTAATGATATCGCTGCAATGACAGAAATGGCAATTGTAATTACACTTAATACTGAATTAATCTGTCCAAGCTCAGAGGCAAGATCATAACATTCAAGTTTAAAGTCATCATTGTTTTTATACTTGGTAGTATTAAAATAGTCACTTGTACGTTTCGCTATACTGGTAGGATTTGTACCTGGTGCAGAAACTATGCTAAAATATGAAATGGTCTTATCAATATTATCTGATGAAATACAATTGATGGCATAGTTTAATGGAACCAGAATATGAGTTAACATATCCTTTTCATTTGTTCCACCGTTTTCGTGCCCAAATCTTGTTTTATCATGATGATATACACCTACTATGTAAACCTTCATGATAGTTCCGTCAGAAAGAGAAATATCAATCTGTTTTCCAATAGGGTCTTCCTTTCCAAATGTGTATTTGACAAAAATATCAGAAACCAGGGCAGTTGCTTTTTTCTCATCATTGTCTCTGTCGGAAATATCCCTTCCACTTATAAGAGTAAGCTTATTAGAATCCAGCCAGCCGGAAGTGGTTCCGTGAACACTTACATTTGCTGTGTAATTGTTATTTGAAACCGTACCATGACCTAACTCATTCATTGCCACAACGTATTTTAGGCTTCTTGAAAACTTTTCTTTGTATTGCATTAAATCCTCATAGCTCAGCATGTTTTCATCCGTGTACCCAGCGTATTCATAGTCGGGATCATCACTAATATTCTGTTCAACATATGCACTGATAAGATTGGTTCCACCAAGGTCAGTAAGGGTATTTGAAATCGTCTGCTTAAGTGAGTTACCAATGGTAGTAATAGTGATTACCGAGCTTATTCCAATAATTATTCCCAGCATTGTAAGAATTGAACGTAGTTTGTTGGCTCTTATGTTATTAAGGGAAAGTCGGATGCTTTCTAAAATATTCATTATACACCCTCCTTTCCGAAATCGCTGATTATTTTTCCGTCGCTTATGGTGACAATTCGTTCAGTTTCTTTTGCAAGCTCCTGACTATGGGTTATAAGCACTATTGTTTTGTGTTGTTCTTTGTGTAGTTTATGAAAAATATCCATAACCAGACGACCGGTTTTGGAATCAAGTGCTCCTGTAGGCTCGTCAGCCAGAATAATAGAAGGATTATTTACCATTGCCCTGGCTATGGCCACACGCTGATTCTGACCACCTGATAATTCATTGGGTTTATGAGAGGCTCTGTCCTCCATACCAACCATTTCAAGCATTTCCTTAGCACGTTTTACACGTTCTTTTCTTGGAATACCGGCATACATCATTGGAACTTCTACATTTTTAAGTGCCGAGGTTCTTGGAATGAGGCAGAAGTTCTGAAATACAAAGCCAATTTTTTTGTTTCTTATTTCACTGAGCTCAGCATCTGAAAGGGAACTTATGTCTTCACCGTCAAGATAGTATTCACCCTCCGTAGGCCTGTCCAGAGCACCTATCATATTCATCAGTGTACTTTTACCGGAACCGGATTCACCCACGATTGCAACGAATTCTCCTTCATTTACTTTTAAATCAATACCGTGAAGAATTTCAAGTTCATTTGGCTGACCTAAATAATATTTCTTAACAATATTTCTCAGATCAATTACTGTTTTGTTTTCCATTTATATACACCATCCTTTAGTTACCTGATATATGGAGTTCCACAACCTCACCTTCAGTCATTCTTTCCGGGTAACTGAATATCAGGTCTCCAGGTTTCAAATCAGGAGATGTAACTTCTGTATAGTAGTCATTATTTTCACCGATGGTGACATTAACTTTAGTAACTTTATATTTTTTGCCTGATGGTACCGCTTTATAAACATATGGCGAATCTCCGTCTATAATGCTGTCATAGGATAATGAAAGCTTTTCGCCGACATTATTGAGCTTTATTTCTACCTTGGCTGACATTCCAAGTAGAAATTTACTGCCCTCCTCAATAAGAACCTCTGCACTGTATCCAGATTGGCTCTCGCCAGAAAAACCATCCATATTCACGCTGGAAGCAAAATTAATCACCTTTGAAATAGTTCCTTTATATTCCTCATCTTCCAATGCATTGCTGCTGATGGTAGTTTCAAGACCTTCACTGATTTTGGTAATGTCTTTTTCATTAATATTAACTTTAACCTTTAGTTTTGTATTATCTTCAATTCTCATTAACACACCGTTTGGAATACCTCCCTGTGCAATGTTAAGAGAAGTAATTATTCCTGACTGTCCAGCCTTCACAGTTACTTCATTTAATTGTCTGTACAGCTTTGAGAGCTGTTTTGTTGCCTCATTATTTGATGAGGATGACATTTTCTTAATATCAACAGCATCCTGGGCTGCCTGGTTAGTCTGGTCGGTAGCTGACTTTATTTCATCATATTCTGCCTTTGCAGTATTAAGAGCATTTTGGGCCTCGTCCACAATCTGTTTTGCGGCAGATTTTTCAGATGGGTCAGAAGTCTTGTTATATGTACTAAGTGCGTTATCATATACCTTTTGGGCTTTTGTAATGGCCTCAGATGCAGTATTTACCCTTCTTGAAGATTCGCTTTGGGTATAGGCCAAATCTCTTTCAGCAATTTCGAGCTCTTTGGCAATGAGTTTATCACTTTCAGAAATCTGGGATTCTAGTTCATTAATCTGTTCCTGAATCTCGGAATCATCAAAAATAAGGAGTACATCCCCTTCATTAACATGGTCACCAAGTGCCACATTCAGTTGCTTGACCTTGGATGTAAGCTCTGAAGTAACATCGGATACATTCTGGCTTTCTACTTTACCGGATACGTTGATGGAAGAAGATATATCATGCAGCTCATATTTCTGAACCTGTTCTCCGTCATATACAATAGATAAATTTTTCTCTGCACTAAAAAAGA
>JBNRML010000051.1:0-13498 GCA_050309585.1 Lachnospiraceae bacterium
CTTGAGTTTCCGTACTTTTATCCACAAAGCCCCGTTTTCATAGTCATTGTCATAAACAACTTTCAAAAAATGTCCAAAATATAAGGAATCCTATTCCTTTTTGATGTATAATTTAATCACCACAAAAAACTTTACTAAACAAAAAAGAGGAGGATTCCCTGTGGTTAATTTTACATCAAATACTTATCAAATGAAACGGGAAATTTTAAATTTTTCAAAAAAAATTTCCAAACATCTTTCTAAACCCGACAGAAAGTTTACAGCCGATATGACCTACGGCATGCTCGCCGCTCAGAGCTGTCTTCTGACAGACATTGTTGACCAGCTTCATGAAAATTCGAAAAAGGTCAATTCTGTAGAGCGTCTCACCAGGCACCTTAACAGGGGTATTCCCAAAGATGCGCAGAAGTCTTATTTGGCTTTCGTTCGTACTATGGTTCCAAAGAATCCTGTCATCCATATCGATGATAGTGATGTTATAAAACCGGAAGGCCGCAAGTTTGAGGCTCTGGGGCTTGTCAGGGATGGCTCTAAAAGTACAAAGACAAAAAATGTTTATGAAAAAGGCTATCATGTGACAGAAGCCTGTGTTTTAACCGGTAGCAATCATCCGGTAAGTATTTTTTCTAAGATACATTCCTCTGAAGAAAAAAACTATACCTCTGCTAATGATGTTACTTTCTCTGCAATGGAACGTGGTGCTGCTTTGTTTGGCAAAGCAACCTTTGTTATGGATCGTGGTTACGATGATAACAAGATGTTCCTGAAACTTGATGCACTTAAGCAGGATTACGTCATCCGCCTGAAATCGAACCGCAAGCTTTTTTATCACAACAAATGGGTTATGGCCACAGAACTCAGAAACCGAAGAAAAGGAAAAGTCCGTATGCCGTTGTTTTACAAAGGCAAAAAACATGATGCATATCTGTCCCATGTAAAAGTTCAAATAACTGCTTCCAGAAAAGATATTTACCTGGTGCTTGTTTATGGTATAACGGAACATCCGATGATGCTTGCCACAAACAAAGAAATCCGCTCCAAAGATGATGTGATTGCTGTTGCAAAGCATTACTTTTCAAGATGGAAAATCGAAGAATATTTTCGCTGTAAAAAGCAGATGTTCCAGTTTGAAAACTTTCGGGTACGAAAGTTGTCTGCAATCAATGCATTAAATTTTTATATTACCTTATGTATAGCTTTTCTGGCACATATATCCATGAAACCAGAAACGAATGCCCTTAAGGTTTCCATCATACAAAAAGCAGACCCTATAAAGGATAAAATGTATTTCTGCTATTATCGGTTAGCAAAAGGCATCTCCGGCATACTCTCGTATGCAAAAGAGGGCGTCAGGCTCTGGTTCAGGACAAAACGTCCTGTGTACCGTCAACTCTGCCTTAAGCTGGTTGTTTAAATAGATAAAAGAATATGTCTCCCAAAGTCCGGTTCCGGCGGGGCTTATTAAAGTGCCTCTATTCACAGAACTTCCATTCTGAGTTATTCAAAAAAACGGAAGATTGGTGCTCTGGGCAGACATACTCGTTTTTTGATTACAATTTACGGAAACTCAAGTGGTTTACACTTTATTCTCAAGAATGTTCGACCTTATGCAGCCTCCTGCAGTGAAGCATAGTATTGTTGTCGTTTATATCTGTGATTCCAGTTGCAGCATCATAGTTTTGATAAAGAATATCCACATTGTCCGGATCCACATCAATGCCAAAAATCTCATAGACAACCTTTTTCATAAAGACCGGACACTTATTCAAAGCCCACGCTATGCTCTTTGTGATGTCATTTTCTTTATCACCTATGAGCTGAAATATGCTTAATACTTCATCGCCATATGCTTTTAAGGTGCTCATAACACCACCTCCCCTTTCGTATTAGTTGAACGATGCACCATTTTTGGTGGGTCTTTCAGGTATTACATCTTGTATTTCATACAGCCAATCATACTATATATAGGCCTTAATAATACAATTGTTTTTTCAAAACCCATTATATCATTATATGGCAGTTTACACCAACTATTTTTTCTTGATAATCAGGTTCTCCTGTAACCATATAAATATCATTATATTGCTTCTCTGTAAGCCTTAATAATCTTACAACACCTGTTTTAGGTTTGACTTCATCAATTCTCCGGTAATGCTCCTCTGAAGCCTTTCTATTCTGTACTACACGCATAAATACTTCTGGACCTATTCTTATATAGCCATCCTTTAAGAGGAATTTTCTAAGCCGCGCATATTCAGTCTTTGTCCCCCACTTATCTGTTGGACTTAGTATTGCTATTAACCTCATTCTGTAATACCTTCCATGCTCTCTATCGGCAAAACAATGGGAAGAATTAATTTCTCATCACTGTCATCCAATATAATTCGCTTTAAGCTTTCAACCATCATATCGATAGCTGACATCACGTTTACTTTTACACCATCTATCATACATGCATTATGTAATACATTCTCTGCATTCTATTAGTTTTGCCAAAAATTCATCACTGTCTAACGTGGAATTCACTTGAAGAAATAGCTCCTTTAAATAGTCATCCTCAGTTTCCTTTTGCCGAAGTATCTTCTCAATTACATCCAGCTTAAATTCGATATTTTTTACATTGAGCCTCTCACTCTCTTTCTTCTCCATTAAGAATCGAATACTCTTCTTTGTCCTTTTCGTGATTTTTAGTTCTTCTGCATCTCTGCTAACAATCCCAGCATAATGTAAAAAAGCTATAAGTCTATCCTCTACCAAATTGTATGCAATCATCATGGCTTCAAAATAAAAGCCTTCTTTGATTGCTCGATTATATTTACTATTTAGTTAACGATGAGATTTCTGTTTTCCATCACCGTCTTTATATCGTTCAATCTCCATCTAAAACCTCGTTCTAAACACCTAAAAAAAACTTTTACTCTACACATTTAATGAAAATGTCTTCCCTGAATAGTTCATTATCTTAGTATCAACAAATTCTTTCTTAAGTGCGTTTACTGTATGACTAATATATCCAATTCCGCTAGGCGTAAAATCAGAATCTGCCTTTATATTATATTATATATACTTTCTCGAATCAACATCATCGTTTGCATAGTTTGTGTCAAGGTAACTATTCAGCCTTAACCCCAAAAAAATATTATGCAAAACGCTGAAATTTAAATTAGATAATTATATAGATATCCACAGCAAATTTCCATTTTGTAAATTATTGTGGATATTTTTATAATTACCGGTTGATATGTTAATAAAGTATTCCCATATTGCATTTTTCTTTTATTTTCGGAATGATTCTTCAAAATTTATCTTTTTTTTACAAGTTATCAACCGTCATTTTGACGAATGACCAATTCGCATAAATTAGATATTTCTTAGGTTTTCTGGTAAAATATCAGTATCAGATTTAAGGGAAAGAGGTGTCGTGAAATGGGTGGTAACTACGAAAAAAGTATATACAATCAATTGATGGATGTCATGGCACGTCTTGATTCTGTGGAAAATAATCTAAAAGAAGAAAAAAGGAACATAAAGATGATGTTCTTCGCCTGAACGATAAAATAGATAAACTGTCCGCTGAGAATGATTCATTGAAAAAAAGAAAATAAACTCTTAAAGGAAGATAATGCACGATTAAAGAGCATCATAAATAATGACAGTTCCAACACATCTCTTCCACCATCATCAGATAATAAGAACAGAAATCCTGCAAACACTTATAACGGTTGTAAAAAGACAGACCGTAAGGCAGGAGTTCAAAAAGGGCACAAGGGAACAACCCTAACAAAAGCAGAAGTTGAATAAAAAATAAAATCGGGTAAATGGAAAGTTAAAAAAGAAAATATTGGCGGAAAGCCAAAGGGGGATTATATCAAAAATATGTGTTGGATTTGCAGGTTGTGCCGCTTGTCAAAGAGATTCGTATTTTTCCCGACAAAAACGGACGTCCCATATTCCACACCTTCTCCGGTGCAGTCTAAGGTCGCAAACTGTATCATCAACTGTAAGACCGGTGCCTATGGGGCTAACATCAGTATATGTGAAGATTGTGGTCATACCCAGATTCATTATAATTCCTGTCGTAACAGATGTTGTCCTATGTGTCAGGCTTTACCAAAAGAAATGTGGATGGATAAACGCCGTGAAGATGTATTGGATGCACCTTATTTTCATGTAGTATTCACAGTACCTCAAGAATTAAATCCCCTAATCTACAGTAACCAACAGCTTCTATACGATACACTGTATCATTCTGTGTCAGCTACAATCAATGAGTTAACAGCAGACACGAAGCATCTGGGTGCAAAGGTTGGATATATCTGTGTATTACATACCTGGGGCTCTGAAATGAACTTTCATCCTCACATTCATGTCATTCTACTTGGTGGTGGGCTGACTGCAAAAAATCAGTGGCGTGATAAAGGTGAAGAATTCTTTCTTCCCGTAAAAGTTTTATCAAAGTTGTTCCGGGGTAAATATCTGAATGAACTTAAGACCTTATGGGAAGAAAATAAGCTTCAGTTTCATGGTCGCAGTGTAAAATATCGCAACCACTATGCATTCAAAGAACTTCTTAACACTTGCTATGAAAAAGACTGGATTCCTCACTGCAAGAAAACCTTCAATGGTGCCCAGTCTGTTATTAACTATCTTGGTAAGTACACACATAGAATCGCTATCAGTAATCACCGCATCATCCGTATGGACGAAAATACTGTTACATACTATGTGAAAGATTATCGCGAAAAAGGTAAGTGGAAAGAATTCACCATTTCCGGAGTTGAATTCATCCGTAGATTCCTTATGCATGTGCCGCCAAAACGATTTGTTAGAATAAGACACTACGGATTACTATGTACTCGAAGCAAGACCAAGCATCTGGCATTATGTCGAAATCTTCTTGGTTGTAAGCAGTATCTATCACGACTGAAATATATGGAAACACCTCAGATACTTGAAACCCTTTATGGTATCAAGGTTACTGTTTGCAAATGCTGTGGTGGTCATCTTGGAAAACCACAACAGAGAATACCTTTGCGCATTTAGAATCGACTAACTAAATAATTTCAAAAAGCCTCAGCAATGAGGTTTATTTGTCGTGCCAAGATTTTGCAAAAGCACCATGTAACAATGCAGAGAATTCTTGTATCTCACTTGTATTCATAAAAAAGCAAGAATTGAAAATCCATACATATCGGCTACACGGACGCGACTTTGTTCACTTTGGCAAAATCAAACGCGGTGCAAACGAAAGGGTAGTTTTTCTATAGTTTAAGACTGCTTTTTCGTTTACACCGCTATTGATTGTAGCCTAAAGAAGTTTTAGCGCGCTTACTGTCCTTGCGTTACTCCATAAATCTAACAAAATTAAAATTATTGTTTTTTCATAAAACATTTTAAAATTAGCACGATTATCGTTTGTACATATGGTAATATAATGCCAACAAATGCTACTGTCACGAAAAACAAAAATGCTAATGCTTGACCTAATGCCTCCCCCATTTCATTTGAACTTGGAGCTTTGTCATATATTCGGACTATAATTAAATATATGCCTGCAAAGATAACAGCAGAAATAAAAGGTAACATAAATATATAATATAATGCTTTTAGTATTTTATTTTTTATTTTATTTTCAATACTAATTAACTTCTTACTTATCACAGAACTCGGAAAACTAAGACCAAAAACAATTGCTGCCAATATATAGGGAATAATTCTCCATGATTCATGCTCATTTATAAACATAATTTTAAAAACTATGACTGTAATAACCGTAAGAATTATCGTTGAAATGTTATAGATTTTTTCCATTGTTATCTGCATATTCTCTAAATTCCTCCTGTAAATTCTAAGTTGTCTTGCTAAACTAATTCGGTTAATGCCGTATATTCTCGTATATACATACCTCTTCGCATTTCATCACTCTCTGCATATGTATTATGTTTTGAAAAAATGTCTTTAATCTCATCTATCGTGAGCCACTTAGGAATCATTCCAACGTATTGTTCTCTCTGTGTCTGTTTTATTTCAGTAGTTCCAATCACCTTACAGATAAAATACTTATTTACCCATTTCCAATCTTCGTAATATTCATCTATTTCGAGCATACATTCAGAGGTTTCTACCATACACCCTGTTTCTTCTGCAATTTCACGTATACAGCATGCTCTTTCAGTTTCGCCATTTTCTAATCCACCACCTGGAATCATCCACTGGTCTGTTACAGTTTCATATGAGAGTAATATTTTATTACCATCAATGATTATCCCTCTACAGGCTGTTCGGGTTTTATCCCACTTACCAAAATAATCATCTCCAACAATTTCAATTACTTTCATCGTTATTATTCCTCTACAATTCAAATTTGTTTAATTCCGAAAATAGGAATTTATTTTCTATCACTTGTTCCATTTTATCATACATTCTTCTTTTTCCCAACACCAAAATAGACTCTTATTATTCTTCAATTCTCCTAATCACTGGTCCCTTATCCGTCTTTCTCTCAAGCCATGGCAATGTGGCATTAATGAATAACGATAACTCAAGCAATCCTATAAAAACTGCAATAACAGCCTTAATTGTTATCTTTATCCATCCATCTCCTAAAAGATCAGCTAGACTCCATAACATTCCAATATAAATGATTGCTCCCGCAATACATGGTGCCAATGCAAGTACAGGCACCAATGTAAGGACAACATATAAAAAGGCAAATACAATTCCAAATCCAAATTTGGCCGGTGTTCCAACATCATCCATAAATATTTGAATTATTGGAATGCTCCAAATAATCCCTGGAATGATATTAATAAATGGCATTGTATAGTTTTTCTCATAATGATTTCTATTATCTAGCATAATAACGTATCTGTTCATAATACTCCTTTTTGCAATATCATTTCATTTTTACACAAGCATATGATTACGTGTAACTTCTTGCCACGGCGGCAAGAAGTTGTTTCCCTTGATATCACGCACCATATAAATCATGATTAACCGCAGAGCTAAAATAATGATTCATCGTATTTGGTGCATTATAAAGTGCAGTTGTCAGATATGACTTTATATTTCCAACCTTTGTTGTGTTATTTTCCATGCACAATATTACATATTCCAGATGGCATGCCTTAAGTTTTAAAAACTTGCTCTTAACCAGTTCATACGGATATTCTTCGCCACTGATTCTTACTGTTTTCCTTGGCACACACACAATATCGCAAATAATCTGATAAAGCTCCTCAAACATTTCTCTGTCCTTCCATTGTCTATCCTGCATATAAATATAATAATCAATATTTTCTCTGATTAATTCCATGTACTGCGCTGTCTGATCCATCAAATCAATCTCATCCGCTTTATGCCTGTTACTTTGATTGATATGATTGGATATGGATGTATTATTTAATTCAGTATTATTATACTCAGTATTATTAGGGGCAAAATCCTTTACTTCTTGAGGTAAAGAATCTTGTTTTCTAGAAGTTAAATTTCTTGAATTCAAAATTTTTAACTTCTGAGATTCATCCTCTGCATCATTGTCTACATCTTTGCTGCCTGTACTTTCATCAACACCCTCATTATACTCCCCACTATTGCCAAAAAATGGGACAGCTACACTAAATTTTGAATTATTTTCTGATTCCTTGAAATTTTCCTCATTATTTTCAGAAGTTAAATTTTTTAACTTCTGGAATTTTTCTGTATCATTATCTTCTTTTATTTTTTTATCATCTGCATTTTCCACATAGCTGATAAAATTCATTACATAGATATGATCCGGGCATCCCTGGCCTCTTCTCTTTTTTTCAATAAGTCCAATTTCTTTCAATTCTGCCATAGCTTTAACTGCAGTAGGCTTGGAACAGCCAAGCTCCTCTGCAGCTTCGTCTACGGAATAGATAATAAAAACCTTCTGTTCTTCATCAATCCAGTTATTTCTTCTTGATAATGACATTCTGTCAAGCATCAGTCCATACAGCATCTTTGAATTAACAGACAATCCCTTATACCTGCTACCAGTCATCAAAATTTTAGGTATGCGAAAGAAAGCAAACTGCTCGCTTTCAATCCCATAATAATAATCTAACTCTATATGTTCCATTACAGTCCGCCCCCTTTCTGTTTCCACTCATCCAGAAGGCTGATAATAACTTTTTCAATCTCTTCACTGCTTACTGACGGCTCAAAATATGACGATAATTTCTTTGAGCCAATTGTAACTTTTCTGTGTTTCTTTGGATTCTCATAACAAAGTATTTCCATAACAAGTGTTGCGGTAAGTTCTCCTGCCTTATATCTTTCCTTGATAATTGCAGACTGAACTCCTGATACAGTGCATCCGCGATTTGTTATGATATCATATACCCAACCTTGTGCTTCTTCTGATAAAAATGATAAATCAACACCCTGTCCTAATCCAAGCTTTCCCATATCTACAAGTTCAAGCATCGAATCTGTCAGTTTTGAAAGTCTTATATATCTCTGAACTGTTTTTACACCATCCCCGCCGGCTTCACCTACAACTTCCAGTGTAAGTCCATTTCCGCGTTCTTTTCCCTGATGCTTTAGTGCCTCATATTTCATGCTATATGCCTTTGCTTTTTCACTAGGCAGAATATCCTCTCTCTGAATATTCGCATCCACCATTATCACAGTCGCTTCATCATCATTATAATCCTTCACAATCACCGGCATACTCTTAAGACCTGCCAACATTGCAGCATGACTACGTCTGTGGCCGGAAATAATCTCATAACCACCTTCCCCTCGTGGTCTTACCATTACAGGCACAAGTATTCCATTTTCCCTTACACTCTCAACCATTTCCTCCATCTTTTCATCATCCGTCACACGAAACGGATGCTTCTTAAATGCATATAGCTTATCAAGTGGAACTTCTATTATCTGATTTCTGGTCATCTCTGACTTCTGGACAATTTGTCCAGAAGTTGAATTATTATTTTTTGTGCCAAACATTTCCTCATAACTTGTAAGCTTAATTCGTTCACCGAGACTTTTCTTATTCATTTGCAAGCACCTCCTCTGTCACAGCCTCATATGCCTTTGCAACTTTCCCTTTGGCATCATGCATATAAATACTGATACCTTCGGCAGTAGCTTCACTGGCTCTTACTGACATAGGTATACTCGTCTTAAATATTGGAATCTTATTTCCATATGCTGAATAAAGAATATCCGTGATTTCCTTTGCATAATTTGTCCTATAGTCAACCATGGTCAACAATATTCCCATAATCTTCAAATCAGCATTCATTTTTCTCTGAACAATACTAATTGTCTTTAACAGTTGTTCCAGCCCTTTAATTGGCAGATACGCAGCCTGAACCGGTATGATGATATAATCGGCACAATTAAGTGCGTTAATTGTCAATTTGCCAAGATTTGGTGAGCAATCCACGATAATAAAATCATATCTGTCCTCCAACAACTCCAGATATTCCTTTAAATATGACTCACTGTAAGGCATACTGATTAAAGATGTCTCTACACCTGCCAGCTCAATATTAGCAGGCAATAAATCAACACCTTCTTCATTATGTAAGATGCCATCCATTGGATTGAACTCATCTTCATTTACAACACGTTCCATAATCGTAGCAAGTGTTACCTCAATTGCGTCGGGTTGCTGATATCCCAAAGCAGCTGTACAACTTCCCTGTGGATCATTGTCTACAATCAACACCCTGTACCCCTTACGAACCAAACCGATTCCTATATTAATTGCTGATGTGCTTTTTGCCACACCGCCTTTTTGATTTGCTATGGTTATAATTTTGCTCATTTTTTTTGATCTCCTTTGCGTAATTATCTTTCAAAACACGCCAAGAAGTGATATAATCCAATTAGGTATTTAGATTTATATCACTCTTGGTCGTAAGACCTAATCCTTGCTATTGCAGTAGCAGGGATTTTTTATTTCATGGTCTGACAATTTTAACTTTCTTCTTTTCACTTTTTGCTTTTATTACCGCTTCATTCTCAATCATGAAAGCCTCTAAGATACGTTCCATATTTTTGATTGACTCTGTCAATTTATCTATGATTTCCTTTGTAATATCCGCTTCTTCAAGTTCTTCCCGCATCCTTCGAAAATCTTTTCTAAACTGTGTCAGCATCATTGGATTTCCCATTGCTTTTATTTCACTGTTATAAAGACAGTCAAGAATGTAATCCTGCTTGGTTCCATATCCGCAAAGCTTTATTTTGTCTTCCAGTTCATCCCACTCTTCTGGAGACACACGAAACGCAACAACTTTGCTTCTCCATCTGTTTTTGTTGTCATACACTTTCTGAGACATCGAATCCTTCCTCCCATTCTTCATCAAGCTTTTCAGCCATTTCTGACTGAACCGTTGGAAACATATGCGCATACCTGTATGTTATTTTTTCCGATTCATGACCAACTCTGTTACCTATGGCAACCGCTGAAAATCCCATATTTATAAGCAATGAAACATGGCTGTGTCTTAAATCATGAATACGAATTCTTTTTACTCCGGAAGCCTTAACTCCCCGGTCCATTTCGTGATGTAAATATGATTTCGTAATCGTG
The DNA here is from genome assembly GCA_050309585.1 of Lachnospiraceae bacterium. Taxonomy (GTDB): domain Bacteria; phylum Bacillota; class Clostridia; order Lachnospirales; family Lachnospiraceae; genus Bovifimicola. Next base: position 10,574 of record JBNRML010000051.1, read on the forward strand.
AAAATGCGGTCATTTTTCTTAATTCCATAAATTGAATCTATAAAGTTCTTCATCTCGTATGCCACATTCTTTGACATTACTATCTTTCGGTTACTCTTTTTTGTCTTGGGTGTTGTAATATACTCTTCGCCCCGTATCTTCTGATATGACTTATTAATCGACAGTATACTTTTTTCAAAATCAAAATCTGCCGGCGTTAATGCCAATAATTCGCCAAGTCTGATTCCACACCAGTAAAGTAATTCAAACGCATAAAATGAATATGGTTTGTCTGCTACTTCCGGAATAAATGTTAAATACTCATCCTTTGTCCAAAACAACATTTCCTCTGTATCATGTGAACCCATCGTTCCTGCCTGACGAACCGGATTTGAATTTAACTTATAAAACCTTACTGCATGATTAAATATTGCTGATAACTGTGCATTTAGTGTCTTAAGGTATGTTCCTTTATACGGATTTCCTTTTTCATCTCTCATAGACCTGAGCTCATTTTGCCACTTTATCACATCACGTACCGTAATATCATTCATTCTCTTATTTTTGAAATATGGTAAAATCTTGTAATTGACCATATATTCTTTTGAAACCCAGGTATTTAATTTAAGCTTTGGTTTAACATCTGCTTCATACAGTTTCCAAAAGTCACCAAATGTCATATCCAGATTACAGGTCTGTTGTAAAATGAAATTTCTTTCCCATTCAATTGCGTCTTTCTTACACCTGAAACTTCTCTTAAGCTTCTTTCTGTTTTGTCCAGTCCAATCCTTATAGTAAAACTGAACATACCAGGTATCTTTGTCTTTTTCCTTATAAGCTGGCATTGTCATCCTCTCTTTCTTCTTTAGCAACACCATAAAATCTTTCATTGAAATACTGGCGGCTGACCTTACCTGCTACAATCAGAAATCCTTTTGCGCTTAACTCATTATTCAACAATCTGATAATCTGATATGCCTTGCTCTGTGAAATACCCAGTAATTCCTTAACCTCACTTGCATCCATGAAACTTGATAACTCCATCTAAGCCACTTCCTTTCTTATCTTGTCTGTTCATATGGTATGTGGGTTCACTTCCAGATGCTGCCACTTTGAAATAAATAATTAAAATAAAATATGGAATATGTGTAAGAATCTTAAAAATTATAGAATAGAAAAATGTATGAATTTACTTATGAATATTGGACCTTTTTCCAAAAATAGAATCATTTTAGAATCAATTAAAATAAAAAAAGTCCGGAATCCCGATAAATAAAAGGATTCCGAACATTTGTTCTCTACTCAAACTCAATCGTTCCCGGTGGTTTACTGGTCAAATCATAAAATACCCTGTTTACTCCTCTGACCTCGTTAATGATTCTGCTCATTACGGTTTGCAATACCTCGAACGGTATTTCTGCTGCTTCGGCAGTCATAAAGTCCACCGTTCTTACGGCACGGACAGCCACTGCATAATCGTATGTTCTCTCGTCGCCCATTACGCCAACGGAACGCATATTTGTGAGGGCCGCAAAATACTGGTTTGGCATCCACGATGGCTCTTCGCCGTTTTTCTCCTTGTATGCCTTTGCTGCTGCATCAACCTCACTTCTGTATATCCAGTCTGCATCCTGAACAATACGCACCTTGTCTGCAGTTACCTCTCCGATAATTCTGATACCAAGTCCCGGACCCGGGAATGGCTGGCGGAATACAAGATATTCAGGAATCCCTAACTCAAGACCGGCTTTACGGACCTCATCCTTGAAAAGATTTCTGAGTGGCTCGATGATTTCCTTGAAATCCACATATTCAGGAAGTCCACCTACGTTGTGGTGCGATTTAATAACTGCGGATTCTCCGCCAAGACCACTTTCAACAACATCAGGGTAAATAGTTCCCTGTGCAAGAAAATCAACTGTTCCAATCTTTTTAGCTTCCTCTTCAAATACACGAATAAACTCTTCGCCAATAATCTTTCTTTTCTGCTCTGGTTCTGTCACTCCGGCAAGCTTTTCATAATAGCGCTCCTGAGCATTAACTCTGACAAAATTTATATCAAATGAGCCATTCTTACCGAATACACTCTCAACCTCATCACCTTCATTTTTTCTGAGCAAGCCGTGATCAACAAATACACAGGTAAGCTGCTTTCCAATGGCTTTGGCTAAAAGTGCTGCAAGCACTGATGAATCAACTCCCCCTGAAAGGGCCAAAAGAACCTTTCCTTCGCCAACTTTTTCACGAATCTCAGTAATGGCATTTTCAACAAAAGAATCCATTCTCCATGTTCCTGCGCATCCACACACATTTCTCACAAAATTAAAGAGCATCTTGCTACCTTCCACAGTATGCAGAACTTCAGGATGAAACTGTATTGCATAAAGATTTTTTTTCATATTCTGAGCTGCTGCAACAGGGCAATCCGCTGTGTGTGCAACAATATCAAATCCCGGTGCAACATTAGAAATATAATCGAAATGACTCATCCAGCAGATTGTTGCAGGACTCACATCGCTAAACAATGGTGATGATGTATCAACAAACACCTCCGTTTTTCCATACTCGCGCACTGGTGCTTTTTCAACTTTTCCACCAAGAACATGCATCATAAGCTGTGCTCCATAGCAAAGACCAAGGACCGGTATGCCCATTTCAAATAAATCCTTTTTATATGTAGGTGAATCCGGTTCATAACAGCTATTCGGACCACCTGTAAGAATGATTCCCTTTGGATTCATTGCCTTGATTTTTTCTAAATCTGTTTTATAAGAATAAATTTCGCAATAAACATTGCATTCTCTTACACGACGTGCAACCAATTGATTGTACTGTCCGCCAAAGTCAAGGACGATGATTTTTTCGTTTTCCAAAACTTTTACCTCCTAGAATGTGTCATCAAAATTCAAAAGTCTAAAATCGTATTATATGTCATAAGACTTAAAT
>JBNRML010000052.1:0-44277 GCA_050309585.1 Lachnospiraceae bacterium
ACTTCAAAAACTGGCGTTTTTTCGGTGTGGCGTATCCGCCAAATATATTTTTACAGCCAAACGTTCACGAATGCAAGCATTCATCACGTTTAACTGTAAAAATATGCTTGGCTCTGAACAGTTACAATTTATCCAAAAAATATTTCCAGCTCGTCCCGCCTGGGCGGTTCAATAAATCTTCTGTCCTCGTTTTTCACAATTACCTTGTCATTGTTGTCTGTGAGCTTTCCTATAATCCTGGCTTCTACTCCTTCATTAACCAATTTCTCACAAAGTCCATCCCCATCCTCACAAACCATAAGTAATGCACCATTTGACATTAATTTGTAAGGATTTATGCCATAGAGCTCGCATATTTCAATAGTTTCCTGATAAACACTTATCTTATCTGCATCAGCCTCCACACCTTTTCCTGTTTTCTCTGCCAGCTGCCAAAGTGCCAGATATATTCCACCTCTGCTCAAATCGTGCATCACACGGACGCCATATTTCCTCGCTATGTCTGCTTCCCTGCGAACATCCATCATATCCTCCCGTTCCAGGGCATTTCGTATATAACTCGCCTGAAATTTTTCTGTGAGCTCGCTATACTTCTCCTTAGCCAAACCTATTGTCCCTGATATTCCAATTCTCTTTGACATGACAATATCATATCCTGCACCGGTACATCTCTTTGGAGATTCAAAATCTTCCAAGGCATATTTTCCATATGCAGTAAAGCTCACTATAGGTTTAATAACTGACTTGCTTACCTCAGTATTTCCACCTGTTATCTCAAGCTTTGCCGTTTTACATACCCCCGAAATATACCTCATCAATTCCTTGAGCTCTGGTTCCAGTCTCTTTTCAGGCATGATAATGTCCACAAGTATTCCCTGACATATACCGCTTTCCGCAGCCACATTGTTAACTGCCGTGTAAATACATCTATTACAGTCAAAATAAAGATTTTCTTCCTCAAAAAGCAAACCTGCCACAGCCGTAGCTGTGACAAATCCATCTCTTGTAACTGCAGCGTCGTTACCCACACCTGAACCAATATAGGCATCACCGCCCTTATATTTTATTGTTTTTATGACTGACCTTTTTAAAATAGCCTCGGAAACTTTTCCCGCTTTCATAAACTTCACATCCTATACATGTTTCTACAATGTGTTATCCGCAGGTGGTTCTGTTTCTCCACCCTGACTTGGGGTATCCGTTCCCCCTGACTGACTCGGGGTATCCGTTCCCCCTGACTGACCCGGGGTCTCCGTTTCTCCTGACTGACCCGGGGTATCCGTTCCCCCTGACTGACCCGGGGTATCTGTTCCTCCTGACTGGCCTGGGGTATCCGTTCCTCCTAACTGGCCTGGGGTATCCGTTCCTCCTGACTGGCCTGGAGTATCTGTTCCTCCCGGCTGACCCGGGGTCTCTGGCTCTGCCGGAGCCGCAGCACCTGTACCAACCGTTACATATGTTGGAGAGGCAGCGTAGTTACTTGTATTTACTACTTCTTCGCTCTGTAATACACCATCTATATATACTCTCTTTAAAAGTCTTGCTTTGTATCCTGTATGTCCACTTGAAGTAACCTGTCTATAGCCCGATGGAAGAGAAGGATTATTTGTAACAACCTCTCTTGAAGGAACCTTTGACAATGTTTCACTTACATACTCTACTCTTCTGTTTGCCGGTCTTGTCTCAACACCATAAATATTGAATGTGATTTTACCTGCTGAATAAATTCCTTCAATATATACAGGAGTATCTGTATTATTTCTCACCTTTAAATCTTTCCATGTTCCCGCCAAAGCAGCATCCATGGACAACGGAACATATCCTACACTCATTGAATGAGGAAATCTCTCAACAACTTCAAGCTCTGCATTCAATACAGCATTGTAAAGGGTTGTGGAAACCTGGCAAATACCTCCGCCAAGACTGTTCTCAACTCTTCCGTTTACATATGTACCAGCCATTTTCCAGCCATTACTTGCTGTCCATGGCTCCAAAAATGAGTTTACGGAAATTGTATCACCCTGACAAATTGTAATACCATTTAACAAGTAAATACCATTTTCCATATTCTTATTTCTGTTATAATTTGAGCCGCCTGTTGAAAATGTTGTCGAATATGTACCAATCAAATCCTTTACTTTCTCACAATCAGCAACAGTTGCAACCGGATTATCGTCCACTACCGTCAATGTGAACTCTGCATCATTTCCATCCCATTTATTCATGAGATAATCATATAAACCGCCAACTGAAGTTTCCATATCTATCATTCTTCCGCTGGATTCCTTTGATATTGTAAATGCATCCCCGTTCTTTTTAAGAGCTGCATTCACGTGTGGAATATTAAACACACCACATTTCTCATTTATGGTATTTGTCAACACTTCACTATTTACATCCAACTCAAAATCATATCTCACACCTGAGTGTGCAATATCCTTTGATTCCTTGTATCTTTTGATAACATTACCCTCTGAACAGAACTTTGCAGCCTCATCCACAACCTCTGTATTCTTCCAATAATAACCCAATTCCGACGCAGTCGCCTCTGCGCTGTTTTCATCCATGTGCAGAACAAATTTCTTGTTCATTTTCTCACGGAGACTTTCATTAGCTGCTGCTTTTGCCTCTTCTGCCGTCTTTCCACCTAATTCCACACCACCGATGGTTACTCCATTTGGAATAATCCCATCTGCCGCCAGTGCATATCCTTTACCTGAAATAAGCATTGAAAACGCAAACATCATCGCAACAAACATAAGTCCTTTAGATTTTTTTGTTTCCATGTTAATCCTCATTTCTGTGTGATTTTCACACTAATATGTTGTACTTTTTTATCTTAATGATGCTATAATAGAAACTAGCATAGAAATAACTAAAATTGCAACAATGATTCTTGAAAAAATCAATCTTGATTTTTTTGATGTAAAATTTATCATAATTACCTCACTTTTAAAAAAAAATTATACGGAGTCGAAATATGTTACCAATACTTTCATGTTTTATTATTTTTTGCCTATGGCTTAGATATGAGCTTAGAAAATCTTCAAACCAAGTTGAAAAAACAAAAAACACACTAATTGAAAACGAATCAATGGCAAACTCAACCCGCAAAAAATCCATTAGTTCACTCAATTATATCACAATTTCAGAAAAATCTATACTTTTTATTAAAATAAATGATTCAAAAATAAAAAATATTCAAAAAGAATTTGAAATTCTTAAAGATAAAAAAATACTAAACCTTTCAAATATGTCAAATACTGAACTTAAACTAAACTACGGTCCGGCAAATCTTCCCGTTCTGTCAGAGGCGGACGAGAATTTCTCTTCTCTTGTACGCAATCTGCATAAATACGCAGAGGCACTAAAGGATCTGGATATGAAAAAAGAAGCCATTGAAGTACTAGAATATGCCATAGACATAGGCTCTGATATGAGTATTTCCTATAAGCTTCTGTCCGAACTCTACAAAGGCACAGATAACTCAAAAAAAATAGATTACCTCATGAAAAAAGCCGAAACTCTCGACTCCCTAATGAAAGAACCTATATTAAATTACTTAAAATCCTTCCAGCAAAAATGAATTTTGCCATATTTTGATATGGTTTTGTCAATAAACCTGCTCAAATCGCTCTGATTCATGGAATAAATATCCTGCTCCACATCCATATCATAATATTTTATCAGTTCCTCTGCATATTTTATCTGTGATGGATGTGGTTTCCTATTCTTTTTAGGTTTATATACAAGCAATGTTGGCTGGGTAATATTTTCTTCACCTGTTTCATATAAAACACATAGCTTTTCATATAACTCTTTTGTAACATAAGCATCATTTAATGCTCTGTGATGTCCCACATCCCTGATTTCAAATCTCTCACACAAATCCTCAAGTCTTTTGCTCTCTTCCTCACCAAGATATTTTCTTGCCATAAAAAGTGTGTCTATTCCGTACCACCTTCTATTTCTCGATTTCTCAATAAAATCATTTTCAACTTCATTTGATTCAACCTTAAAATCCCATACAGCCTGCATGATAAAAGAAAAATCAAAAATAATATTGTGTCCCACAAGAGGATAATCCCCAAGAAAATGAAGGAATTCTTGCAAAACCGTGTCGATATTTGGACAGTCTTTTGTCATCTTTTCATTTATTCCAGTGATTTTTGTAATTTTCTCCCGTATTTCAACGTTAGGATTTATCAATGTTTGAAATGTTTCTGCAACTTTTCCGTCAATCACTTTGACAGCACCTATCTCCAGTATTTTATCCTCGGCCGGCGACAGACCTGTCATTTCCAAATCCACAACAACATAATTTTTTAACATTATTCCTCATTTCCGAGCAGTTCCTCTAATTTACACCACATATTCACAGGATTACGCTCTCTGTAATCAAACAGTATAATGTGCTTTCCTCTTATAATTTTCCTATTGTTAATCCATTCCATAATATCAATGCCGAACTGTTCTATATGAATATTTTTACCACATTCTCTGTACTTATTATAATATGGCTTAAGTTCCTCCTTATCTGCTGCCTTTGCAAACCCCGGTCTTGTCTTGATATTCTCTCTCAAATAAATATCCAGTACAAGGAGTTCACGGAAAATATCATATTCCAAAGATTTATTCTTAATAAATTCAGATAAAATATCATACCTCTGTATTCTGTTGTGCTTGACCTCAGATAGTTTATGAAGTTCATAATAATTACCAAGCTCTTCAAACATCATAAACGGAGTTTCATATTTACTCTCAAGGCATTCAATGGTATTAGTAAACTGTCGGCTGTTATAATAAATTTCAACCATATTCTCAACGCCTTTTAATTTAAGTATGTCATCGTAGGAAATCCATTTTGTCTCCAAAACCTCATATGGCGGTTCATCAGTGTATACAAGACAATATTCCTTTGAATTTCTTTTCATCTTTGCACCATTAAGCACCTTCAAAAATCCCAACTGAAGTTGTTCAGGATGCATATCATATACATCATTAAAAGATTTTTTAAAGCTCTCATAATCTTCATAAGGTAGTCCGGCAATCAAATCCAGATGCTGGTGTATGTTCTTAAAGCTGTTTATGATGTTAACAGTATTTCTCAAACTGTCTAAATCCATATGTCTGTCTATCTCTTTTATGGTCACAGGATTTGTAGTCTGCACACCAATCTCCAACTGAATCAGTCCCGGTCTCATCTGTTTAAATAAATTGAGTTCATCATCACCTATCAAATCTGCTGACACCTCAAAATGAAAATTTGTTATGCCATTGTCATTTTCCATAATAAACTTCCATATTTCCATTGCATGTGATTTTTTGCAGTTAAATGTCCTGTCAACAAATTTTACCTGTGGTATTCCTGCATCAATAAATATCTTAAGCTCTTTTTTTACTAATTCAATATCTCTGAACCTCAGCTTTTTGTCTATGGACGAAAGGCAGTAGCTACATGAAAAAGGGCATCCCCTGCTACTCTCATAATAAATAATTTTGTTTTCAAATTTCTTCAAATCATCATAAGGAAAAGGAACATCTGACAGGTCCATAATACATTCGTGCGGATTAATCTTGATTTCTCCACTTTCCGTTCTGTATACAATCCCATTAATGCTTTCCAGTTTGGCAATATCTTCCTTTTCTACATTTTCTTTGTCTATATTCTCGCCTTTTTCTCCATCTCCAAGCCATACCTTACACAGATTATTAAATATTATTTCCCCTTCTCCCGTCATTACTCCTGATACTTCTATGTTTTTCTCCAAAAACTCCTCCCCAGAGTAAGACACCTCCGGCCCTCCTACCCATATTTCAGTGTCCTTAAGAACCTTTTTTAAGTTCTTGATAAGTGTTCTCACATATTCAATATTCCATATATAACAGGAAAACAACAGATATTTTGGCTTTTTCCTGTAAATGTCCTGAAAAATAAAATCTGTATACTGATTAATTGTATACTCTGCAATCTCAATATTATCTTTGTATTTCCCTGCATATTCTTTCAGACAATATACAGCTAAATTTGAGTGTATATATTTTGCGTTTATTGCAACAAGAAGAATTTTTCCCTCCATAAATCCACCAATGTCACCTTTCTGAAAACTCTTACAAAAACAAAGGACCGCGGAATGCGATCCTTTAGTCTTTATTATTAACAATAGTACGTGTCTCTATAATCCTAAACTACAAACTGCTGCATTGTAACATCAAGCTTCTCAGATACTTCTCTAAGTTTCTGTGCCTCATCACGAACATGGCTTGTATTGGTAGAAACCATTTCAGCATTTACAGCTACCTCTGTAGTACCCTTTGCACCTTCCACAGTAGCATCCCTCAAATCGCTGAAAGACTTAACAATAATGGCAATTTCGCCGGAAATACTTTCTGCAACCTTACTGAATTCATAAAGAATAGCTTCCATATTCTGTGCATCATCGTTATACTGCTCGCTTGTATCAATAAGTTTTTCATTTGTAGCCTTAACGTGGTTCTCAATAAATGCCAGTACGTCCATAGCACTTGCACAGAGATTATCAACAGAATCCGTAACACTGAGAGTGATATCCTGAATCTGTATGGCTGTCTCTTCACAGCTTTCAGCAAGTTTTCTGATTTCATCAGCAACAACGGCAAATCCTTTTCCCGACTCACCTGCTCTGGCAGCCTCAATAGAAGCGTTCAATGAAAGAAGTGTTGTCTGATCCGCTATCGTGAGAATAGCACTTGTGAGCTGGTTGATTTCCTCAACCTGTTTAGATTTCTCAATGGCTGTTTTAAGCCTTGCCTCTGTCTCTCTGGTAACCGCCTCTGTGTACTCGTATGATTTTGTAGCCTCTTCCTTAAGAACATTGGCACGTTCACTAATTCCCCTGACAGCTTCCATACCTTCTGAATTCTTAACATTCATATTATCAATATGAGTAACCATCTTTTCAGAAGTACTGCTTAAGTTCTCTGCGGTGGCAGCCGTTTCTTCCATACTTGCTGCCAGCTCTTCAGATATAGCCGAAATATTTGCAACCTGATCAACAAGATTTCCAATGACATTTTCAAGTTCATGGACTGCTCCGATAATCTCATCACCACTGCCTGTAACCAGTGCAACGGTGTTCTTCATACTGATTTCCACTGCCTGAAGGGCCTGTGCAAGCCTGCCTGTCTCATTTTTATTTTTAAGATATGGTTTGAATTTTTCTCCCGTAAAGTTTCCATCCTTCATAAGATCCAAATCCTCAGCAACCTTCTTGATAGGCTTAGAAATCTTACGTCCAATTGTAATGGCAACTAATATACCAACTAAAGAAATGGCAACACTTATGGCAATTCCGTAATATGTAACCTCGGTAGTGCTCTCATTTACCTCATCCTTTGGTGCTTCCATAAGAATTGTGTAGCCGTTATCCATCTTTGCGTATGCAACGTAAACATCGTCCCCCTTTCTTGTTGTCATCTCAACAAGTCCGTGGTCCTTCTTTGCCATGGCATCTATAAGCTCATTATATCCCACAGTAGTAAGATTTTCGTTTACATTGTAAACACTGTCAACAGCGAAACACTGCTTTTCATCCACAAGACTGGCATGACCTGAAGAATAAATTTCAACAGATGCTACCAGATTTGCGAACTTATCAAACGGAATAGTCATCATAACCATAACATAAGCCCTTAGCTCCCCAGACATCTCATCCTGAATAAGATAAGGATAACCCATTGTCATAACATTCTGCTGCAAAGTACTGCTGAAATATGACTTAAGCCATACAGGACCGCCTCCCTTGTCCTGGGCTGTCTTATACCACTGCCATTCCGGCTGTTCTCCTACCCATTGGGTATAAGCATCATCCGGGTCAAATTCCATCTTCTGATCACCGTGATACTCAATACCTATCATGGTCTTTGTGACATCCGGTCCCATATAAACTCCCAAAGCAAGGAAGTCCTCATCAGAAGTACTAATCTGCTTAACATAAGGGTCTATCTTGTTTATAAACTCCTTTGCGTACTCCACATCACCATATTTATCGAGCTCTGCCGTAGCCATGGAATAATCAACCAGACCCTTTGCTGTAGTAGTATACTTTTCAAATTCCGTATTCATCTGATTGGCATACTGTAATGTCATTGCTTCCAATTTTGCCGTAGCCTCTTCCTTGATAACATTTGAAGAGGACACAACCATAACCGAACCAACGATAGCTGATGCTGCTATGACACATGTAGTGATACCTACAATTATGCTTGTACCAATCTTACTCATAATTTCCTCCTAACACGTGTATTATCAGTTTCTCATAAATGTATAAAACTGCTTACTCGTCCAAAAAATATATATCAATATTTTATATCATCAAGGGATTTTTTGCAACCTTTTTATACATATTTTACAAATAAAACACGAACTCTTCCTTCGCCAACAGAAAAACAGTACCATTTTTCAACTTATATCTTTCATTTGGCATAAGCCTTTTTTTATTTACATACGTACCGTTTGTTGAACCCATATCACAGAGGAAATAATTGTTATTCTCTTTAATTATCTGGGCATGTATTCTGCTAATCATAACATTATCTCTAATAAAATAGCCATTTAAATCCTTCCTTTTTCCAAAATAAAAAGGATAACTGTCCATATATATCTTTTCCTGGCTTGATTTTCTGACAATATAAACTCCATTTTTGCTGTCCATCAATCTTGTTCCACACAAAGAACAGAACACATCACATTTATTTAATATTGTATGACATACGGGACATCGTTTTTTAGTCTTGCCAAGGGTCGCCGTGGGAGGGTTTATGTTTTTTAATTCGTCAACATACACATCAATTTTATACATCGAAAATGTCTCTCTGCTGTTAATAATATCCAAAAGTTTCATAACATAGCTGTTATCCTCATATTGGGAAAATATGACGTTTTTCAGCATATTCTGTATAAATGTCTCTTCACTCTCTTCAAATTCACAGGGCACAGCCGGAATATATACAAACAAAAGCTTTTTCTCCGACGGGAGCACCCGAACATAATCCAAATCAAATAATACCTTTTTTAAATCCATGGATTTTTCATCAATAAACTTCACAAGGCCTATTATCTGTTCCAAAAAGGAAATAAAAGTTTTTTTATTTACAGGCATCATTTTCAGGTAATCTTTCATGGAAATAGTATCACTTATGTCATATTCAAGCACAAAGCCTTTGTGTTTATTTACACTTTTAACATTTATCAGTATATCCGACAATCTGGAGTTTACTGTCTCATACTCCAGTCTGTCAATTTCCTGATTTTTTTCTGCAACATATTCAAGTTTTGACCTGATTCCCTTGTTGATTTTTTTGATTTTTGTCATAAAGCATCCCATTCCTAAAACATCAAGCTATTCCTGCTTTTTAATCAGCTTTCTTAGAATACGCACTCCAAAAAGCAGTCTTTACTATTTTTCCCTGTATTTTATCCAGTGAATTACATTCTGAATCTGTCCCTGTGCCAGGACTTCCGTGTTGGATTCCCTGTTTTCTGTTTTTCTGAAGTAGTATGTATACGTCTTAACACCATCTCTGTAGCGGTATAATGTCTTTTCTCCTACCTGTACATTGTGTACCTGCTCGTTATACCATGTATCTACGTTTGCCACACCATAAATATAAATTGTTTGACCAGCTGCATAATCATTTGCACATACCGGCTTTCTGTCACGAATTAATCCTGTCTCGAAATGGTAACCGCAGTATACTGTCCCATTTCTCCAGTATCCTTTCCATGGGCCTGTAACTCCAAGACCGTTAGACCGTTCTGACCACTTATCATAACTATATCTTACTTCAGTAATTGCCTGCTTAGTGGTCTCAACCTGTCTGGTTTCACTTGCCGTTACCTGATTTTCCGTCCATCCGCTCCATGCCCCCCATGAAATACCATTCTCTTTAGTATCATAACGCTCATATCCCGCCATGGTAGGGCTGTTAGATTCCTTATAATCTATGTATTCATAAGTCCATTTTTCCTGTACAACCTTGGCTCCCCTTGGCACATTACCTTCCATGGTCCAGCCTGATAATGGTTTTTCATTCCATTGAGCATACAGCGTCTGATTTCCCTGATTACTAAATGTAGAGTTTCTGTCTACCTTATTTCCACCCTGGGCCGCAGTGTACCATCCTGCAAAATTATAATAATCTCTTGCAGGAGTAGGCATATCTCCGTACTTATCTCCCACAGATAAAGTTTTTGATGTAGAAGAAACAGAACCGCCGTTTGCATTAAATGTAACCGTATACTTTTTGGCAACCGGTTTATCATCTTTTTTAGTTGTAGTTTCCTGTTCCTTTGGCTTTTCCGTATCCTTCTGTGAAGTAGTCGGTGGATTCTGTGAACCCGGTGGTGTCTCTGTATTCTGCGGTTTACTTCCCTTACTTACGTAAATGGTGACTTTTGAACCTGCTTCCTGTGACGAACCTGCTCTAGGAGTCTGCGAAATAACATAACCTGATTCCACATCATCACTGTAATTTTCAAGAACTACCACCTCATAACCTTCTGACTCAAGAATACTCTTTGCGTTCTTCCTTGTCTTTCCAACAACCCCCGGCACAGTTTTCAGCTTTTTGTCGGATTTTACGGTTATCTTAATGACAGTGCCGTTAGTAACCTTCTGACCTGCTGCAACACTCTGTGCATATACTTCACCGACCTTTGCATTATTATCATCACCATATTCCACATTAACAACAAGTCCAAGAGAATTAATCTTATTAGTGGCATCCGCCTCTGTCATTCCCTTCAAATCCGGCATTTCAAATCCTTCTGAACCCTTTGATATGACAATATCAATCTTTGTTCCCTCTTTAGTCTCTTTTCCCGCATCAAGACTCTGTTTCATTACAAGTCCTGCCGCAACCACATCATCATACTCTTCTTTTATATTTCCTACCGAAAGCCCTGCCTTCATAAGGCTTTCTTTTGCTTCCTCCAGAGTGTTCCCAAGAATATACGGAACCGTGGATATTCCATTTACGGCACCCTTTATATCACTGCTGCCGCTGCTCACAGTTAAATTGATGATACCGTTTACATCAAGATATGAACCTCCTGATGGATCCTGCAGCAATATTTTACCTGCTTCAATGTATTCTGATGAAATATTTCCCACTATCATCGGGGTAAGCTTCTTTTTTGATATTTCCCTCGTTGCACTGTCCTTGTCCATTCCCTCCACATTAGGAGCAACAGAAACATTATCCGGCACCTCAATCTTAGTTGAATAATTCGAGTCAAACTTAATTACTCCTGTTGCCAGCAAAGTTCCAAAGGTTACCAAGCAAAGCATTGAGACAGCAATTACGCCCTTCACCCAAAGTGGCCATCTGTAAAGGTCAATCTTCTTTATTTTTCCATATCTTCTCTTAGCCGGAGGATATGACTTTAATTCACTGATGAATGTATTTACATCCGGTGTCCTGTCCTCCATCATAATATTCATTGCATTGAGAATCGCCACCTCATAGGATGCAGATATCCTTTTATTTAATTTGTGTGGTACAGTCAGAATATCCTTACTTTCACCTTCGTACTTTGCTCTTCTTAAGAGTGCATCCAGGGGAGTTACCCCTGTTATCATCTTGTAAAGAGTTGCACCCAAAGCATATACATCTGAAGCTGGTCCATGTTTTCCCCTGCTTAAGTACTGCTCTTCCGGAGAGTATCCCTGTTTGACAATAACTGTCATACTGAGACTGTTGCCTGTTGTCGCAAATCTGGATGCTCCAAAATCAATAAGCTTGCATTGACCTTCCTTTGTGATGAAAATATTGTCCGGTGCAATATCCCTGTGCAAAATTCCCTCTGCGTGTACCACCTGAAGGGATTTCATAACTGGCATTAGCAGCTCAACCGCATCATCAGGCGGCATGACATTTTTTATTTTCAGGTATTGTGCCAATGTCATTCCATCCAGATATTCCATTATTATGTACGCCGTTCCATTTTCCTCAAAGCTGTCGAAAATCGTCACTATTCCCTGTTCATTTTGAAACTTTGCCAGTTTTTTTGCCTCTTCCACAAACTTTTTAAGTCCTGAATTAAACTGTTCGGATTTCTCTCCCTTAAAAATCGTCACAGTAGATTGGCCGGGCACCCTGGTGGAAAATTCACTAGGCAGATACTCCTTGATGGCTACCTTTTGCTCCAATTTTCCGTCCCAGGCAATATATGTCACACCAAAACTGCCATTTCCCAGTACCTTTCCTATTACATACCTGTTGTGAAAGATAGTCCCCGGCTCCATGTGAATGGCCTGGGCCGCACCTGTTCCCTCAACAAATCCGCACTTAGGGCAAACATGATAATCATCTTCAATAATGTTCATGCAGCCCATACATCTTTTACTCATATTAACCTCCATTTCTGAGTGACTCTATTATTCGAACTTAAAATTCTTATACACCGACTTAAGACACGAAAGATTCCCTTCTTCTATTTTAGCCTTAAATGTTGTGTCATTTACAGGCAATTGCCCGTCACTGCATCTGCTAATCATTAATGTATTCTGATAAACATTTCCAAGCATCCATGACAACAACCTGTCACCGGCCATCTGTTCATTTTTGTTTCCCTTCCCAAGACTCCACTCGTAGGTGTATTCACAATAAATCTTATCAGCTTTATAACATACATAAGCCTTTTCATAATTTGGTATCTTCTTCTTTATTTCATTAATATCCTCTGTTGATGATAAATATACGGCCACCTTGTTTTTATCCGAATTTAGAAAATCCTTTTTATCTGCCCAGTCTCCGTCTCCAAAATTTTTTTCAATTAAATCCATATGTTCTTCATCAACAGCTATTTTTACATTTTTTCCAAAATCATCCGTATCCGAAAAATAGTTTTTTCTGTAATTGACGCTCACTGCCCCATTGGTAATGACATATGCAAAAGGAGCATTTATTGCCAGCGGAACCTTTTTACTATTTTTATAATTTTTTAAAAAAATACTTTCCTTTGCCTGCTCAGAATTTATTACATTTTTCACGCTTCGTGTTTTGCTTAATATATCATCAGATAAATCCGTGGACTCGAACAAATCCGGCAGTTCATTATCTCTCGCAGCGTCACGAATTTTATCTTCATATTCATTTTCAGGTATGGCTTCATACTTAATGGTGACCTTAGGATAATTCTTACAGAAATCATCAATCACAGCCTTCATTGCCTGCTCCTCATTAGAGCCGTCTTTTACGGAAAACCATACTTCAATACTGGCTTCACGTAGCTCTTTAACTTCTTTTTTCTTTTGATACCTGTTATTTGTGTATAATGCCATGGCAAAAAGTACAATCAAAGCAACACATATACCCGTGGCTCTTTTTATTTTTTTTATCTGTCGCTCCTTCTTTAATGAAAGAACCTTTTTTTTACTGTTTATTGCTCCTAGAAAAGAATCCACATCTTTGTATCTCATATGTTTGTCTATGGACATAGCCTTCATAATGGCATTGCTGTAATTAACAGGAATCCTGTTATCAATCATATGTGGTGGCACCAGTTTGTCCTCAATTTTCCTGTTTGTGGATTCTTCCGGCTTAATTCCTGTGAGCATGGCGTACATTGTTGCTCCAAGTGCATATACATCTGACCACGGACCAATATTTCTGCTGCTATTGTACTGTTCATATGGAGAATATCCGGGTTTCAATATAATATCAACAACCTCATCTGTACTGTCTTTCAGCTTTGCTGCCCCAAGGTCCAGAAGCTTCACTCTCAATTCCTTTCCCTGACATATGAAAATATTGTCAGGTGCAACATCTCTGTGAATTACCCCCTTTTTATGCATTGCCCTTAGTGCATTTCCAACCTCATTTCCCACAAATCCCACGAAATCCATATCCAGCTTGTTATGAACTTTTAAGTACTCATTCAGTGGCATCCCATTCAAAAGTTCCATTACAATATAAGCCGTATTATTCTCTTCGAAAAATTCAAAAACATTAACTATATTGTTATGATTTCCAAACTGTGTCATAGTTCTTGCTTCTGCCAAAAAGCGCTCTTTTCTGTATGCAAATTCATCCATGAATTTATTTCCGCACATCACTTCCATGCTTCCGGGCACTCTTACGGAGATTTTTGCTGCAAAAAACTCCTTAATGGCAACTGCACATTCCAATTTGGTGTCCCAGGCCTTGTAGATAATACCAAATCCTCCGGCACCAATGGTTTCACCTATTATGTAGCGGCCTGCCAAAATCTTCCCCGGTGCGATATATATAGGTTCCGCCGGCTTTTCAATTTGTTTTTTTCCACAATAAGGGCAGAATTTAATAAAATCATCAAATACATTAAAACATGAATAACACCTTTTCACTGTCAGCTTCCTCCTAACTTGTCTCTAGGGTATCGATTTCTTAATAACCGATTCACTAGTTCAAATAATCTTCCCAGGAAAATTGCTCGCCACACAAAGGAATCATCATCAAAACTGTGGCTCCAATTTCTATCTTGTCATATTTTTCAATTCTCTTTGTCTCAAAAACAGTCTCTCCATTCAGGTAAACCAAACCATTTGAGTCACCTGATTTTATGTAAAATTCTGCCTTTTTCGGCTCGAATACAACTATGGCATGTTTTTCCCTGGACACCGAATTGTCCTCCGGCAATACAATTCTATTGTTATTATTTCTTCCCACAGAATTATTTCCGGCATAAATGTTAAAAGACTGCCCCAGGTGTTTTCCCCTGACACACACAAGCCACCCCACAACAGGCTCTGCATTTACCGGAACGTGCTGTTCCGGTTTATAATTCGCTGTACTACTGCTCTCCTTTTCAGAAGCCTTATTATAATCTCTTTTTATGCTGAAGTAGCCAAAGGTTTTTCCATCATAATTTGCCGTTGCCTCAATCACGGCAGTTTCGATATCCGTACTTCTTTCCTCCTTATGCTGTATCCCCTGTTGTTCCGGCTCTCTCACCTGCTGTACTGCCTGTTGCTCCGGCTGTCTCGTCTGCTGTACTCCATACTGCTCTGGATGTTCCTCCCGCTGACTCACCACCTGACTCTTTGGCGGATCAATAAACATCTCTTCCATTTTTACATAAGGTCCATCTTCCAAAGTCCTGCTGTTGATTCCTTCTTCTCCATTAACTGTCTTACCATCCCACAGGCCCCAGGTTTTTCCTACCACCCTTGATTTACCATCATCAGTCTGATTATTACCAATTTGTTCTTCCATATTATCTCTGGCTGTGCCTGTATACCCCTGCCCAATAACAGTACCGCCATTACCTCTGGTTTCATATGCCTCCGTCTTTACATCTACGCCTCTGGGATAATCTTCCATATGTCCATGTCCCGGAGGATTATCTTTCTTCTTGAATAACCAGCCCTTTCCACCTGTTATTTCCTTAACCTGCTCCTGACATTTGCCACAAGTTGGACAGTTTCTATATGTTTCACTGTCATAAAAATGTCCGTTAATGCATTTTACAATATTCATCTTTTAATCCTTTCCTCAATGTATTCCCATCACCACAAATGTCATATTGTCCCTCACCAAATTTTTCTTTTTCGCTACCTTTTTAACTCTTTTATCTATAGCTTCAACAGCTTCCCTTACATTGACAAAATTTTTTATTAGGGAACGTATCTCCTCATCATTAAGCACCTTGTAAAGTCCATCAGTCATAATAATAATTCTGTCATCCTTTTCAAGCATAAGCGGCTTTATATTGTGGTCCACCAACTGAAGGTCCCCAATTCCCAGATAGCTGATTAATGCCTCTCCCCTGCATTTTTCCTCTTCAAATTCTTCGTAGGTTATCTCTGACTCACTTAGTTTTTCCTTCAGATACTCAATATAGTTATGGTCCGTGGTAACGCGGATGAAATCATCACCCCTTAAGATGTATAATCTGCTGTCCCCCACTGATGACCAGTACATTTCATTATTTTCGATTATCACTGTTACCATGGTGGAGCCTCCCCCTAATCTGTCCCCATTTTCATTTCTTAAATCTGAAATAATCTCGTCTGCTTTGTATGTTGTCTCACTCAAAACACCAACATAATCCGTGTTTTTATTGCTAATAATATTTTCCAATACAAAAGAAACAGCAGTATTACTTGCTGTTTTCCCTCCGTTCTGCCCCCCCATTCCGTCACAGACCACTGCAACTGTTTTCATGTCATCCATATAATATCCAGAGCAGTCCTGCTGTTCTTCCCTGTCACCAATTGCAGCCACCGAAGCAAGACTGATATATCGGTTTTCCTTAAAAATAATCTCATTATCTTTCATATTCTTCACACCTCGTATAATAAGTTTATAGACCTCATTCAAAGAGGCTATAGACTTATTTTTTATGATGCAGGTATTGGATGAATTGTTGGACATCCTTTTACACCCACATAGTTAATAAGTTACTTTATAGTCATGGTCCCAGATGTTACAATAAGTTCTATAAGAACTGTAGCTATGGTTACTGCTTCGTCACTCCAGCAAAGCTTTTGCTATTGCCAAGAAAGCATGCAGCCCTAATGCTACGCTAAGACTTATTACACAAATGCTGCATTCCGGTATCTAGCCACCAGCAGGGTATTTCTTACCGGATAATGCTAATAACGCGAGGTTTAGGGCGGCGTAGTGATCTGGGATAAGCCATGATTACATTTTCTTTTATTCTTGCTATGAAAGGTGGTGACTATCCGTGAAAGAACATATCGATTACCTCTCAACGCTTTTTGTTGGGATTGACATTGCATCCCGTATTCATGTCATATCTGCACTTGATTTCAACCAGGATTTCTTTATCAAAATGAAACCTTTCGAAAACACTAAAGAAGGTGCAGGTATTGTTGAAAAAATGATTGCTGATGTCCTTGCTGATAATCATCAGTTCAAGTACGTTGTCATTGGCATGGAATCTACCGGCTTCTATGGAGTACATTTGGCTAACTATTTATCAACTAGTGAACTACTTGCTCCATTCTCTGTCCGTGTTTACTGTCTTAATCCTAAAGAAGTTAAGAACTACAAGAAGTCCTTTAACGATATAGGGAAAAATGATGGTATTGATTCCTTTGTGATAGCTGATTTTGCTCGTGTTGGGCGTATTGCTATCAAACCATGGCGTGGTTCTCAATACCTTGCCTTACAACGTCTTACAAGACATCGCATGCACATCACTGAATGCATTACCAGAGAGAAAACTTACATGTTAAATAACATCTATCTCAAGTTCAGTGAGTATGCTTTACTTAGAAATGGGGAACACCCATTTTCAAACAAATATGGTGCCACAGCAGAGGCTATCCTTACTGAATTCACAACGAATGAAGACATCGTTAACTCATCCATTGAGGAACTGATTGAATTCATTAATTCTAAAAGTAAGGGGCGTATTGCTGATCCAGAAGAAACAGCAAAAATAGTACAGGCTGCAGCTCGTAATTCATACAGACTTGATAAATGTCTTTATGAACCACTTACGATTTCAATAGCCTCCTCTTTTAACTGCATTAGCTCCTTTGAAAAGGAATTAAAAGCTATTGATAAAGCAATCCTTAAAACAGTTCAGGGATTAAATCCTGAAGAATATACAGTGCTTAATTCCATACCTGGAATAGGTAAGGTTTATTCGGCTGGCATTCTCGCAGAGATCGGTTCAATCAAAGCATTTCAGAATGCCAATCAGCTCGCCAAATACTGCGGTATCGTTTGGAATGATAACGACTCTGGCGACTTTGAATGCGAAGATTCACGAATGAGCAAAGCCGGAAACCGTTACTTACGCTATTACATAATAGAGGCTACCGGCAGTGTGATTAATCACTGTCCCGAGTATAAAGCCTTCTATCAAAAGAAATATGCTGAAACAAGAAATCATCAGCATAAACGAGCACTCGCGTTGACTTCCCGTAAATTTATACGTCTGCTCTTTGGTCTGCTGGACAAAGGCCAACTCTACTCTCCGGAAAAGAGTAGGTAATCCATATCGAATTCTTAACTTACGTCTTTTTTGAGAAATAAGCCGTAGGTCTATTAAAGTTACCCTTTTTTCTGAAAATCATTTCAAAATACTTCTTGACTATTTACCAAATTGCTTACTGCACCATATGGCAATAGCCGAATTATTGTCCATACATATATTGTTTCCACGTCTTTGCACCAGTTCATTCATTAATCCAAGCCATTCCTGAACTGAAGCCGACCTGTTTAATGTTTCACACATTTCATTTTCATCGATGAGTTCCCAGAATCCGTCTGAACAGAGCAAAAATGCCTGACACTTTTTTAGCGGAATCGGTTTCATGAAATCCGCCGCAGGTCCTTCCCAGGGAATTCCCATAACCTTTAAAAGCTTACTTCTGTCCGGATGATTTCTGATTTCATTTTCTTGTATTTCCCTGGTTTCCACTAACATCTGGGGAATACTGTGGTCCAATGTCCTTATTAATATCTTTCCCTTGTAGAAAACGTATAACCTCGAATCTCCGATATGTCCCACATAAGCCTTTTTCTCATCCATAACCACCGACACAGCCGTGGTCTTCATCTTTTTTTCTGCACACAATGCTCTTTGTTCCGTCAATAAAATTTCCTGTGCGGCAATAAATGTATTACTAAGCATTTCAGATGGTCTTACCATTTTTTCAAACTCACTTTTAAACACATCCACAACCAATTGAGATGCCTTATCACCCATTCCGTGGCCGCCAAGTCCATCACATAAAATAAATCCACTTCCGTTATTTCCCTGATAAAACCCTACAGAATCCTCATTTACATTCCTTCCGCCAATATTTGACATTATTGAACAACTGATTTTATATTTCATCTCTTATTCCTTACCGGTTCAGTATTTCAACTCTAAATAACTGCCTTCCAATTTTAATAGTTTTTCCACTTATTATCGGTGTTTCATTTATTACTCTCTCCCCATCATAATAAGTACCATTACTTGAATTATTGTCTATTAAATAATATAATTTTCCTCTCTTTATAATCAGACAATGCCTCGACGAGATAGTCCCGTCATATGAAATAATTATGTCATTG
Organism: Lachnospiraceae bacterium; assembly: GCA_050309585.1. Lineage (GTDB taxonomy): Bacteria > Bacillota > Clostridia > Lachnospirales > Lachnospiraceae > Bovifimicola. The sequence continues at coordinate 19,063 of JBNRML010000052.1, forward strand.
TCCCCACTTCTCCCTATGCGAATTGCATTTTCTGCAACCCCCATATATTGCACATCACTGTGGTTTAAGTCGTATAATACCACCTTCAAGAGTGAATTTTTCTCCTCTTCCATCTTAAGTACCGGCTTCTTTATGTAAACTCTTTTTTTTCGCTTCTTTACCAAAATGACAATAATCAATACCAATAGGACTGCTGCCAAAATAACAGATACAGTAACTATAATAACAACTTTTTTCTCTTTTATTTTTTTCATTATCCCACTGTCATTTTTGCTATCATCATCTTCCTTACCCTTATCTTCAGGTTCATCTTCTGTATTAATTATTGGAAGATTATTCATCCTGACGTTACTCTTACTCACATCACCATATACCTCTGAAAAATTCAAACAGACAATCATAAATAAAAAAAGCATTGATATCTTTATCTTATTGGCCATAATTTTATTCAATCCAAATTTTATCCGTCTTTTCATATAATGTCGCCTCTGCTCTCATATATTGTTCCAGACATTCTGCAACTGCCCTGTAAATCTTTTCCAAATCATCTCTTGCTGCTACAATGTTTACGGAAATATAATCAATTCTCTCGTGTGCATTACATTCAGCATTTAACTGTGCATCTACTTTCCACTTAAGCATATTAAGCTGTCTCTCCACTCCGGATAGTCTTGAAATCAAAGGTGAAATGGAAGCATTTAAACTTCTGACACCCTTAATATCTATATTCAAATCACTCATTTTCTCACCAAATCCTCTATATAAAATTTTCCTGATGCAACAAAATATCATGATTCAGTTCTTCTAATTCAACATTTATTCTTTCTAATTTCCTAACTAACTGTTCAATGGAGCCCTCCAATATTCTTTCATCTCTTCCGCTCCACAAATATCCCAATTCAACGCCATATTTTTGTATATGTTTTTTTATCTCATAAATATTATCTATATTTATACTAATGTCTTTATGTAGTTCAAAAACACTTTTATTTTCATTCATGGCAGCACCTCTCTTCATAAAAACAGTGCACAAATATGTTTGTGCACTGTCTCAATTGCACCTGTTTTTATGTTATAGGCTCTCAAAACCTTCCACTGTAAGATTTTCACTCACGGTAACAGCTATATAGGCGCATGTTGTTCCATCATTTGTTGATACCTTAACCAGCGTACTTCCGGAACCAACTGCAGTCACCACACCCGAAGAAGATACCCTGCAAATATTTGCATTCTCAACCTCATATACAAGGTCTTTTTCTGTATAATCATCTGGAATATGGCTTACCTTAATTGTCTTTGACTCTTTCTCATCCAAAAACATTACATAAGAGCTGAGATTGATAAAGTCAAAATCTATAGGTTCAAAATCAAACATTTTAAGTTCATCTATAGGTTTTCCTTTGTCATCCTTTATCTCTACATCCTCACCTTCATCAGTCAATTCAGCATTTTCGCTGTTGTCAAAATGCCATTTCCATTTATATGGTGAAGTTTCAGAATCCCAGATTTTTTTCTTAAACTTGGCATTTTTAATTATATCCACAACCATACAACCCTTTTGGTTGACACCGAACTCTAAAGGCACCCATATAAGTATGTCACCCGAATATGTTCCGGCAAGAATATCCGCTTCCATATCTGCCTTTCCTGCAATACCTGTAGCAGCCTGGGCATTTGTAATACCAACAGTCAATAACCTTACCTCAAGCAATACCGAAACTTCCGCCGTCACACTTGCATGAGCCTCCATAGGCATATCTGTTTTTGATGTGATATTGTGCTTGATGCCGTTTCCCTTATTGTATGTCACTGAAGCAACCGTATTACTGGTATAGGTAACCGTAATCTCTCCGTCTGCTCCTATATGTGCCTCGAAAAGTATTCTGATGTTCACAGGTCCGAAAACACTAACCACGGTCTCTGCCAGAGGAATGGTCCTGCTGTAATTTCCCGTAACCTTTGTCTCTGCCACCGTGTCATAGCTCACCTGGGCCCTAACCTTGTTAAGTCCACTTAATGCCTTATAATCAATATCAACCTTTGCCTTGATATTTTTTATTCCTACCGTGAAGTTCATGCTGGCATCATCGTTACCGGATGTCACCGTGCATACAATGGAATTAGACTTTTTTTCCACCTTTACGTTTGGATTTTTTAGAGGAATAATCCCTCCATTTTCATTACCTGTGGCACAATCCTTAATAATTTCATCATAGAGTTCCTTACCCGAAGCAACTCTTGTACCCTCACTTACTGAGCGGGCAGACAAAATCCTACAGTCATATTCTCCTGCAACTTCAACAGATTCAAACACCTCTTCAATTGTTGGTTCTGAGTATGTAAATTCATCCCCGCTCACTTCCGTAATCTTTACTGCCTGCGGAGCATCCTGATTATTTCCATCAAAATAAACAATATCACCGACAGAATAATCCTTTTTACTTCCCAACTGTCCGGTACACCCGTCTGAATTAAGCTTCATTCCCGATGAAGCATTTTTGGCTCCATTTGCAAGAGTAGTGTTATTTTTATTTTTAATCGTAAGACTCTGGCAATAGTCGAGGGCATAACCTACGATTTGCTTTAATGTACTATAATTAACCTTTTCTTCAGGATTCGAGGTGTCTATCTCAGCAATATTTGAAGTATAGAAGTCCATAAGACTGCCTTCATCTATATCTGTTCCAGAACCCTTTATTTCCTCAATGCCAACAGCCTTGACCGTTTTGTCGAGTGCCTCTTCAAGGGTAATATTTTCATCAGGTCCGAATTTTCCTGATTTTTCATATATTCCCCATTCGGCCAGAGATTGAATATTGGCATAATTTCTGTCATTCTTTGAAACATCACTGAAAGCATTTGATGACGCTTCATATTCCCCGTATCCAAATGTGTCTCCCAGCAGTCCGGCAAACTCAGCTCTGGTCACATATGATTTACCGTTTTTTTTCTGCTTTTCAGTGTTTTTTCCGCCACATCCTGAAAAACAAAGCATTACCATAACAACACTAAGGATAATACTTATTATTCTTTTAATGTTCTTCATAACTACAATCCGCCTTTCCGCTCTTTTCTCAAAGGAGACATCCCCTGACAGAGCCGGTCTCTAAAACCATCTTCTTAAATAAACTGCTCTGCTTTGTTATCCAGTGTATTTTCAGTTGCCTTATACTGTTCTCCCGTATTCTTGATAAATGTTACATAGTTGTTCACAACATCATAATACTGTTCAAATTTAGGCTGCATACCACTTATTTTCTGCCTTATGGTTACGGCTGAATTACTTTCCCACTCACCGCTGAGACTGTTAATAAGGGATTTAATTTCGTTTAAGTTCTCAAGTAACCTTTCGTTTGTTGCTTTCATATTAGCTGCATAGCTCTCAAATTCTCCGTACTTTACTACCTGTCCCATATTTCATCTTCCTTTCTTTTCCATTCTGAAATTATTAGTTCTGTAATGCATTTATTTTACTGATAACATCATTTCTGGTGTCGTCATATGCTCTTCCCGCATCTCTTAAAAACTGAGCATATTCATTCATAAGCTCTTTCATTTTAATGAAATCGTCTTCAAATCCCCTTACTCTTTCATTAAATGCCTTTGCATCTTCCCCAATCCACACTGTGCTTGTGAACGTATCAACCTGTGACATAAGATGATCGTAATTTGACTTGTATGTCGAAGCCATATCATCCACTTTGTCTGCCATCGAAAATAAGTTTGCTGTTGTTACTACTAAACTCTCCATTTGTACCACCTTAACCTTTCCTTCTAAAAGTTTAACTTATCGTTACAATAATATGTTAACATTACATCTCATCTTTATAGATTGAATGTAACGAAATAACATTTCTATGTAATGTTTTCATATAAAGATTACCCTATGCCCATCCTTCCAGTCTGCATAGCCCACAAACACATCAGTATTATAGATATTTCCTGTGTAATAATCACATAAAACCGCATCGCTCATAGGTATGTATCCGCACCCGGTCTGTTTGGATAAATAATCTATTAACATATTTGTGACCTGTCCGATTTTTATTTCCCTTGGAACTTTCATTTCAATTGTTTTTCCTGTTGCAGGCAGAAAAACTTCAACCAAAACTTTACTCATCCGCATCCACCTCATTTTTAATTTTTTCTGGCATAATCAGTCTTATATTTGTTGCTTCACCCTTTGATATAAAGTAACCTGTGTAGTCATCAATATTATTTTTCAGGTTTCGTTTGTTTTTGCTAATCTGAAGCCGAATCTGGTCAGCAACACCACTGCCTACCCATACCCCTTCACCTTCTATTCTGTTTCTATACCAGGCATCTGTGCTGTATTTTATTGAGCCCTGATATGAATCCGAGCATATAATACACATATTGCACAAGCCTTCAACCTTATCCAAAAATATTCTTATATTTGAAGAACAATTTTCAACATTACTGTTAACAAAAATCTGACTCAGATTGTTAAACCATACAATTACAGGATGTCCATCATCTGCCGGTAATTTATTTTCAGTCTTAAACAGATTATTTCTCCTGATTGCCCTGTCAACTAAATCAGATATTCCCTGATTGTCATTTGCCCTAATTATTGAATAATTATCAAATTCATCATCATAATTTCTATCCTGGCAATCTACAATGACCACTTCTGCCCTTAATTTCAAGGCCATCAATCCAACTAATCCAAGGGCATACCTGTCTGCCTCTTCATGATTCTGGGATAATATCTGTAAAATGTTTTTCTTTTTCATATTAATGGTTTCAAGAGTATATTTTTCAAGTGACATACCAAGAGGAATATTTTCGATTCCATAATCACCATTCTTACATTCACTTACAGTCAGAATTTTTGGTACCAACGGTATTTTCTTTGCAAATGCACCATTGGAAAAATAATTCAATTTCTCACAAAAATGTCTTGTGAATGAATACAATTCGCTGTTTGACTTTACAATTGAAGCAGTCTGGAATACATAAATCAGATTATCCCTCTTTACTATTCCCTGACCATAATTTCCATTAGGATACAACCCTCCCGTTGAACCTCCTATACAGCTTATGTAATCTGTCTTATCATTTAATTTCAGACAATATGACTGTGGAAAATTCTGCTGGACTTTATATCTCACTGCCTGTCTTGAGCTTGCAGAAATCATAAAAAAGATTCCTAACTTCACACCATCCCTTGACAACATTCCAACATAATCTTCATATGATTCGTAGTTATCTATAAACTGAGAATAATTATTTATTATGATAAGTATATAAGGTAATGTATCATTGGAAGAATTATTATATTCATTTATGCTTCCCATATAATCTGAAGTGATTTTTTTACGTCTTTTCAGTTCCTTAACAAGCATTGTAAATAAGTTTTCCAACTTTTCATTTTCCCCTTCAATTACCACACCACCAGTCTGTGGTGCACTCTCATATATTTTCAGAAATTCTGTTCCGAAATCAATAATATATGTATTTATCCTTGTGGCATCATACTTTTTGTATAATGAGTAAATTACCGTATTAAGAAGCATATCCTCTCCGCTTCCGGTAGCACCAAAGACTATTGCATTTCCTCCGGTATTAAAATTAATTTCAAGCAATTCATTGCGCTGCTCATATAAATTATCTATCTCGCCAATTATTCCAATAAGATCATCCCTATTCCCTGTGCGTGCATACTTTTTCATCAGTCCGTCAAAAGGTATGTATTGAGGAAGCTCCGGAAGCCATAAAGGTCTTTCCTTTATATTGTCTTCTCTTGCAATGTCTGTCAGATATTCCATAAGCCTTACGATTTGTTTGCCCTTGCTCTTTTCAGCCCTCATGCTGTCGGACTGTATTTTATCTACTACATTTCCCGAATTATCAAGAATCTCTATAGTCTCATCATAGTCTGATACCACATCATCCAGTCCCCTGTATGGTGCCCCACACCATGCTGACTGCCCCAGTTCAAACAGTTCATTATATCCTATCTGGAGGTAAAATCTTCCTGTCTCCACAAGTTCTGCTGCATCAGGCCGCTTCAGCATTTCCACACTGTCACTTTTATCCTGAACCTTAAGACACACCTTAAACTTTGAATTTGACCATATCTGGTCATTTACAACCCCGCTCGGTTTTTGGGTTGCCAAAATCAAATGAACTCCAAGACTTCTTCCTATACGTGCTGTACTTATTAACTGCTCCAAAAATTCCGGCTGCTGACTCTTTAACTCTGCAAACTCATCAGAGATGATGAACAGATGTGGCAAAGGCTCCGACACAACCTTATCACGGTACATCTTCTGATATTTATAAATATCCATGGTACCTTCATTAGCCTTTTCCCTTGCCTCATTAAAAATTTTCTGGCGCCTTTTTAATTCACTCTTTATGGAAAAAATAGCCCTCGTAACGGCATTTCCATCCAGATTTGTAATGGTTCCTGCCAGATGTGGCAACCTGTTTTTCTCATTGTCAAATGCCCCTGTAAGACCTCCACCCTTATAATCAATTAATACAAATGCAACCTCATCCGGATGATAATTAACCGCCATGGAAAGTATGTATGTAATTATGAATTCTGATTTTCCCGAGCCGGTCATACCCGCAACCAGTCCATGGGGACCATGAAATTTCTCATGCAAATCAAGGTATGAAATATCACCATTTACTCCTATTCCAACCGGTGCCTTAAGACTCATTATCGGATTGTTTTCCTTCCATCTGTGTCTCACATTCAGATGCTCACATTTTCCAACTCCATACATATCAAGGAAGCTTATCATTTCCGGCAAATCGAAATGTCCCTGATTCAGGTCCAGAGAATATTCCAAAAGTCTTCTCATAATCTTATTTGCAACAAGAAGACTTATTTCATCCTGAACAAAATTAATCTTTCTTCCATCTCCTGAATCCCCTGTATATAATACTCCCTGCACATCATTCACTTCGATTATTGCACTACATTCCTTAGGAAGACTATTGCTCCTGTCATAAGCACAAATCATACTAAAGCCGTTTATTTCTTCATCCTTTAAAATATCTGAAATAACCTCACACTTATTAACAAGATATTTACTAGTGGAAAAAATAACATAATGAGGAACTTTCCTGTCATTATTTTTATCCTCCTTATAGTTCTCATATACCTTTTTTAAATTGTGTGTCAGTTCTCTTACATCCTCTTCACTTGTTGCCAGATATCTGACTTTTCCATCATTACTCCAGATATGTTTTGCCGTTCTCACATAATAAAGATGCTGTTCATCCTTTGAATCAAACAGGCACACTACCTTTAATTCGTCATAGCCTCTGTATAGAAACAATTGAAGTAAAATGTTGTTTATCATATTAAACAGCCCCACTGGCTCTCCAACAATTCCTATTACTTTATTTTTTTGCAAGGATACACACACCGGAACATCCGTGAGTATTTTATCCGCCTTTTGAAGCTTTGTTAATTCTCCCCTCAAATAGTCGTCATCAATACTGAACCGGTCTTCAGGATACTTTATATCCTCAAACATTCTTACATTTCCCACACCCAGCCTTATGTCAAGAAAATCCTTACTATTGCAGGAGAATCCATATACCTTACTCTCCCAGAACTCTTCGCTATTTATACTTGTAATTACTGACTCATTATTTTCTCTTAAAATCTGTTCCTGTACACCTCTGTTTACCTTTATTTCGTTGTTAATGTTCGTGAGATACTTTATGTATTTCTCCCGTCTGTCTGATTCCTTTTTTATTTTTTTCTCTTTTTCCTTATTTTTTATGATAATCGGAAAAACAATCATTCCAGTCAGCATTGACAAAGCCATTATGAGACTTGGCAAAACAGTTATAAACTTTCCACCACTGCTTAATCCGTTCATCACTCCAATGATACCCGATGAAAATGCTGCCACACCCATCACCATCGCCGGTGCCATGGATAAAAGCATCGAAGTCCCCTCTATCTCTATTTGCTGTGTCGGAACATCTACCTTTATGCTAAATGGTGTGATGTTCTTTTTAAAATGAGGTGAACGGTAATAAAAGCTTCTTTGTCTTGGAAGGTATATTTCGCTATTTATCTTATTCTGTACGGTTACTTTTCTGATTTTATCAGTATTAATCCTTATTCTCTTCAAAGGATTATTCATGGCAATGAAGTTTTGTCCAAAAACAATTTTAAAATCAAATACAGCAAGAACATCCCCCGGTTTCATAACCATTCCGCCATATAGTCTGTAGTCATTAACATATATCCCGTTTGTTCCGCTCACGGCATTTACAGTCCATTTTGAACCATCAAAGCTCAACACTGCATGTTGTGATGATACTAAATTATTCAAAATTACTATGTCATTATCCATTCCCCGCCCTATGTTAATGGAGCAACTCTTCCCTACTGCATATTTCTCGTAACTTTCTCTTTCCTTACTATATTTCTCAGCTACAATGAATGCATTGACTTTTTCCTTTCCAAGCAGTATTGAATAAAACTTTCCCTCCTGAAGCACTACTTCGTAAACCTCAGACTGGTTATCAAATAACTGCACATCTAAAGATGCCCTTATTTTCCAGTAGTTTCCTTCAGCACCGGCTTCTACGGCAATGATATTCTGAAGTCCCTCCGGCTGGTCCTTATCTACAATCCAGTATTTTCCGCTTATTTTCTCGGGAAGATTTAAGCTAATGTACTTCTTCTCTGTAATTAATGACACTATCATACTTTTTCTCCTTGTAATTATTAACTTATTCTATTCATCACATCAAAAAAATAGGTCTTGGAAATCGGAACAAATTCCTTCTTGTTTAACAAAATTCCATCCGCACTTACACTGTTTATCTTATTTACATTAACCACATAGCTTCTGTGGCACCTGACAAAATAATACGGAAGTTTCAGCAATATATCAGTCAGTTTCATATAGGTTTCATAGTAACCGTTTTCAGAATAAATAATGATTTTTCTTCCATTACTTTTTATATACTTAATCGATGAAAACTTAACCTTAAACAGTTTTCCTCCCATTCTGATTGACAATGTTTTTTCATTGTCCTCATTCACTGTTTCCACAATTCTGGTAAAAGCAGATTCTAATTTATTCTTTTTAAAGGGCAATCTTAGAAAAAAAGACGGAATTGCCGTAAATATCTGCTCAGCCATATCATTATTTACAGAATAAAACATTATCTTAATGTGCTGAAAAAAACTCTGTAAATCCTTTGCCATCATTATTCTTTTGTCTGTCTCATTTGTGAGGCAAATAAATGCAGCATCCACATCTCCTCTGTAATCATCATATACACATGTCACAAACGAAAATATTGTAGAATAATGCACAAGCTCGCAATCATCAATATTGTCTTTCACATATTTAGTTATCTGCTTTACATTTTCCGAACTTTCATCCAATATTGCTATTCTCATTACAATAATTCCTCGTATCTCTTCCGCTCTTCTTATTGTATTTTTCACATCAATAACCTATGTTCTATTATATAATTAACTCAATTTTCTTGCTTTCAAATGTAATGAAACATTGTTTTTATGTAATGAAAACTGCATTTCTAAAAAAATAAGCCTGTTACAGGATTGAAATCCCATAACAGGCTATTATTATTATTATCATTATTAGTTATTTATCTTTTATGTTGTGATTACTTGTCACTGATTAATTTTCCTTAAATTTTCTATATATTTGTCATAGTTATCGTCTGACTCGAAATAATTTTTATAAAATATCTGGTCACAATATTTTATCTTCTCAACCAGATTAACAGATTCTTTCTTAAACTCCTTGATGTATTCATCAGAAATGTTCTCATTTTTATATTGAATACTTCTCAGGCTTCGTCCCACTATTCCATTGCCAACAAATATTCCATATGCCCTGGAATACAATACCGACTCCTTTTCGTCAAAAATCGAATGTCCATAATACATATTTGAATAATAATTAATTCCCAATAAATCCATTAATGTTGGTGCAATGTCTGATGTACAACAGAATTTATCAATAACCTGATGCCCAAGCTTCTTGTCATAAATCATCAAAGGAACATTATATAAATCCGTATAATTTTTTTCAGTATCATAATCAAAAATATCTTTTACATAATTACTTAGCTGCTGATAATAGGAATTATGGTCACCAAAAATAAGTATTGTTGTGTTTTCCAGCAATCCTTTTTCCTCTAAATCCTTCATCATGACGCCTATGGCCTTGTCAAATTCCATGGCTGTTGTAAGATAATTCATGAATACTTTTTCATTTTCATCTTCTTCGTCCTGAAAATCGTAAACCTTTAATAGTTTTTTTCGGTGCTCTTCAAGATTTTCCCTCTCATAATAAATTCCATGCATCGTTATGGTAGTAATATAAGTGAAAAACCTCTCGTCTTTTGGGAACATTTTATCCCTGCAGGTGTACATCATCTCTGAATCAAGATTTCTCTCACCATTATTCATATAATCGTGCATTGTAGCTTCTGATTCTTTACCTGACTGCACAAACTTATCAGACATTTCGTACATGTCATAGGAATCCGTCAGCATCTGAAAACCAAAGGATTTATGGGTAATCGCTCTGTTATAAAAGCTCTTAAAACCATTATGAAAAGAATTATTTACTATTTTCCCATCTGTCAGAACCTTTAGTACATTTGGTATCGTCTGTGGCATAATATTTTCTTCGCAATCATAATCCACATACTTTTCCGTAGGATAACTTCCCAAAATACTAATGGTTTCTGAAATATCAGTTTTTTCCTTTGAATGAAAATTATTTACCACAACACTCTCATCATAGAATTTGGTCAAATTAGGGAAAAGATATTCAATATCCTCATCCGAAAGCCTAAGACCATTTGGATACTCATCACTTTTTATAAACGAAAACCACTCAAGGGATTCTGCCAGAATGACTACCACATTATTATCCTTTGAAACCCCGAAATTCTCTGTAGGTTCAGAAACCTCTTTATAAATGTAACTTTCAATTTTATTATCGCTGATAATTTCAGTTTTATTGAAAAACAATCCTTTTGCAAACTCATTAATGGCATTTCCAACTATTCCATAGCTGGAATATTTTCCAGATTCTTTGTTATATAATAATTTTTCATACTTATCTACTTTTGCAGAATTGTTTGCGTATGCCGCAACACCTGTCATAATAAGTCCGACCGCCAAGAAGCACATATATACAACCTTTAACTTCTTTGTGTACTCAATAACCTTTACCCTGATTATTGAGCGCATGGCAAAAATGACAAAAAAAACACAGAACAAAACTGCTGTATAAAATACAATGAAATTCATTGGTATGCTCTCCAAAATACCAAAAGCATCATTTCTCAGATTTAACATTCCATAATCAAAGTATTGACCTGTCATATCATATACAACAACAAACCCTAAATCCAATATGACCTGACCCACAAGAAAGACGGAGCAGGCAATGAATCTAAAGCTGTTTTTCTTAATAAGCAATGCAATTCCCGACAAAAAAATCAGAAGTCCCAAAGCTTCCCAGGGATTTGAAATAAATGGATTTTTCTCAACAACACAGACTGTAATCATTTCCACCAAAATGGCAAACACAAAATAAACAGCCACTATCCTGTTGGTAAATATCCACTCCTTTATTTTCTGTTTATCTATCCTGCGACTCATACTAATCCTCACTTCTGAGCGTCTTTATGCTCATATTAATCTCCATTTCTTAGTGACTTTTTTCTTCAAAACAAAAACAAAAATAAAATTATCAAATACGACTTCACAGGTGCCTTTTCTGTAAGAAGATAAATCCACCCATAAACAACATACAAGAAGAAATACGTTATTGATAAATTATTGAGTCCCATAATCAAATCATATATTCCAACTGTCAATGCCAGGACAATTCCGGCATATGGAATATAATTTTCATTTTTTATGTTAAAGCTTTCGATAATGTTCGTCGCCGCCTTTAACATTATAACAACTAATACACACTTAACAGCATTTCTCAAGAATATTCCCAGATTGTTGAACAAATCATAGCCATTAAATTTTTCACCTAAATCGTAAAATGGTTTAACCTGGAAACCAATCTGGGCACTGATAATAATAATACACAGGGCAACAATACCTCCAATAAAGAGAATTCTCTTAATAGGAAGCTCCCCTGACTTGTATCCCTTTTCACAAAACAGGTTATACGAAAGTTTCTTTAAATATATAATTTGGGCAATAATTACAATTACCACCCAAATTATGCTTGTGAAGAGTTCTTTAAAAAATGGTCTCATGGCGCCATATCCTGCAAAATCAAGAAATGGTGCTATTATACCACCTGCAACCGGTGCCAGAACCACAAGAATTATCCCCAGTAAATATGATGCCACATCATACTTAATATTAACTTTTTGACTCTGTTCACTTTTTTTTTCGCTGTATTTGCTCATAAAAACTCCATTTTAAATTCCATTTATTAACTGGCAAATTTACTTCTGAACAATATTTACAATTCTTCCTGGAACATAAATTTCTTTTACAATATTTCCGTTTAATCTGTCGCCTAATGCTTCCTTAGCCTTGGCAATAACAGTATCTTTTTCCTCATCCTTTGCAATTGCAATTGTAACCTTTGTCTTTCCATTAATCTGAACTGCAATCTCAACAGAGTTTTCCACTGTCTTTTCCTCATCATATTCCGGCCATGAAGTCTGATAAAGCCTTCCCTCAAAGCCCATCTCTTCCCAGAGCTCTTCTGTAATATGAGGAGCAACAGGATTAAGCAATGTAATCAATGTCTTAAACTCACCTCTTGTAAGAGAATTGTTTTTGTAGAAATCATTGATTAATGCCATCATTGCTGCGATGGCTGTGTTGTATTTTAATGCCTCAAAATCCTGACTTACTTTCTTTATTGTCTGATGCATCTTGGTTTCCATTTCTTTCGAATAACTTTCTTCATCATTAACTAATTCTTTTAATTTCCAGACTCTGTCAAGGAATCTTCTACATCCCTTTACACCCTGTTCAGACCATGATGCGCTCAAATCAAAGGCACCAATGAACATCTCATATGTTCTTAATGTGTCTGCACCATATTCTTCAACAATATCATCAGGATTAACAACATTTCCACGGGATTTTGACATCTTCTCTCCATTCTCACCGAGAATCATTCCGTGAGATGTTCTCTTCTGATATGGCTCTTTTGTAGGCACTACTCCCTGGTCATAGAGGAATCTGTGCCAGAAACGGGAATAAAGGAGGTGAAGTGTTGTATGCTCCATACCGCCGTTGTACCAGTCTACAGGAAGCCAGTAATTCAATGCCTCTTTGCTGGCTAAAGCCTCTGTATTCTTCGGATCCGTGTATCTTAAGAAATACCATGATGAACCTGCCCACTGAGGCATTGTATCAGTTTCTCTCTTTGCCGGACCGCCACAACAAGGACATTTTACATTCACCCAATCAGTCATTGCTGCAAGTGGTGATTCACCATTGTCTGTAGGCATATAGCTGTCAACCTCAGGAAGTTCCAGCGGAAGCTCACTCTCGTCAAGTGGAACAAATCCGCATTTTTCACATTCAATAATTGGAATTGGCTCTCCCCAGTAACGCTGTCTTGAGAATACCCAGTCTCTCAATTTAAAGTTTACTTTTCTGTTTCCTATCTTCTTCTCTTCAAGGAAGTCCTTCATTTTTTCTTTAGCTTCAGTAACCTCAAGTCCATTAAGGAATTCTGAATTAATCATTTTTCCTGTAGCCACGTCCGTAAATGCAGCTTCATTAATATCCACAGGACCTTCTTTTCCTTCAACAACCTGAATCATTGGAAGACTGAATTTCTTGGCAAATTCCCAGTCTCTGTCATCATGGGCAGGAACGGCCATAATTGCTCCTGTTCCGTATGTCATGAGTACATAGTCAGAAATCCAGATAGGAATCTCTTTTCCATTTACAGGATTTATGGCTGTAATTCCACCAAGGACTACACCTGTCTTATCCTTGGCAAGCTCTGTTCTCTCGAAATCTGATTTCTTGGCAGCCTGCTCACGGTAAGCTACGATTTCATCCCAATTTGTTATCTCATCTTTATATTTGTCAATATATGGATGTTCCGGAGAAACTACCATATAGGTAGCGCCAAATAATGTATCCGGTCTTGTTGTGTAAACACGGAGCTTATCTTCTTTTCCGGCAAGTGTAAAGTCTACCTCTGCACCCTCTGAACGTCCAATCCAGTTTTTCTGCGAAACCTTTACGCGCTCGATGTAGTCAACTGAGTCCAGACCATCAATTAATTTATCTGCATAATCTGTAATCTTGAGCATCCACTCGCTCTTAACCTTGCGGACAACTTCGCTTCCGCATCTCTCACAAACACCGTTGACAACCTCTTCATTTGCAAGACCAACTTTGCAGGATGTACACCAGTTAATTGGCATTTCTTTCTTGTATGCAAGACCAGCCTTAAATAATTTAAGGAAAATCCACTGTGTCCATTTGTAATATTCAGGGTCAGTAGTATTAACTTCTCTATCCCAGTCAAAAGAGTAACCTAACGACTGAAGCTGCTGTTTAAATCTGGCTACGTTATTTTTTGTAACAACCTTTGGATGAATCTTATTTTTTATAGCGTAGTTTTCTGTTGGAAGACCAAATGCATCCCATCCCATAGGATACAATACGTTATATCCCTGCATTCTTCTCTTTCTTGCCACGATATCAAGGGCTGTGTATGGTCTTGGGTGACCTACGTGAAGTCCCTGTCCTGAAGGATATGGAAACTCAACTAATGCATAATATTTTGGCTTGCTGTAATCATCTGTTGCCGCAAATGCCTTTTCCTGTTCCCATATGTCCTGCCACTTTTTTTCAATTCTTTTAGGTGCATACACCTTATTCATTCCATTTTCCATTATCGACGGTCCTCTTCTTTTCTATTTTTTTACATATGGATTAATTTTATCACATACTAAGCCATTGTCAAGTTTTCAAGCACATCATAGAAGTTTTCAAAGGTTTTTTTACAACACATTGGATCCTTTATGACAATGCCTTCCGCACAAAGTCCCATAATTGTGAAAGACATTGCAACCCTGTGGTCATTGTAGGTTTCTATCTCAGCGGCCTTTGGCTTTCCAGGCTCTATTTTTATATCATCACCAATTTCCTCGCAGGCTATGCCACATTTTGTGAGCTCATTGCAGATTGCTTCCATTCTGTTGCATTCCTGACCTCTTATGTGTCCTACATTTCTAATCCAGGTTACACCATTTGCATAGGGTGCAATGGCTGCCAGTGTCAGTGCCTGGTCAGAAAAGTCATTCATATTTATGTCAACGGCCTTAAGCTTTCCTTTTTCAGGTCCCTTAACCTCAATGCCTTTTTCTGTTTCCCTTACCTCACAGCCCATTTTTTTCAACACATCCAGGAACTTCTTATCTCCCTGAACCGAGCTTCTGAAGACATTTTTCACTATAACCTTTCCACCTGTTATAGCCGCCGCAGCGTAAAAATAGCAGGCTCCCGACACATCCGGTTCAATATAATATTCGCCCAGAGACGGCTTCTGTTTTCCTTTAACCCTATAATTTTCACCGTCAAATAAAACCTCAATCCCAAATTCCTTCAGCATATTAATGGTAATGCCTATGTATGAACCATATTTTTTATCACTGGTGATGTGAATGTTTATACCGCTTTCAGTAACCGGCGTAACCATTAACATCGCACTTAAAAACTGGGTACTTTTGCTTATATCCATATCAATGTCTTTACATCTTCCACCATTGCCCTTTACTTTAACAGGTAAAAATCCTTCATTTTTTATGTACTCAAGCTCTGCGCCCATCTCTGTCAGTACCTTAAAAAGTTCCGCCATTGGTCTTCTTTCCATCTGTTCAGAACAGTTAATGACATATTCTCCGTCAGACAGTGCCAGCATTGCTGTGATGAACCTCGCCGCTGTCCCTGCACTTCCCACATTTATTTCGGCATTTTTCTTTGGAATATTTCCCCCAGAACCCTGAATATCTACTGTTTTGTTCTCCTCATCTATATTGAGTTCAAATCCCAGCCTTAAAAGGCAATCCAGGAAGTGTCTGGAGTCATCACTAAACAACACTCCGCTTAAACATGACTTTTCTTCGGAAAGTGCAGCCATTAGAAGTGCTCTGTTTGTCATGCTTTTGGATCCCGGAACTACTACCTCCCCTGAAATTTGTCCATCCATGTTTCTTACCTTATATGAATCCATTTTTCACCTTCTCCAATCCACCTTTTATTTCCGTTCTGATTTCTCAGTCTATTTCCGACTGTATCATTTAAAATTCATTGTACATTAGTACATAATAGTATCATATTTTATTTTTTTATACAACTCAGGTCCATTTTTTTATAAAATCGAACGATTTTATTGATAAAACCGTTCGATTTGTGTATAACGTAATTGAAAAGAGAGATTTTTACTGGACAATGAAGTTTTCGCAGTGCGTACACGGTGTGTACGACGAGAAAACTGAAGAAGTACAGTGAAAATATAGCCAGAAAGTCATATACGGAAAAGTTGTTGCTAAATTGTCTAATCCATATCAGGACAGAGTGGATGTTGCTAAGTCATTATTTGGTGTTCTTTCAACTGATATGAGTTTAGAAGAAGCACGAGAAGAGAGGTTGAATACAATATGAGAGTTTTAGTTGATACCTGTATTATCATAGATGCATTACAGTCTCGTGTTTCATTTGTTAGATACTACTTCTCTAGACTGCCGAAAAGCAATATCTTCTGAAATTAGCGATTACAATGAAAAAAAGAGACAGCAAATCTGCTATCTCTTTTTTCATTGAGAGCGCGAGACGGGACTCGAACCCGCGACCCCAACCTTGGCAAGGTTGTGCTCCACCAACTGAGCCACTCGCGCATAATATATAATTGTAAATACATCTCAAAAGATATATATAAAATACTCGTTGGATATCTTCACTGCAACCCGTCGGTCACACCATATGAGTATCCGCTGAGTATGAAGCGGGTGATGGGAATCGAACCCACGTATCTAGCTTGGAAGGCTAGTGTTCTACCATTGAACTACACCCGCACATTTCAAAGTGCCCAGAACCGGAATCGAACCAGTGACACGAGGATTTTCAGTCCTCTGCTCTACCAACTGAGCTATCTGGGCAAACCCAAGTACGTCGAATCCTGTGTATGTCTTCAACACTTTGAGTATTTTACAATGCCTTTTTTATATTGTCAAGCATTATTTTTATTTTTTTATTTTTTTCTATAACATTTTAACTTATCAAATCTGCCATCCCTTGCATTTTTTCTTCTGTGATTGCAAGCTCTCGGCTGCATTCTATAAGCTGAGCAGATATATCTATTCCTTTTCCATTAAATATAGGCTTATACTTCAAGTCATGTTCAAGGCTTGCCCAGTAATCCATAGGTTCCGTCCTAAACTGTATTTCAACAGGAATCATTTTTAATGCACCTATGTAATTTATTGGAACCTCAACAATAATATGAAGACTTCTGTAACCATTTGGTTTTGGATTTGCTATGTAATCCTTCCTTTTTATCAGACGTAAATCTTTCTGTTCCTGCAAATACTGTGCAAACTCATAAACATCATTTAAATAAGCACAGATAACCCTCACTCCCGCAATATCAAATATGTTCTCTCTCATATTATCAACAGTTGCCTCAATATTCTTCTTAGCTAATTTTCCCATGACGCTTTCTGCGCTCTTGATTCGCTTTTCAATATGATGAAGGGGCTCTCTGTTGTATTTGAAGCTCAACATCTGGTTTATGGTCTCTATACGAATACAAATCTCATTCATGGCAGCTTCATACATTTTGGTAAACATTTCGTAAGGAGCCACATTTTTCTTTAATGTGCTAATGGCTATTTCCATTCTTTTTGCATCTGACGTAGCCGGCATCAGATTTGTGGATTCCATGTTCTTTTTCTGTTCGGATAAAAACTTAATAATATCTCTTCTCGTAATTATCCCCAAAAACACATTTTCATCATCCACAACAGGCAGGAAGTTCTGTTCCATTGATATAAGGAGTAAATCATTTATATCCTTTGAAATGTTAATGGCAGGATTCCAGTCTTTTCTTATGATATCCATGATTTTCAAACCTGATAACCTGTCCCTCTGTTCAGGATCAGTATATCTGAGCAAAAAATCCTTATCACAAACCGTTCCCACATATGTACCGTCTTCATTTATAACCGGAATGGCACTGTAGCCACTTTCCTTTAATATCTCCATTCCATCTTCAAAGCCAAGGTCTCCGTACAAATATTTAACTTTAGCCTTTGAAATCATTAGTTTAAACGCATTCATATTTCTTATTCTCCGTAAATTTACTTTTGATGCCCACTACCTTTTACCATTATATTTAAAATAAAAAATTATTTCAATATTTCGTGTCATTTATTATAAAACTTTAACTTTTAGAACACAGTTTGTACACATTTTTTAACAAATCAACATTCATTTGACACCGGGAGAAAACCATACTACAATACTCCAAAAATGAACTATTTCTTTTTACAAAAAAGTTTTGGAGGCACAATTAAAATGGATTTCTTATTAACTATTTTGGTAACTTTTTTTGCAGGTATGGGGGCAGGACTTGGCACAGGATTTGCGGGACTTAGTGCGGCGGCTGTCATTACACCCATGCTGATTACATTTTTGAACATAGACCCATATATGGCAGTCGGAATTGCATTATCATCGGATGTATTAGCCAGCGCAATTTCCGCCTACACATATCACAAGAATAAAAATTCAGATATAAAAAACGGACTTATAATGATGACAAGTGTATTAATTTTTACAGTGGTAGGAAGTTATATTGCAAGCCTTTTGCCTTCATCCACAATGGGTGGATTTTCTGTATGCATGACATTTTTATTGGGAATCAAATTTATCATTCGTCCGGTAATGACCACAAAGGAAGCAATGGAAGGTATTTCTCCAAAAAAACGTGCAATTCAGTCATTAATATTCGGTGTGTTAATCGGATTTATCTGCGGATTCATTGGTGCCGGCGGCGGTATGATGATTCTTCTTATACTGACCAGTATTCTCGGATACGAATTAAAGACTGCGGTTGGAACCAGTGTATTTATTATGACATTCACAGCACTTACCGGAGCCGTATCACACTTTACCATTGGTGGACTGCCTGATACAAAAGTATGGCTGTTATGCGTGATTTTCACCCTGCTATGGGCACAAATCGCAGCCGTATTTGCCAATAAGGCCGAACCTAAGACTCTGAACCGCGCAACAGGTGTTGTACTGGTTATATTGGGGCTGATTATTATGATTTTCAATTTTCTATAGGCATTATGGACAGCTCTTCAAGGGATTTTCTCAACCTAAATCTTATATTTTGACCATTGCTTAGAAATCTTCAAACAACGCAAAAGGCATATCACATCAATGACTCTCATCGATATGATATGCCTCGCTTTTAATGTTTTAATGCCGGCGACCGGAATCGAACCGGTACGGGAGGTTAGTCCCGCAGGATTTTAAGTCCTGTGCGTCTGCCAGTTCCGCCACGCCGGCATAAACCCTTCGGTTTAATGGATGGAGGTGGATTCGAACCACCGAAGCAATTTGCAGCAGATTTACAGTCTGTCCCCTTTGGCCACTCGGGAATCCATCCGTTTTTCACGCTTTATATTTATATCACATAAACGGCTAAAGTGCAAGCATTTTTTACAAAACAGAATACAAAAAATGCGTTTAAACAAAAGGCGCAAACCAGGATAACTGCTCATGTTGTCAGTCACCAAACTGTTCTGCGCCTTATATATTTAGTTTATCACTTTTCTGAAAATAGCAGAACCGAATGCCGGCATCACTACTGCTATCTCTCCATTTTTAACCTCAACTTCCATTCTTTCCGTAGAATGGGTTTCTCTTTCTGCGACAATAAGTCTCTCCATTCTTTCTCTGTCCTTAACACCTATCTGCCACACAGGTACTCGTATTTCCCTTTCATTTCCATTATTATTGACAACTGCCATAAGAATATTGTCACCAAGGAATCTTCCAAAGGCAATCACGTTATAATCTCCTAACAACGGTTTAAACGAGCCCTTCTTGAGAGCAATGTTTTCTCTATGAATTCTTATTGCCTCTCGATGAAAATCTATTAACTCATGGTCTTCTCTTCCCCATGGATAAGTTCTTCTGTTATCAGGGTCAGTCCAGCCGCAAAGTCCTGCCTCATCTCCATAATATAATGTCGGAGCTCCAGGCCACGTCATCTGTACCACAACTGCTTCCTTCATGATTCCCTTATTCACATAAGCTTCAGCAGCCTGGGAACCCACTGACGATACCCTGCCTACATTTCCATTTGTTCTGGTAAGGAATCTTGAATGGTCATGATTAGACAATTCGTTCATGGCAACTAAAAGTGAACTTCCCTGGAACCTCGACATATGATGTCTCATTGCCGCAAAGAACGAATAAGAATCCCCACGAAGTCCATCGCGTTTTTCATCACTATGTTTTTCCATGCCTGTCAAAAACCAGGTAAGTGGCTCCATAAACGCATCATAGTTCATTACTGTATCCCACTGGTCCCCCTGTAACCAGGAACCCGGATCACCATAATGTTCCGCCAGGATAATTGCCTCCGGATTTGCCTCTTTCACTGCTTTTCTGAAGTCTCTCCAGAATTTATGATTAAACTCACCACTGTGACCTAAATCCGCTGCAACGTCAAGACGCCACCCATCTACATTATATGGAGCTGAGACCCATTTTTTTCCTACATTCAAAATATATTCATAAAGCTCATCCGATTCCTCGTAATTAAGCTTTGGCAATGTATCATGCCCCCACCATCCATCATAATGGTAATTATAAGGCCACGCCTCTTCATAAAACTTGAAGAAAGAACGATAAGGGCTGTCTGCTGAAACATAGGCACCTTTTTCATATTCCGGCTGATTTTCATATATACGTTCTTTGTCAAGCCATTTATTAAATGAACCACAATGATTAAATACACCATCCAAAATTACCTTCATGCCTCTTTTGTGAACCTCTTCAACAAATTCTGCAAAGAATTTGTTAGATGCCTCAAGGTTTTCAAGCGAAGACACCCTTGTTATATATCTGGTGGCATTCTTATTTTCATAATCGCCCTGATTAAGAAGTTCTCCCTCATCCTTAACAATTTTACCAAAATGCGGATCTATATAATCATAATCCTGAATATCATATTTGTGATTCGAAGGAGATACAAAAATCGGATTAAAATAAATAACCTCTACACCAAGGTTCTGTAAATAATCGAGCTTATCCCAGACACCCTGAATGTCTCCGCCATAAAATTCCCTTACACCCATGGAAGCCGGATATTTAAACCAATCATCAACCTTTACAGTATAATCTCCAATATAGCTGTATTCTCTTGTCTCAACGTCATTCGTCTTATCTCCGTTGTAAAATCTGTCTGTGTATATCTGATACATAACTGCACCCTTTGCCCAGTCAGGAGTTTTAAATCCCGGAGTTATCACAAAATCATACCATCCTGTTCTCTCATCGCAAAAGCCCGCTTTATCATAAAAACAGCTTTCTATTCCTGAATTAATCTTAAAATAATATTTCTTCTGTTCAGTTTCAATCGGAAGCTCATAAGTATAATAGTCAAACAAATCATCTGAATAGGACTTTTTCATTTCATGTTCTTCTTCACCAATGCAGAGATAAACATTATCTGCATTCGCAATCGCAGTACGAAACTTTATTTCAACAACGGAATCCGGTTCTGGCTCTACCGGATTTCTGTAACCCTCTGTCTCATCACTAAATAATGCGTTTTTATTGAGAAGAGGTCTCATATTCTGCATATAAAATATTTTCTTTTCATTTTCAATCAAACCATTTAATTCAAAATTCATAACTTGCTCCATCCACATTTTTATTATAAAAATATATTACTTTCCCAATTCTCTCTATTCTAGTATATTTTATTTCCAAATGCAAGCAAATGCGTACCATAAATGTAAAAGTAAAAAGGACAGCTTGGGTAGCTGTCCTTTTTGGAGAAGGTATTTCGTTTCTTATGGGGTGTAGCAAAAACTATATAATGTATTGGGGGTTTTTACATTACGTATTATAGCATCCGTCCACCCTAAAGTGTGCACAAAATTAACAAAATTCGCTTCTCTTTTTTGTGCATTTTTACAAGGAGTTTTTTTTACAGCTGTGATTTTATACACATTTCGCATAATTTATTGTGCACTTCATTCATTTTCTTTGTTTCCAGCATTTTCGACATCATTTTCAGCAATGTCCTGACATTTATCATCAAACAAAGCTTCAAACTCCTGCTGATTAATTTTTTCTTTTTTAATGAGGAGTTCTGCACAACTGTATAAAATATCCTTATTTTCCTCAATAATGGCCTTTGCCTTTGAATAGCAGTCGTCAACTATCTTCTTGACTTCCTCATCTATTGCACTGGCTGTGCCATCTGCATAACCTCTGGTATGTGCAAGATCTCTTCCGATGAATACTTCATCCTCGTCATCTCCATAACAGATAAGTCCAAGCTTATCTGACATACCATATTTTGTAACCATGGCCTTTGCTGTCGCTGTTGCCTGCTTAATGTCCTGAGAAGCTCCTGTTGTGATATCGTCAAGAACCATTTCCTCGGCTATACGTCCACCAAGGGATACCATTATATTCTGAAGCATTTTTCCCTTTGTATTAAACATCTCATCCTTTTCAGGCAATGGCATTGTATATCCAGCGGCACCTGTACCCGTAGGAATAACTGAAACCGTGTGCACCGGTCCAACATCAGGAAGAACATGGAATAAAATCGCATGACCTGCTTCGTGGAACGCAGTAATTCTCTTTTCCTTGTCTGAAATAATTTTACTCTTCTTCTCAGTACCAATTCCAACCTTAACAAACGAACGGTTTATGTCTTCCTGAGTAACAAATTTTCTTCCATTCTTTGCAGCATAAATAGCTGCCTCATTTAAGAGATTTTCCAAATCTGCACCGGTAAATCCTGCTGTAGTCTGAGCAACGTTATCAAGATCCACATCCTCGGCAACCGGTTTATTCTTAATGTGAACATCAAGAATCTCTCTTCTTCCCCTGACATCCGGTCTTCCAACTACTACCTTTCTGTCAAAACGTCCCGGTCTGAGAATAGCCGGATCCAAAATATCAACACGGTTTGTGGCAGCCATTACAATTATTCCTTCATTGACTCCAAATCCGTCCATCTCAACAAGTAACTGGTTAAGCGTCTGCTCTCTCTCATCGTGTCCACCGCCCATACCGGTACCACGTCTTCTTGCAACTGCATCAATCTCATCAATAAACACAATGCAAGGAGCATTTTTCTTAGCTTCCTCAAACAAATCCCTGACTCTCGAAGCCCCTACACCCACAAACATTTCCACAAAATCTGAACCTGAAATGCTGAAAAACGGAACCCCGGCTTCTCCTGCAACCGCTTTTGCAAGCAATGTTTTACCTGTTCCCGGAGGTCCTGTAAGAATTACACCCTTAGGTATTCTTGCACCAACTTCAATATATTTCTTAGGTTCTTTCAGGAAATCAACGATTTCTTCCAGCTCTTCTTTTTCTTCATGAAGACCTGCAACATTCTCGAACTTAACCTTTTTGCCCATATCAGTAGCAAGCTTTGCGCGGCTTTTTCCAAAATTCATCATCTTTCCGCCGCCACCACCGCCGCCTCCCTGAGCGGTCAACAGGCTGATAAAAACAAATGCAATGGCCACCATCAGGATATATGGCAATATCTCCCATATGATGCTTTCTTTTTCAATATTCTTTACGCCATAATTAACGTCCATTTCAATAAGTCGTGTTTCAGTATCCGCAGCACTTGATACGTATATCTTGTGCTTTTCACCATCATTAAGTTTTACCACCAGTCTTCCTGTAGGTATTTCCTTATTCTGATACAGAGTAACACTCTTAACATTTCCCTGTTCATAATCTTTTTTGAAGTCACTGTAATTATATTTGTCATCCGGACGATTATAAAATGCCATATAATAGAAAATTCCTACTATTGCCATCAGAATGAAAATATAAATTCCAAAGCCTCTCATTCGTTTCTTCTTCAATTCACAAAACCTCCTCTCATATCCATGAGTAAATTAATCTATGCCTTAAGCACTTATATTTGTTAACTCTGCAACGTCACCTTTAGAATAGTCTTCGTATTCTCAGTTATCTTATACTCTTCACTTATCCTTCTGCCCGGAATCCACAACACATGATTTCCATCTGTCAGTAATACAATGCTGTCCCTAAGCTCCGCCGGAATTTTTTCATCAATAAAAAATCTGTTAATTTTTTTTGTATGGCCTTTCCCATCACACACGAAAAAGTCATCCTTCACACGGAATCTTAATTGCAAAGTGCCTTTTATTTTATCATAATCAAAACATTTAGTATACATATTTCTTTCATTTTTTAGGGAATTTTCTAAAATTTTAATATTTATGTTCTCTTTTTCAACATGAATTATTTCAAAAATATATTCCTGATTCTGGAAAAAATATTTTTTTTCTCCCCCCATGCTTTTCAAATCTATTTCCAATGACTGAAATCCTGTGCTGTCATCAATTTTCCTCTTTAATACTATTTTATTATATTCAGAATATGCACAAATGTTATAAGGCAGTTCAATATATTTACCGGTCTGTTTGTCCAAAAGCCCCCTCACATTAAAAATATGCTGTCTCGTTATATCCTTGAGTTTCCCCGCGACAGAAAAAATGGCCTTGCGAATTATTCTATTAACAATATATACATCTGTATCCATAAGCATCTGCCGTTCAATATACAATACTTCATTTTCCTTCACAACACATCTTCCATAAATCTCCTCAGTGACCTTATTAAGATAATCATCAATCTCCCTCATTTCATCAGCCAGCTCACAAAGATGCCTGGTTGTGGCAGAATTAATATTTTCCTCCAGATAAGGAAGAACCTTAAGCCTTAGCTTATTTCTGGTGTATTCCTCGGTAAAATTTGTGGAATCATTAATAAATTCATATTTATTTTCATTCAGATAATTTTCTATTTCACATCTTTCAATACAAAGAAGCGGCCTGATAATCCTGCCATTAACATTTCTTATGCCACTTATCCCTGTGATTCCACTTCCC
>JBNRML010000053.1:0-19476 GCA_050309585.1 Lachnospiraceae bacterium
AGACACGCGTCGAGAAATCAGGTTTATCCTGTTTCTCGACTGCGATAGCTCGAATTGAGGCTCCGACTCAATTCGTTGTGTGAAAAATCAGCACTTCAGTGTGATTTTTCACACTAATCCTCATTTCTGAGCGCCCGTCGCGAAGAGGCGAAGAGAAATCTGTGCAGGCAGTTTATCTTCTGCCATCAGTGCTATTCGCCTTCGCTCAGAAGCAAATAGCTGGATGAAAAAAGAGCTCTTTCAGAGTCTTTTTTCATACTAATCCTTTTTATGATAAAAAGACAATCCTTTAATAAGATTGTCTTTTCTAAATCGACTAAAGCAGCTGTTCCAGTTCTTTCATATTTTTTATGGAATATTTTGCAGTGTCTGTCTCTCCCAAACCATATTCAGCATATATAAATGGAACTCCAGCCTTTTTGCAGGCGTCCTGATCTCCTGCGGTATCACCTACATATATGGGATTTTTAAGATTATTCTCCTCTATGAGCATTTTCATGGTCACATCTTTGCTCTGTAAGGTATCGCCGTAACACTTCCAACCCTTAAAAATGCCTTCCATGTCTGTGGCATCAATCATTGCCTCAACGTATCCCTTCTGGGCATTTGTAACAACGAAAAGCTTAAATTTTTCAGACAGTTTTTTTAGTGTTTCCCTTACATTTGCATAAGGTGCCGGTTTGCGCTCCTTAATGTATTGATGCTCATATTCATAAAGTGTTGGAGTAATAATATCCAACGTTTCTTCTGATGCCTCCGGATAAAGGTTGAAAAAAATCTCATTCATTGGTTTCCCAAAAAGGCTCCCTAAAATATCTGCATTAAAAGTGACCGGAAGATCCGTCTTTTCTTTTATGGCTGCCTCCCATGCCTCGGATACCAGCTGTCTGATATCCCATATTGTACCATCTATGTCAAAAATAATACCGTCTGCATTTTTTAATTCTGAAATCATATATACCTCTTTCCTGCCAATCCATTTTAAATACGCACAGTGCACATTAAAATAAACACTTACCTAAATATTAACATAAACACTTTAAGATAAAATCCCAGGGATTTTATCCCTGGGCCTGAATTTTTAATACTTAAAAGAATATTGCGATGTCTTCAACACTCTTTCTCTTTGGCATATCCGGTTCAATATTCGGATAACCCAGCGAAATAACTGAAACAACCTCCTGGTCATCCGGAATGTCGAGCTTCTCACTAAGAGTCTTTGCGTCTCTAAGTCCCATAACCAGTGAACCAATTCCCATCTCTGTTGCCTTTAACAAAAGATTTTCATTTTGAAGACCTAAGTCATATGCGCCCCATTCATTTCCAAGTTCATTATCCGGCTGCCCTTCCCTGTTAAAGCCAGCTCTGTTTTTCACGAAAGTAGTGATGATAATGGCTGATGCATCCTTGCAATTGTTCTGGTTGTATTCAGGAAGACAGCTCTCTCTGATTTCTTTCATCTTGTCATCTGACATTACCACATAATATCTTGCTGTCTGTGAATTCTTCCATGAAGGTGCCAAAATAGCCGCCTTAATCATCTCTTCTACCTGTTCCCTGGTTACTTTTTTATCAGGCTGATAAGCCCTGATACTTCTACGTGTCTCCAATACTTCTGCTAATTCCATAAGTGTCCTCCGTTCTGAAACATAAGGTTTCTCTCTCATTTGTCTTTGGTATATTATACCATAGTAAAATTAGTTTTCAAAGGCTTTCTTAATGCTGTCATAATGCAAAAATATTCCCTGTTCAGCAAATGCTTTAATGTCCTCTAATGTTGCAAACATATATCCGTCTGTTTCGTTTTCCTGCATTACCAGGTCATCCTCTGAAAAATCCCCCTTAAACCTGTATATATCCACAAAATAATTGTCACCTTCTCCCGGGTTTTCACGCTTATATGAGAACAGATATCCCCCCTCAAATCCTGAGACATCAAGACCTGTCTCTTCTTTTATCTCTCTCTTAACTGCCTCTTCGGAACTCTCGCCAGCCACACAGGCTCCGCCTGAAACCTCCCACCAGCCCGGTGCCCAGGATTTTGTCATAACCCTCTTTGTAATCAGGAATTTTCCGTCTGCTCTCTGTATAACACCTAATACCGTTAAATGATATTCTCCGTCTTTTAGACACCAGTCGTTTCTTTTCATCGTTCTTCCTGTTTTTTGTTTATTCACATCATATATATCCCATAATTCCATCTCAAATTTCCTCTTTTCCTAAACTGTAAATGTGTACCCCAAAAACTACTATTTTGCTGCCAGTTCCAAAAAATCTATTTTGCTGCCAATTCCAACATTCTCTTTAATGGTTTCGCTGCCTTTTCTATTATTTCATCCGGCATTTCAACAGTTATATTCATGTCTTCCAAGGCTCTTTCTACTTTTTCAATGGTAATTCTCTTCATCCCTTCACATTCCTGAGGCTCAATTACAGGGTAAAACTTCTTATCCGGATTCTTTTTTTTCAAGTCATAAAACACACCTGTCTCAGTGGCAACAATAAATTCCCTGCAATCACTTTCCACAGAATAATCTATTATCTCTGATGTGCTTCCAATAAAATCTGAGAGCTTAACCACATCCTCTGTACATTCCGGATGAGTAAGCACCAATGCCTCCGGATATTTTTCCTTTGCCTTAATGAGGGCATCTGCCGTAATTTCCTTATGCACCGGGCAATATCCATTATGAAATAAAAAGTTTTTCTCCGGACAGCTTGCTTCCACATATCTTCCTAAATTGTTATCGGGAACAAAAAGGATATTTTTTTCCTCAAGATTTTTTACGACCTTAACAGCATTAGAAGATGTTACACACACATCTGACACAGCCTTGATTCCTGCTGTGGAATTCACATAGCACACCACTGCCAGGTCTTCATACTGACTTCTGAATTCTGCGATTTTTTCCTCTGTAATCATATGGGCCATTGGACAATCTGCCTCTGCATCTACCATGACAACCTTCTTTGACGGATTCAGTATTTTTGCACTTTCACCCATGAACTCAACACCGCAAAACATAATATTTTCATTGTCCACCTGTGTTGCAACCTTGCTCAAATAGAAGGAATCTCCTATATAATCTGCAACCTCCTGTACCTCTCCATCCACATAATAATGTGCCAATATAACCACATCTTTTTCTTTCTTCAACAATTCAATTTTTTCTCTTCTCTTATCTGACATTTTTCTTCCATCCTAATCTGTAACTGTTCAGAGCAAAGCAAAATTTCATAAAACGAGTGTAAAATGCTTGCATTTTTAAGACTGTTTTTGAAATTTTATTTAGCGGATACGCCACACCGACAAAATGCAAAGCATTTTGGAGGTTGGCTCTGAACAGTTACAATATTTTCTAATGTTTTTCTAATGTTCTTTAGCGTACTATATTCTAAAGAAATTTGCAAGTCAAATCCTTTATTACCTCCGATGCAATAATTAATCCTGCAACAGACGGCACAAATGCAGTTGAACCGGGAGTCGCCCTTCTTTTTCTCTCTTCTCCATTTGTTTCCATGACATCTGCATCATTTACACTCATTGGCTTAATGGACTCCTCTTTCGAGTATACAACCTTCAATTTTTTCACGCCACGCTTTTTGAGTTCCCTTCTCATTACTTTCGCCAAAGGACACACCGATGTGTTAAAAACATCTGCCACCTCAAATTCTGCCGGATTCAATTTGTTTCCTGCACCCATACTGCTGATAATTGGAATATTATTTTTATCTGCCTCCATAACAAGTTCCAACTTTGCTGTAACTGTGTCCACTGCATCAACCACATAATCATATTGTGTAAAATCAAAGTCATCTTTATTCTCAGGAAGAAAAAAACAATTATATTTTCTTACCACACATTCTGGATTTATATCCTTTATCCTCTCCTCCATGGCATCTACTTTATACATACCTATTGTCTTATGTGTAGCGATAATCTGCCTGTTTAAATTACTCAGACACACTTTATCGCTGTCTATAATATCCACTGCACCTACTCCGCTTCGCACAAGTGCCTCCACCACATAGCCGCCAACTCCGCCTATGCCAAATATGGCTACTCTTGCACTTTTTAGCTTTTCCATTGCAGCATTACCTAACAACATTTCTGTTCTTGAAAACTGTTCTTTCATACTATCCTCATTTCTGAGCGTTTTTACACGAAGAGGCAATTTCATTTTACTCTTATGCTTGATTTTTCTCCTACTTTTCCTGTATTTTTAACTTTTTAGTAGGTATTTTTGCTCTTTTGCCCTGAATATTTACCTACTTTTCCGACGTTTTCGGCTTTTTAGTAGGTATTTTTGCTCTTTTGTCCTGAATATTTACCTACTATTTCGACATTCTCGGCTTTTTAGTAGGTATTTTCTTAGGTTGGAATACCATCAAATAGATTCACTTTGTGAGCCTTCTTTTTCTGCTTTTTCTGCTTTTTCTTCTTTTTGCGTCTAATCCGCAATTTTGAATTAGTTTACTTTTTTCACACTAATCTCCACTCCTGACCATCCTTACGCGAAGACACGCAAAATATGGAATCCCCATATTTAATCTAGGAATTCCATACTATTTTATCTGTAATATTTTACTTAGTCAATGGCATTAAATGCTTCTTCCAAATCCTCAATAATGTCATCAATATTTTCCGTTCCTATTGATAAACGAATTGTATTAGGCTTAATTCCTGAATCTGCAAGTTCTTCCTCTGTCATTTGTGAATGTGTTGTTGACGCAGGATGTATTACCAGCGATTTAACATCTGCCACATTTGCCAGGAGTGAAAATAATTCAAGCTGGTCAATAAAATCCTTTGCCTTCTGCTCATCACCCTTTATCTCAAAGGTAAAGATTGAACCGCCGCCATTTGGGAAATATTTTTTGTATAACTTCTGCTGTTCTTCATCTTCTGAGACTGATGGGTGATGAACTGCCTCAACTGCAGGATGATTTTTCAGATATTCAACAACCTTCAATGCATTTTCCACATGGCGTTCTACGCGAAGTGATAATGTTTCCAAGCCCTGTAAAAATATAAATGAATGAAATGGCGAAATTGTTGCACCTGTGTCCCTTAAAAGAATTGCACGAATTTTTGTCACAAATGCTGCCGGACCCACTGCCTTTGTAAAGCTTACGCCATGATAGCTCGGATTCGGGTCTGTCAGTGATTTGAACTTTCCACTTGCCTCCCAGTCAAATTTTCCACTGTCCACAATCACTCCACCAATTGTAGTTCCATGTCCTCCTATGAATTTTGTTGCTGAGTGAACAACGATGTCTGCGCCATATTCGATTGTTCTTACAAGATATGGTGTTGCGAAAGTATTGTCAACTACCAATGGAATCTTATGTTTGTGGGCAATCTCTGCTATTCCCTCAATATCCACAACATCTGAATTTGGATTTCCAAGTGTTTCAATATATACTGCCTTTGTATTTTCCTGAATTGCACTTTCAATTTCCTCAAAATCCGATGGCTCAACAAATGTTGCTGTTATACCATATTCAGGAAGTGTGTGTGCTAAAAGATTATAAGTTCCACCATAAATATTCTTCGCTGCCACAATATGATCTCCATTCTGTGCAAGATTCTGTATTGTGTAAGAAATAGCCGCCGCGCCTGAAGCCACAGCAAGTGCCGCAACGCCCCCCTCCAATGCTGCAATTCTCTTTTCAAACACATCCTCTGTCGGATTTGTAAGTCTTCCATAAATATTTCCCGCATCCGAAAGTCCAAATCTCGCTGCTGCATGTTCGCAATTTCTAAATACATAAGATGAAGTCTGATAAATTGGAACCGCTCTGGCATCTGTTACAGGATCCGGATTCTCCTGTCCAACGTGTAACTGTAAAGTTTCAAATTTTAAATTTCTCTCATTTCTTGTTTTTTTACTCATATATATCATCCTCCTGATTTGATTAATTTATTTAATTCCTATCTGATTACAAGGATATGATAACATAGCATTTATCATCTGTCTAATTGCTAATACATTTATCTTGTTATAGGTATTGACTATAACAAGATAACCTTCTTCTAATATTTTTCCTCATCCTCTATTTCTTCTATGTCCTCCACAGGCTTTTTGAGCCCTTCTATTTTAATATTATTATTCTCAGCGTAATTCCATAATGCAGCATGGATTGCCTCCTCAGCTAAAAGAGAACAATGAACCTTTACCGGCGGCAACCCATCTAACGCTTCCATGACAGCCTTATTGGTTACATTTAATGCCTCATCCACTGTTTTCCCCTTCACCAGCTCTGTTGCCATACTACTGGTTGCCACAGCTGCACCACAGCCAAAGGTTTTAAATTTTGCATCCTGAATTACTTTTTCGTCATCTATTTTGAGATATATTCTCATGATATCTCCACATTTCGCATTTCCCACTGTTCCAACACCGCTTGGGTTTTCCATTTCACCAACATTTCTTGGATTATTAAAATGGTCCATAACCTTTTCACTATACATAATTTTTATTCCTTTCTTTTTATTAAGCATTTTCGCCCTTTGAAATAAAGTCCTCATATAAAGGTGACATATTCCTAAGTCTCTCAACAATTCTTTTTAATTCCTCAATTGTATAATCCAAATCTTCCTTTGTAGTCTCTGAGGAAATTGTCACCCTTAGGGAACCATGTGCAATCTCATGTGGAAGCCCTATGGCCAGCAACACATGGGATGGGTCAAGAGAGCCCGATGTGCAGGCAGAGCCCGAAGAAGCATAAATTCCACTTTGGTCCAAAAGAATCAGCATGGATTCTCCCTCAATAAATCTGAAACAGAAATTTATGTTATTTGGCAGTCTGTCTCTTCTATGTCCGTTAAGCTTTGAATATTTAATTTCTTTCGATACTCTCTCGATAAAATAATCCCTGAGTTCACATTGATAACTAATATTGTTTTCCATATTCTTCATTACTATTTCCACAGCCTTACCAAATCCCACTATTCCGGGAACATTCAGTGTTCCTGCCCTTCTCCTTCTCTCCTGTGCCCCACCATGAATAAATGAGCCAATTTTTAATCCTTTCCGTATATAAAGCATTCCCACTCCCTTAGGACCATTGATTTTATGGGCACTTGCACTCAGCAAGTCAATTTTCATTTCCTCCACATCCACAGGAATATGTCCGAATGCCTGAACAGCATCAGTGTGGAAAATTATTCCCTTCTCCCTTGCCAGTTCCCCAATTTCTCTTATTGGCTGTATCGTTCCAATTTCATTATTTGCCATCATTACGGAAATTAAAATTGTGTCAGGTCTTATGGCATCCCGAAGCTCGTCCATTTTTACCACACCATTTTCATCTACATTTACATAAGTGACTTCATACCCTCTTTTTTCCAGATACTCTGTAGTATGAAGAATTGCATGATGCTCAATTTTTGTTGTAATAATGTGCTTACCCTTATTTTGATATGCTTCTGCCGTGGCAACCAGTGCCCAGTTGTCTGATTCACTTCCCCCTGCCGTGAAATAAATTTCCTCAGACTTTGCATTAATTGACTCCGCAATAATATCCCTAGCTTTGGTTACAGCCCTTCTTGTGTCTTCTGCGTAGGAATAAATTGCTGATGGATTTGCATAATTTTCAGAAAATAACGGCAACATTTCCTCCAGAACTTCTTTGCTTACCTTAGTAGTGGCAGCATTGTCCAAATATATGTTTTTCTTCATGATTACCTCCACATAACCTAAATAATAATTTTTCTTATATTTCCTATATGTTTAGTATGATATATTTTTAAAAAATTAACGCATTTTCTTTATTTTTTTCGAATATGCGCTAATTCTTCCACTAAATTACATATTAATCTGACTGCTCATTCTTCCACTAAATTTCATATTAATCTGACTGCTCATTCTTCCATCAAATCACATATTGATCTGACTGCTCATTCTGCCATCTGACAAGATCCTCAAGTGTGATACTGTCAACAACACTATTTACAGCATCATTTATTTTCTGCCAAACCCGGGCTGTCACACAGTTCTCCCTTTTGTCACACTCAATGCTGTTGTCTGCGCTGATACAGCTTACAGGCGCCAAGTCTCCCTCTGTCAGTCTCAAGATCATTCCAACAGTATAATCCTTTGGCTCCTTTGCGAGAAAATATCCCCCCTGTGCCCCCCTTATACTTCTCACACATCCTGCCTTATTAAGTGTGGAAATAATTTGTTCCAAATACTTTTCCGATATTCCCTGTCTCTTGGAAATATCTTTAATGCTGATTGGTTCTCCAATATTATAGGTTGCCAGATCAAGCATAAGTCTCAATGCATATCTTCCTTTTGTAGAAATTTTCATACTAAAACAAACTCCTTGTATTTTAATATTTCATTTACATAATTTTGCCCAATTTCACTTAATACTGCTCCTTTTCTGGACAAATATCCTATAGTCATGACCTCATCTGAGTTTAACTTTACGGCACAGTAATCCGTGCCATTTAAATCTTCACAAATAATACCTGAACACAGGGTGTAACCGTTCAAACCAACCATAAGGTTAAGCAGGGTTGCCCTGTCATTTGCCTTAATTATCTGTTTATATTTATATGTGCTTAGAACCTCTTCTGCATAATAAAAGGAGTGGTATTCTCCCTGCTCGAATGAAAGACATGGATATTCCTCCAAATCCTCCAAATCAATTATATCTTTATTTGCCAAAGGATTTCCCTTCCACATATACACGTAAATATGGCATTGAAAAAGCTCATGAAACTGCAGACCGTATTCATGAAATATTTTTTCCAATACCTTTTTATTAAAATCATTTATATACAATATTCCTATTTCGCTCTTGAAATTTTTAACATCTTCAATCACCTCATAGGTTTTTGTCTCATGTATGGCAAATTCATATTCTGACATACCATATCTTTTTACAACCTCCACAAATGCATTTACTGCAAATGTGTAATGCTGAAGAGAAACACTAAAACGCTGCTTAATGTTCTTCTTCTGGATGTATTTTGCATCCATAAGCTCATATTGCTCCACAACCTGCCTGGCATATCCAATAAACTCTTCACCCTCAGGGGTAATCCTTATTCCCCTGTTTGTTCTTATGAAAATCACTACACCAGTTTCCTCCTCCAGCTCCTTAATGGAAGCTGAAAGACTAGGTTGGGATATGAACAGCTCTCTTGCCGCCTCATTCATCGAATTGGCATTTGCAACCTTAATTGCATATCGTAGCTGAGCTAATGTCATATTCCACCTCGTTTTTCATATAAATATCTAGTTATTAAACAATGCTGTAGATAAATACCTGTCTCCTGAATCCGGAAGAAGTGCAACAATTACTTTTCCTTTATTTTCAGGTCTTTCTGCAAGTGTTTTTGCTGCCTTAAGAGCGGCACCTGAAGAAATACCAACCAATGCCCCTTCTGTTCTGGCAAATTTGCGTCCTTCTTCAAAGGCATCCTCATTTTCAATGGTAATTATTTCATCATATATTTTTGTATTTAATATTTCTGGCACAAATCCTGCACCGATACCCTGAATCTTGTGTGCTCCCGGTGTTCCCTTTGATAAAACCGGACTTGTTGCCGGTTCAACTGCAACAACCTTTACGTCAGGATTTTTACTCTTTAAGTATTCACCAACTCCTGTAACTGTACCACCTGTACCAACACCGGCAACAAAAATATCTACCTTGCCATCCGTCTGCTCCCATATTTCAGGACCGGTAGTTCTAAAGTGCACCGCAGGATTTGCCTCATTTGTAAACTGACCAAGTATGATGGCTCCATCAATGGTCTTCGCAAGCTCCTCTGCCTTTTCTATGGCACCCTTCATACCTTTGGCACCCTCTGTAAGCACAAGCTCTGCTCCATATGCCTTCAAAAGATTTCGTCTCTCAACACTCATTGTATCCGGAAGGGTAAGCAACGCCTTATAACCTTTTGCAGTTGCAACTGCCGCGAGACCAATACCTGTATTACCACTGGTTGGCTCAATAATAGTTGCTCCAGGCTTTAAAATCCCCTTCGCCTCTGCATCCTCAATCATAGACAGTGCAACACGGTCCTTTACAGAACCTGCCGGATTAAAATACTCAAGCTTTGCAAGAATAGTTGCACCTGCACCTTCTGCATATTTGTTTAGCTTTAACAATGGGGTTTTTCCCACCAATTCTAATATACTTTCATTAAATTTACTCATTACACATACCTCCATTCTAATGAATTTCCTCTCGGAATCTTTTTCGCATATGCCTTTCTGGCTATGCTTTTAATTCATACTTTTTCAGTAGGAACTGTATGAATTACATTATAGGGAGGTTATTGTATTTTGTCAACAATATGAAATATCCATTATTTCTATTGCCTGTTATAGTTTTTAATTATAATCAAAAATACTGCAGGTTAAAGATCCGCTTTTTCTATGGTAATAAGTGTGTCCATATCCCCTGCACCTATTTCCATTATTCTGTTTGCCTGCCTTGCCACAATCTGTTCGAAATAATTTCTGACAGCCCTGGCATTTGCAAAATTTTCTCCGCCGTCTGCAATCAGCTTACCAATATTATAAAGCAATTCTTCTTCTGCATCATCACTTATAAGATAATCCTGCTCCCTGCACATCTGGTGGAAAATCTCATTCAATTGCCCCGCAGTGTAATCTTCAAATGTAATATGCTTATTAAATCTCGAGCGAAGTCCGGGATTAGAATTAAGAAAATCCTCCATTGGCTCCGGATATCCGGCAACTATTACAACAAAATTTTCTCTTCTGTCCTCCATTATTTTTAGCAGGGTGTCAATGGCTTCCTGTCCAAAATCCCCCTCCATTTTGTAGCTTGAAAGGGTATAAGCCTCGTCTATAAAAAGAATTCCACCCATTGCCTTGTCTGCAAGCTCAGTGACTTTTTCTGCTGTCTGTCCCATGTAACCGGCAACCATTCCTGCACGGTCTGTCTCGACGAGGTGACCACTTTTAAGTATGCCGAGACATTTATATATCTCTGCCATTTTTCTTGCCACAGTTGTCTTTCCTGTACCGGGGTTTCCTGTGAAAACCAGATGATTTGACATAACGGGAAGCTTCAGTCCCCGCTCCTCCCTGAGTTTTCTCACCATCAGAATATTTACGAGGCTGTGAATCTCCTTTTTCACGCCTAAAAGTCCAATCATTCCGTCTATTTCATCCAAAATCTTCTTTATTTCGGCCTGCCTGTTAACATTGTTTACATCAAATTCACCGTTTTCAGAAACAGATTTTGAGACTGCTGCCTCATCTTCATCCCGTTTTCTTTTCGCCTCAAGCCACTCTTTTTCTTCCTTCTGATCTCTTTCTTTACCTGCCCTGTTGTAGCTCTCATTGATAACTTCGAACATTTTATCACTTTCAGGGTCGCTAAGAGTTTTTTTATCTGTTTTAACTTTTTTATCTGTTTTCTTTTTTTCGTCCTCTTTTTTCACGGCAAAATAGCTGTTATTTTGTACTCTTGACTCCTCATTTATAATATCTGAATCCTCTGCATTAAGAATGACCCTTAAAATTTCCTGGGCAAATTTATCCAATGCGCTGACCTGATAAGGCAGTTTCAATGAATTGCATGTAATCACCATATATCCATATTTTTTTATTGTTTTATATAAAACCCTGGAATCCTTCATGAAATTACAAAAGCTCGCCTGATTTTTTCTTCTTTCTTCACCAATAATATACAAAACAGAATCGGGTATTCTCTGCAAAAAACCACCGTTTACACTTTTATTCTCGTGGTATCTCGAATACAACACAGACTCTGTAAAAGGCTGTTCATAAATACTGCACAGCATCTTCAATTCCGATTTGTCAATTATTCCATCAAGAGCTGCCAATAAATATCCCATCTTTAGCAAATCATCCATAAAAAGCTTTTTAAGCTCCCCATCCTTATATTTTCTACCCTCATAATTCCCACAAATATCAATACTCTGTTTTAATAAAAATGTAAATTCTTCCATAATGATCTCCATTTCTGAGCGTATTTACGCGAAGAGGCGAATAGAAATCTGCGCAGGCAGTTTCTCTTCTGCCATCAGGGCTATTTGCCTTCGCTCAGAAGCAAATAGCTGTGTGAAAAATAAGGGCATCAGCCTTATTTTTCACACTACATTACCACTGCTTTCCTCATCCTCTTATCGCTGATATCCTGTCTAAAACAATCCTTGACATGAATCCAATAATGGCTCCGGTGATAACACCAGCTATCATAAGCACCGGAAAATACATTCCCACCGCAAGATTTTTCACAAAAAAGATTGCTGTAAAAAGCTGTCCCATATTGTGACTCACACCACCCGCAACACTTACTCCAATCATTGAAAACTGCCTGGTTCTTTTTAGAAGCCACATTATCGCAATACTTAATAATCCCCCTGCCAGACTGTACCATATAGTCATGACATTTCCAAACAATATCCCCGTGAGTATGACTCTCAATATGCTTATTATTAGCACATCATAAAAACTTATGGTATATAATCCCACAACTATTACTATATTTGGAATACCTAATTTCACTCCCGGTATTCCAAAATCTACCGGTATCAATGCCTCCACATAGGAAAAAATCATTGCCAGTGCAATCATTATTGCTGAATATGCTACCTTCCTGCTCATTACATTTTGATCCTCATTTTTCACACTATTTTCTGATTTCAACAACCAGCTTGTGGGGCAAACACACTATAGTCTGATTTTCTTTTGAAATCTTACCCTGTCTTTTGCAATAACCATCCGGACAGTCTGCTTCGTTCATATAAACCTGCCTGTCTTTAATTATTATAACATTTTTTCCCACATCCGTATTTATTTCTATTTCATTTTCCTTATCAATTGGATAACTCCCATATTCTTTTCCATCAATCTTAACAACAACAGTCTTTCCGTTGTCATTACCTAAAAATTTTATCATGAAAAATGCCACAAAGGCAATGATAATTAAAACTGCTGACAAAATAAAATCCTTTTTTTTCACACTAATCTCCATTTCTGAGCAAATTTATACACTAACAGCCAGACCTCTATTCGAAAGCCTGGCTGTCTTTATAGTTAAATTACTATTCTACAGTGCTCTAACTAACCCACAGCACTGTAGACTATTTTGACACAAAACATTTACTATTTCAACAAAAATAATATATATTTTACCAACCCAAATCCATAAGCCAGTTATTTAACCTTCTTTCCTTATCCGACTGGGTTAATGTATTGTCTTTAGGTATTTCAAATTCCCCTTTAATATTTCCATCTACAATATACAACACTCTTTTACATTTTGCTGCCACCTTAGGGTCATGGGTCACCAGCATTATGGTTGTTCCCTCTTCATTTAATGCCACCAATTCCTCCATAACCTCCGCCATGGATGTTCTGTTTAATGCTCCCGTGGGCTCGTCTGCAAACAACATCTTAGGATTATTTATCATACTTCTGCAAATGCAGGCTCTTTGCAGCTGTCCTCCGGACACCTCATTAATGTCATTATCAGCTATGTCTATAATCGACAGCTTACTCATAAGCTCTTCCGCTCTTTTTACCTTATCTGATTTTTTCTCTGTACTCTTCCTGCTCTCAATTGCCGTTCCACTTGTGGGAACATCCATACCTGATACGGAATAGAGCAATGTGGACTTTCCGGAACCTGATGGTCCCATAACCGCAATCATATCCTTCTCTTCCACAGAAAAGCTTACATTTCTCAGTACATTATTCTGTCTTTTATCTACTACATATGTTTTGCACAAATCTTTAACTTCCAAAATATTAGCCATTATTTTCTCTCCTTTTATTCTATATTTCTGACATCATTACTTACAATTTTTTTCGTATACATCGCTGTGAATAATACGGACATAAAATTAAATATCAAAATTATTCCCGGGTAAATAATAAGCAGGGAAACCGGTTTAAAATAATAATCAACATTTCCTGCCCCCATCATATTCCAGATTGGGTCACACCATAGTTTCGTAACCGGATAGGTGAAAATCACCGCTAAGACTTCTGATACAATCGATACCACTAAAAGTCGGTACACATGCCATCTAATAATGAAACTGTCCTTAAAACCAATCGCCTTAAGAAGTGCAATCTGGCTTCTCTCATCAGAAATAAATGACCTTTCCATAAGTACGGTCACCAGTATTACAACAATACATGTCACAATCAACAGAAGCTTTGATACGTTGCCCATGACATCTGCACCCCCCATACAGTCATTACAGTATTCCCTGGCATTAAACACATCCTCAATGCCATAATAATCCTTTATCTTTTTTATACGTTTATTTACCTCATCTTCTTCCACGGAATCATTAAAATCAATCTGAAATCCCATCATTGAACTGGCATATTCCATCGAGGCAGGTGCATCTTCATGTAGTCTTATAACTGTTCCCAGCTGATTCAGCGACTGAAAGTAACCTACCACCATACAGTCTTTCTTCTCTGTTCCAAAATCAATCGTTATAATATCACCAATTTTTGCACCTAACTGCTCAGACATCTCTTTTGTCAACGCTACCTCACCGTCATTTTGCGGGGCTGAACCGCCGGAATATTCGTACTCAGATGCTTTTATCATCTTATTCTGCTGAAAGGTAACAGAGGTGGTTCCCCCATTACATGTAACAGGATATTTATAGCATGAGTTGCCCGACAAATGGGGCGATTTATAGCAACATTTTTATTTTGCACCTTGAAAACTTAACATATTAGCTTCAAAAATACCCAACTTTATTTCCACAGGCGTTTTATGTTCTAATTGTCATGCCTATTCTCAACCTGTTTTTCAGACTGTTTTTGGATAAGGGGCGACTTTAACTAAACCAGTCAGATATCTGACCAGTTTTCGGGCATTCATTCCGGCAATCTTAAAGCCGAAGAACAGCTTTGTTTTAATATAGCCACGAACTGGCATTTTATCGACATTGTGTCTGCTACGAAGTGCCGCAGGAACCGTTTCTACTCCGTTTCGGAAACGTGCCAGTTTCTTGAATTCTTCTGTTTTCAAGAAGCGTTGCTGTTTGGCATGAAACGCTGTACGCATTGCAACTTTAATTGTGGCGACACGTTTGTGTTCTTTTGGGTGGCACTGGCTGTAATAAGGACAATTTTTGCATGTGGCTAGGGGAAATGATGCTTTGCATTTCTGTGTGTTTTTGTCATAGGAGCTACTTTTGGGTTCATGCCCGGCTGCACACTTTAGCAGTTTTGTACCATCTTCGTTGAATTCAAAATCAGCCCAGTGATCACTGACCTCGGTTCCCTTAAGGTCTGTAGTTACCAATGTTATTTTCTTGCTTTCCGCAAGCTTGCTATTTTCCATTCCACAGTATCCACCATCAGTTGTGAGTATGGCATGTGGGCCATCATCCGGTTGTTGCTCAATGTAGTCCTTGAGAAATTGGCTGTCGCTATAGGTATTCTTCTCGTACTGATAGTCAACTGTAATACTATTATGATTATCATCCGCAACTTCTACAACATTGGCGGTATAACCTCTGTATTCATCATAACGACTGCCACAAGCTGAAATGATAAGTGCCGCATCTTTTAATATTTGCTCTGTTTTGGAGTCCGTATCTTCACTACGGTTATGATAAAGCACCTTG
The DNA here is from genome assembly GCA_050309585.1 of Lachnospiraceae bacterium. Lineage (GTDB taxonomy): Bacteria > Bacillota > Clostridia > Lachnospirales > Lachnospiraceae > Bovifimicola. The sequence continues at coordinate 15,623 of JBNRML010000053.1, forward strand.
TTGTGGTCATCATCATCAGTATAATGAAGAAGTCCCTCTGGTAATGCAGAATCATTAAGATTTTTCATCAATCTGGCAAGATTAGACACGCAGGTGTACAGAAGTTCCAAACGGCTCATTTTCTTTATATTAGAAGCTACCATTAGGGAATCCATGCGGCGCATTCCTGTATTTAACTTCATCATATCAGCCATACCTGAAGACAGTTTAACAATGCAGTCATGAATAAGGTCTATACCTGTCATTTCCTCATAAGAATTGCATCTGGCACGAAATCTTCCAAGTGTGCGTTCATTCAGTGGCTGTTCTTCAAAGCTGGTTGTATGAAGGGCGTACTGATAGCGGATATCAAACGGAAGTGTGTCGACGATTTCCTGATCCGTAAGTCCAAACATTTCTTTAAGTATCAGAGCACCAATAATTACATTCACTGGTGTATTATGTCTGGAAGGACGGTCGCTGTAAAGTACAGAAAAAGGTTCTTCATCTATTTTTGGAAATATGTTCTCTGCAAAACATTTCGCCCAGGACTTTTCCAGCAACCTTTTTTCACGAACCATAAGATTTAATGTGGCATCAAAAAGACTAATCTGTTGTGATTGATTTGTAGCAAATGACATTTTTATATACTCCTTGTTAAAAATATGTCTCTATTGTACTACATTTGAAGCTAATTTGTTAAGTTTTCAAAGTGCGATAAATTTTCCATTTGTCGGGCAACTCATATAATTGTAACAGTAAAAATATGCTTGGCTCTGAGCATATACATATAATTAAAAAAGATTTGGAGTTCTTTAATACATGTACAAAGAAGTATCAGCAAAAATACAAAATACAGACCATACTAAATTTTATCAGTCAAAATATGATTACTATAAAAATTTTATGAAGGGATTAATAATAGTTTCCACTATGGCCTATATCTCCTTCTTTTTAACGGATTGTCAGATATTTGGACGTTTTTCGAAAGAGACATTATTTTCCAGATTAATAATTTTGTTACCTTTGTTTCTTTACCTGTATGTTTACAAAAAGATAAACAACTACAAAATTATGGTTCCAGTTTCATATCTGATGATTCATATAATCATATGGTGCACAGACTGGGCTACCTATTTGCTTCCTGACCGCAGATACGCAAGTGAAGGCATGATAGTTATGAATTTAATTTTTGTCTGTGCAGGTTTTTGTGCCCCTTTTTGGTACAGTACCATAGCCCATATACTCATGATTTTAGATATCGTGGTAGCCAATATGTTCATTCGTTATGAAGATGTTGGTATGATGATACTTTTTAATCTGCCATGCATCATTGCAATTTGTGCCATGCACCGCATTATGGAAAAGGTTTACTTGGACCATTATTTAGTTTCTAAAAAATTAGAAGAACTTGTTGTACATGACCAATTAACAAAGGTTTACAACAGAAATAAGATTAAGGAAATCAGCAACGCAGAAACGGATGAGCTCATTTTCCCAAAATGCAGTGATATCTGTATCCTGATAATTGATATAGACTTTTTTAAAAAGGTTAATGACAATTACGGACATGAGGCTGGAGACGTCGTATTAACACATACCGCCTCCACCCTAAAAGAAACCATTGGCTCTATGGATTACATTATACGATGGGGTGGTGAAGAATTCGTCATAATTCTTACAGACCATACAATTGATAAGGGTTTCTCAGTTGCTGAAAAAATACGCACAAATGTTGAAAACAGTGATAATGGAATTTGCCCTGTCACCGTTTCTATTGGTATAACAGCATATAAAGGTGGCAGTTATCATTCTTCCATAGAACTTGCCGACCAGGCATTATATCAGGCGAAAATAAGTGGAAGAAACAAAGTAGTACTATCATAATGGAGTTTATCTTTGAACTCTATTATGATAGTACTTTATTTATCCGATGAGTTTACCTCTAAAGAACAAATTTCTTTATAGCATCCAACACATCATTATATTTCTCGATAACCTTCTCAAACAACTCATTACATTTTTTACTGTCAATCTTTTTACCATCACTTCCTCTGAGCATTTCTGTAAGTTCACTTGAAGCCTCATCGAGTTTATCTAAACTGAGATTTGCACATACTCCTTTCAATGAATGAGCTGCATAGAAAGCAGCTTCATAATTTTCATCATCTAATGCCTTAGTCAAATCACCATAACTACGTTCCGACAAGAACATAATCAAAAATTTTTTTATGATTTCATCATTTGAAATACGTTCCTTTACCGATTCATAGCTTCCTCCAATTGAATCATAACATTCCTTCAATAACATACTTTTCTCCTCCATTCATTGATATGTACTCTCCTATACTATAATACCATTTCTGTTTTTATTCAATTTATTTTCACAAATTGAACACAAAAATATATTAATTTATTACTAAAAATGAAAGTGATTCTAAATATAATGAAGACAAAAATTAAATTATTATTTGATATACTAATAGCTCTAATTCTCATTATCTGTATGAAATATAATTTTACAGGTGGTTTTATTCACGAAATACTGGGCACAACATTAATTATTGGACTGATATTACACATTTTGATTAACTGTAAGTATTATTTTTCAATGTTTAAAAACATTAAAAATCTATCAAAACTCAAGTTTAAGCATAAAGCAAATTTTTTCATGAATTTGTTTCTGGTGATTCCACTTGTATTTATGTCAATTAGCTCGATTGCCATATCAAAGGATTTATTTTCATTTATGAATTTTACCCTTGGCAGCTATGAGTTATGGCTGACCATACATATTATATCCGCCCTTATACTTTTGATTTGCGGATTCATCCACTTATTTTTACACATAAAACATTTTAATGCATTTCTTAACAAAAAAGCCTTAAACAAAGGCACAGAAAAAATATGGAATGGTTTCACCAGTGTCATTGCTATATTGACAAGTATTTTTGTCTTTGTTACTAGTATACATACTGTTAAAAATAATTTTGTATGTGATTCTCCTTATCGAGGAGGATATAGAAAACCAGAACATTATGAAAACTATATCTACGAAAAAGATGTCACTAAGGAATCTACCACAAAAGAATACGTTACCGAAGAAACAACATCAGCACCTTCTCTTGAGGAATATTTAAGTAAATTGTTTTGTAACGGTTGCGGAAGACATTGTCCTCTTACCAATCCAAAATGCAGAAAAGGCACTTCAAAGGCTGCAGAAGCAGAAAAAAAATATTTAAACGAATATGGGACAAGTAATTAAATTATTTGAGCATACAAAAAGGTTGAGCCGAACAAGCAATTGTTGGCTCAACCCTATTTTTATTTATTAATTCACATTATGCTTCCTGATCTTTTTTCTTTTTTCCAGAAATCAAAACTACTGCCACCATACCAGATACAACTAATAACATCATTGCAACTCCATTGTAACTATCACCTGTCTTTACAGGTTTGTTATCTGTTGTTGGCTGTGGTGATGTTTTTTCAGTTGTTGTTGGTTCTTCCGGTGTTGTTGGCTCCTCCGGTGTTGTTGGCTCCTCCGGTGTTGTTGGCTCTTCCGGTGTTGTTGGCTCTTCCGGTGTTGTTGGTTCCTCCGGTGTTGTTGGCTCTTCCGGTGTTGTTGGTTCTTCCGGTGTTGTTGGTTCTTCCGGATCAATTGGTGTTTCGAGTACAAAATAAACCTTTAATACTGTTGTTCCGTCAGGCTTAAGTATTATTGTCTCAACCTTTCCTGGGTTTACATCATCATACTGATATCCGTCAACGGTTGGTGTCTTATCTGATTCTGTTACACTCACTGTATCACCTGACACTCCGTCTCTCTCAGTACTCTCTGATTTCTTTTCGAAGCTTCCATCTTCTTTTTCGTA
>JBNRML010000054.1:0-3049 GCA_050309585.1 Lachnospiraceae bacterium
GTAAAAATAAGGCAACTGAAGAGTTTAATATTCAAATGAAATCAATAAAAAAATTAGGAATAACAGTCAAAGAAATCACAGACGATAATAGCTTTTCAAATTTTAATTTAGATAAATATGATGTAATTGTTGACGGTATATTTGGAATAGGATTGTCAAGAAATGTGTCTGGAATTTATGAGAGGGTAATTGAACGAATAAATAATAGTCAGAAATATGTGTTGGCAATGGATATTGCCAGTGGATTGAATTCAAGTACCGGAGAAGTAATGGGCTGTTCGGTTTTCGCTGATAAAACAGTGACATTTGGATATAAAAAAGCAGGACTTTTGCTGTGTGATGGAAAAAATGTGTCGGGAAATGTGTGTACCAAAAAAATCGGATTTCAAAGAGATGCATTTGAAAATGTTCTTAACAGATATCCGGAAGAAGTGTACGAGATGTACGATGACTTGTCGAAATTATCTTTTGATAAAAGAATTCCTGCCTCAAATAAGGGGACCTTCGGATGTGTGACAGTGATTGGCGGCTCAGAGAAAATGGCAGGAGCAGTTATGTTTTCGGCGGAGGCAGCATATAGACTTGGCGTGGGAATAGTAAGAGTATACACTCATGAGAATAATTTGAATTTAATAAAAATCAAACTACCTGAATGTATAACAGACAGTTTTGATAATATTCCGGAAATTAGTGGCAAATCGATTGTTGTGATTGGACCGGGACTCGGTATAAATAATGAAGGAAAAGAACTTATTAAAAGAGTTCTGGAAAGTGGATGCAGGGCTGTGATTGATGCAGATGGGTTAAACATAATAAGCAGCGACAGCGAACTGAAAAAAATATTGCATAAAAATGTAATAATTACACCACATATTAAGGAAATGTCTAGGCTTACGGGATTTGAAACAAATTATATTAGAAAAAACATTATAAATGTTGCAAAGAGCTTTTCTAAGGAATATGGTTGTGTTGTGGTGTTGAAGGATGCAGCAACCGTGGTGACAGACGGGATATTAACATATATTAATACAAGTGGTAATAATGGAATGAGTACCGGGGGAAGTGGAGATGTGCTTTCGGGAATTGCAAGTGGGATTTTTGCAAATAAGGAATCTGCGTATGAAGCAGCTAAATTAGCGGTTTACATTCATGGGTGCTCAGGTGATGCTGCAGCCAATAAAAAAACCATGAGAGGTATGATTGCCTCTGATATTTTAGATTCTTTGCCGGATGTGCTTAGGTATATCAATGAATGAAGTAAATAAAATAAACTCTAAGGATGGAAATAGAAAATGGAAATTGATGACATATATTTCAGAGGAGAAATAACGATTAATCTTGATGCGATTTGTGAAAACATGATTAACTTAAAGAAAAAAATCAAACCCGGAACAAAGGTAGCAGCAGTTATTAAAACTGACGGATATGGACATGGCGCAGTGCCGGTTGCATATGCACTTGATAATCAGGTGGATTTTTATGCTGTTGCGACAATGGATGAGGCGTTAAATCTCAGGAAAAACGGATTGACAAAACCTATACTTATCATTGGATATACTCCGGACTGTCAGATAGGAAGATGCCTTGGAAATGACATAAGGCCAACGGTATTTACATTAGAATCAGCAGCTGCTCTTTCAGAGAGTGCAAAAAAAATGGGAGAAACAGCGAAGATTCACATTAAAGTTGATACAGGAATGAGCAGAATCGGTTTTAAATGTGACAGTGAAAGCATAGAAATAATTAAGAAGATAAGTGAACTTGAAAACATTGAAATAGAGGGAATATTTACTCATTTTGCAGCAGCGGATGAGCTTGACAAATCAAAAGCTAAAGCACAATATGACAAATTTACAGCCTTTGTAGATGAGATTGAGAAAAATGGTGTTCACATAAGTATCAAGCATTGTTCTAATAGCGCGGGCATGATGGAACTTGATTACGCCAATATGGATATGGTTCGTGCAGGAATTGCCATGTATGGTTTGTATCCTTCGGAAGAGGTTGATAAAAATTCTGTTAAGCTCACACCAGCCCTCAGTATGAAAAGCCATGTGGTATTTGTTAAGAAAATACCGGAGAATACAGAGGTCAGTTACGGGGGAACCTTTGTGTCAGATAAAGAAATGACAATTGCTACCATACCGGTTGGATATGGAGACGGATATAAGAGGAGTTTGTCAAATAAAGGATATGTATTAATTAATGGAAAAAAGGCAAATATTCTTGGAAGAGTATGTATGGATCAGTTTATGGTGGATGTAACTGATATTAGAGATGTTTCCATTGGTACCGAGGTTACACTTATTGGAACTAATGGAAATGAAGAAATTTCAGTGGAGAAAATGGCAGAAATTGCAGGGGAGACATTTAATTATGAAATTGTATGTGATCTTGGAAAGAGACTTCCGAGGGTTTACGTGAAAAATGGGAAAATAGTTTGTACAAAAGACTATTTTGATGACATTTATAATGTAAATATTTAGCATACCTTAGAATTAAAATGAATACACACCGTAAAATAGGCAATACTAGAGAATGAATAAAATATTTATGGGGTGTGGAACATTGATTGTTAGAAGAGGAGACGTATATTATGCAGATTTAAGACCAGTGGTGGGGTCCGAACAGGGTGGCGTGAGACCGGTTCTGGTTATACAAAATGATATGGGGAATAAACACAGTCCAACAATTATTGTGGCTGCAATTACCAGCAGAATGAACAAAGCGAAGCTTCCAACGCATGTGGAATTGGATTCAAAAAAATATTCCATGGTAAAGGACTCGGTGATTTTACTTGAGCAGTTGAGGACTATTGATAAGAAGAGGTTAAAAGATATGGTTTGTCATCTTGATGAGGACATTCTGAAAAAAGTTGACAAAGCATTGTTAATTAGTTTGGAATTAACTACATAAAAGGATAAACTTGAGTTTCCGTAAATTGTAATCAAAAAACGAGTATGTCTGCCCAGAGCACCAATCTTCCGTTTTTTTGAATAACTCAGAATGGAAGTTCTGTGAATAGAGGCACTTTAATAAGCCCCGCCGG
>JBNRML010000055.1:0-9591 GCA_050309585.1 Lachnospiraceae bacterium
TAGCATAATAAACAAATATTGCAATAAAAATATAAAATGAAAGCAGTAATTGAACACAATTTGTCGAAATTTGTAATACGAAAAGAATAGAAAAATACAGACATTAGGGATATACATTTAATAGTTACTGTTGAATGATAGAAGATAAAGAGGTAGAAATGAACGAATACAATAAGAAAGAAATAAAAATATTGGCAGAAAATATATCAGGTCAGGCTGATTTTATAGAACATCTTGTAGAAAAGCTCATCTGTACAGAAAATAACAGTATCGAAAGGATACAATGTGTGGAGTCTATTCGTGAAATATTAAAAATAATCAAACAGAATAAGGATAAAGTATTAAAGCTTTTGTCTGAGGATGAGCGAATTTATGAAAATGATTTTTCAGATAAATATGTAAATTCAATCCAGATGCGTAATACCAGGGTATTAGTTGTGGATGATAATGAAATAAACAATTATGTTGTTAAACAGATGATGAAAAGTTTTTGTATAGAAGCAGATGTGGCACTAAGCGGCGAAGAGGCCATTAAAATGTATGGAGCATATGAATATGATATGATTCTTATGGATTATCTAATGCCACCGGGAATTGATGGGATTGAGACCGTGAAGAGAATCAGACAGGATGGAGAGCGTGGTAAAAGGCAGTTAATCATTGGGATTACTTCAACCAGTGATGATGAGTTTAAAAATGGATTAAATGAATATGGCGTGGAATTGATTCTGTACAAACCGCTTAAATTACAGCAGATGGCAGTAATTCTGCAAAATGAACTTGCTCATAAAATAATTGATGGTGATAAAAACTTTACAGATTAAAAAACTTAAAGTATAATTATTATCAAATTTTTTTGCTGGAGGTAAAGGACATGGAAAAGATAAAAATGCAGACACCCCTTGTTGAGATGGATGGAGACGAAATGACAAGAATTTTATGGAAGATGATTAAAGATGAACTTCTTAATCCTTTCGTGGAATTAAAAACAGAATATTATGATTTAGGTCTTGAACACAGAAATGAAACAGATGACAAGGTTACTGTTGAATCTGCTGAGGCTACAAAAAAATATGGTGTGGCAGTTAAGTGTGCAACAATTACACCAAATGCCGCAAGAATGACAGAGTACAACTTAAAGGAAATGTGGAAGAGTCCAAATGGTACTATTCGTGCAATGCTTGATGGTACAGTGTTTAGGGCACCTATTATTGTGAAAGGTATTGAGCCATGTGTTAGGAACTGGAAGAAACCAATTACTCTTGCAAGACATGCATACGGTGATGTTTATAAGGCATCGGAGATGAAAATTCCGGGAAAAGGAAAGGCAGAGCTTGTTTTCACAGATGAAAATGGAAATGAGACAAGAGAGTTAATCCATAAATTTAAGGGCGCAGGCATTATTCAGGGACAGCATAATCTTGATGATTCCATAGAGAGTTTTGCAAAGAGCTGTTTTGAATATGCGCTTTCAACAAAACAGGATTTATGGTTTGCCACAAAGGATACAATTTCTAAAAAGTATGACCACACATTCAAGGATATATTTAATGATATTTATGAAGCAGAATATAAAGCTAAATTTGAAGAAGCCGGCATTACATATTTCTACACATTAATTGATGATGCTGTGGCAAGAGTAATGAAAGCAGAAGGCGGATTTATCTGGGCTTGTAAGAACTATGACGGAGACGTAATGAGTGATATGGTATCTTCCGCATTTGGTTCGCTGGCAATGATGACTTCTGTGTTGGTATCACCTCATGGATATTATGAATATGAAGCTGCACACGGAACTGTACAGAGACACTATTATAAGCACTTAAAGGGTGAAGAGACATCAACAAACTCAGTGGCTACAATTTTTGCATGGACTGGAGCACTGAGAAAACGTGGTGAACTTGATGGAAATAAAGAACTTATGGAATTTGCTGATAATCTTGAAAAGGCTTGTGTGTCAACAATTGAATCTGGAAAGATGACAAAGGACCTTGCTCTTATTACATCAATTGAAAATCCAACAGTACTTAATAGTCAGGATTTCATTAAAGCAATTAGAACAACTTTGGAAGAGATTTATAAATAATATAGTGGTAATTGCTTATGGAAAAAATAAATATTAATGGAAGAATTATTTTTCCCGGACAGATTTACAGGCATTTTAAGAATAAATTATATCAAATCATTGCCATTGCAAATCACTCTGAAACAGGTGAAAAGCTTGTTATTTATCAGCAGCTTTATGCACCATTTGAAACCTATGCAAGACCTCTTATGATGTTTATGAGTGAAGTTGACCACTATAAATATCCTGATGTGAAACAGAAGTATAGGTTTGAAGAGGTTATTCATGAAGTTTCTGAAACAAAGATGTCTTTGAAGAAAGAGTCTGAAATAGAGATGTCTTTGAAGGTAGAGCCTGAAATAGGGATGTATGATGAGGAAAGTGTAAATCCATATCTTATTATGTTTCTTGATGCAGATACATATGAGGAAAAGCGAAATGTGTTAATGCGTGCAAAGAATGAGATGACAGACAGACTGATAGATGATATTGCTGCATCCATGGATGTTTCAGTTGATAAGGGTGATATTGATTATCGATTTGGAAGCCTTTTGCACTGTGTGAATACTATGGCTAAATTTGAGGTTAACAGATAGATTTCTTAATAAATAAAGGACTTCAATATATCAATTAAACAATTGAAATATATTGAAGCCCTTTGTTTTTAATTAGCTCACAATAGTACCAATTTTTCTGCGAATACCAAGTTTTGCCTTATCAACATTTGTAATAATTCCGACTCTGTTTTTGCCAGCAGTTACAAAGTTAAGAGCAGCAGAAACCTTTGGAAGTGTTGTAAGTGGATTAAGTTTGTTGTTTTCAATTAGTGAATTAGCTTCACTGGCAGATAACTCTTTCAGCTCCACTTGATTACCGTTTTCATCTGAATATGTTATGTAGTCAGATGATGTGAGAATCATCAGTGCATCGGCATCAATCATATCGGCGAGCTTTGCAGCAGTGTAGTCTTTTTCGATAACTGCACTGGCCCCCTTGAGTCCGCGACTCTGATCAAGAACAGGAATACCACCGCCACCACATGCGATAACTAACTGGTTGGCGTCAACCAAGGCCCTGATAGCATCTATTTCATAAATATCAATGGGTTTTGGAGATGCAATTATTCTTCTATAACCTTTTCCTTCGGAACTCTCCTCGTATGTAACATAATTTCCCTTGTGTTCTTCTAAATCAGCTTCCTCTTTTGTCATATATCTTCCGATGACTTTTGTAGGATTGTTGAAAGCTTTATCAAAAGGGTCAACACGAACCTGGGTGATAATAGTAGAAACAGGTTTGAATATTCCACGATTGAGTAATTCAGTACGGATAGCGTTTTGTAAGTCAAATCCAATATAACCCTGACTCATTGCGTTACATACAGACATAGGTGCTACAGTGTATTTCGAATCCAGACGGCTGAATTCTGTCATGGCTGTCTGAATCATACCAACCTGAGGACCGTTACTGTGCGTAATTACAACCTCATATTTCTCTTCAACTAAATCAGCCACGGCTTTTGCAGCCTTTTTAACATTTTCCTGCTGTTTTGGAAAAGTATCACCAAAACAGTTACGTCCAAGTGCAAGTACAATTTTCTTATTTTCCATAATGAATGACCTCCATAAGTAAGTATGAGACAATTATAGTTTAATAATTGAAAAAATACAAGAAAATATAATTGACAATCATTGTATCATTGTATACAATTATACAATGATTATGTAATACTGACAAGGAGGCAACATTATGGACAATAGACCGGTAGTTATGAATAAAAAAACCAATTTACTTGAGTTAGAGGAGCATATTTATCATTTGGTAGAGGTTGATAAACCAAATGTTTATCATAATTTATTCCCATATGATGAGGTTCCTAAAATTGCTTTTAATGAGAGAATAGTTCCTCATAATATGCCAGATGAAATATGGATTACTGATACAACTTTCAGGGATGGACAGCAGTCAAGAACTCCCTACACATCAGAACAGATTGTGAATATATTTGACTATTTGCACAAATTAGGTGGACCAAAGGGAATTATAAGGCAGAGTGAGTTTTTCTTATACAGTAAAAAAGATAGGGATGCAGTTTACAAATGCATGGAAAGAGGATATAAATTTCCTGAAATTACAAGCTGGATAAGAGCTAGTAAAAAGGACTTTGAATTGGTTAAGGAACTGGGAATGCCTGAAACCGGTATTCTGGTAAGCTGTTCAGATTATCATATTTTCTACAAGCTTAAGATGACAAGAAAAGAGTGCATGAATCACTATCTCGGTGTGGTAAGAGAATGTCTTGAAACAGGTGTGAGTCCAAGATGTCACCTTGAAGATATTACAAGGTCAGATATTTATGGATTTGTTATTCCTTTCTGTCTTGAGCTTATGAAATTGCAGGAAGAGTATAAGATACCTGTAAAAATCAGAGCCTGTGATACAATGGGATATGGTGTTAATTTCTCCGGTGCCGTTATTCCACGTTCTGTACAGGGTATTATTTATGGATTGACAACAAATGCCGGTGTTCCTTCAGCACAGCTTGAATGGCATGGACACAATGATTTCTATAAGGCAGTAACTAATTCCACAACAGCCTGGATATACGGAGCCAGCGGTGTTAACTGTTCACTTTTTGGCATCGGGGAGAGAACAGGTAATACTCCTTTAGAGGCAATGGTGTTTGAATATGCTCAGCTTAAAGGAAATCTTGATGGAATGGATACAACGGTTATCACAGAGCTAGCCGAGTATTTTGAAAAAGAAATTGGATATGAAATTCCTCCAAGAACACCATTTGTTGGAAAGAATTTCAATGTGACAAGAGCAGGTATTCATGCTGATGGATTGTTGAAAAACGAGGAGATATATAACATTTTCGATACTGATAAGTTGCTTAACAGACCGGTTTTGGTGGCTGTTTCAAATACGTCAGGTCTTGCGGGAATCGCACATTGGATTAATACTTATTTTAAGCTTCCTGATGAAAAGAAGGTTGATAAATCCTGCGAACTTGTAAAAGGAGTTAAGGAATGGGTTGATGCTGAGTACGAAAGCAACAGGGTTACGGTAATCACTGATGAAGAATTGTTAAAGGTAATCGATGATGAGTCGAAGAGACTTGGTATATCTATTTTATAGTTTTTCATAATATTCTTGAATGGAGTTTAATGTTTATGATGGAAAAAGAAAGTAAAATATCTGCAAATGATAAGTATTCTCTTCCGGGGATGGTTTATCAAAAGCTTCACGAGGATATATTATCAGGTATATATAAAAAAGACGATATGCTCAAGGAGGGTATCATTGGTGAAAAGCTTGGGGTGAGCCGAACACCTGTGAGAGAGGCATTAAGACAGTTGGAATTAGAAGGCCTTGTAAAAATAGTTCCAAACAAAGGAGCATATGTAATAGGCATCAGCACAAAGGATATCAGGGATATTTATGAAATGAGAGCTAGCCTTGAAGGCCTTTGTGCAAGGTGGGTGACAAAAAATGCAGATGAAGAGGGGATAAACAGGCTGGAGGAGATAGTGGAGCTTGCGGAATTTCACTGCGAAAAGAAAAAGTATTCAAAGGTAGTGGGACTTGACAATGAATTTCATGAGCTGATGTATAATTTGGCCGATAGTAAAATGTTATATAGAACATTATCAGATTTTCATCACTATCTTGAGGTGATAAGAAAAAAGACTCTCTCATCAGATGAGAGAGTCAGCAAATCCGTGCAGGAACACAGAGATATCATAGAGGCCATAAAGGCAGGAAAAGAAGATGAAGCAGAAAAGTTTGCCATATTGCATATGAAGAATACCATGGACTATATAGATGGGCACAATGTCTGGGGTGACCTATAGCAGGGAGGTTAATTCCTCCCATTTTTCATATAAATCTTCAAGTTCAGTGGAAATGGAGTTAAGTTCATTTGTTAATTCCATTAGTTTTGAAGAATTTGAGGCAATATCAGGATTGTTAAGTTCTTCGTTTAACCTGCTTTGTTTATCCTCCAGCTCGAAAATCATCTTCTCTATTTTGTTAAATTCATTTTGCTGTTTTCTTAATTTAGCCTGTTCTTCCTTTTGAGCTTTCCAATCTGATTTAGAAGCTGTTTCTTCGATTTTTTTCAGATTTTTGTTTTCTAGCTCAGAGGAAGGGGCAAATTTTTTCGTCAATTCCTCTCTTTTCTCAAGATAATAGTCATAATTTCCCAAATAATTCACAAGCTTTTTTTCTGTTAACTCTAAAATTCTGGTTGCTGTTTTATTAATAAAATATCTGTCGTGTGACACATAAAGAATAGTGCCTTCATAGTGATTCACAGCATTTTCAAGTATTTCCTTGGAAGTAATGTCTAAATGGTTTGTTGGCTCATCAAGAATTAAGAAGTTAGCATTGGAGAGCATTAGTTTGGCTAACGAAACTCTGCCGCGTTCGCCACCGCTAAGTTCTTTTATTTGCTTAAATACATCATCACCGGTGAACAAAAACGATGCCAGAACATTTCTTATTTCCGTGTTAGTCATTAAAGGATAGGCATCGGATATTTCATCAAACAGAGTGTTTTCAGGATTTAATACGTGATGCTCCTGGTCATAATACCCGATTTCAACATTGGTTCCAAGTTTTATGATTCCTTTGTCAGATGGAATAAGTTCATTAATCATCTTTAGTATGGTTGTTTTTCCAGTTCCATTATTTCCAATTATGCCAACTTTTTCACCACGTTTTATTTCGAAGGACAAATCCTCAAAAAGCATCAGTTCACCAAAGGATTTAGATAGACCTTCTATGGATAAAACATCATTACCGCTTATTACTGAAGGAGTAAGCCTTAAATTCATTTCATCATCGATAAATCTTGGTTTTTCAATACGATTAAGCTTCTCTAACTGTTTTTCGCGGCTTTCAGCACGCTTTATTGATTTTTCACGATTGAAGGATTTTAATTTTTCAATGACTTCTTCCTGATGCTTGATTTCTTTTTGCTGGTTTATGTACTGTTTAAGCATTGCTGTGCGAAGGTTCTCTTTTTTCTTGGCATAATCAGTGTAATTTCCTGAATAAACAGTAGCCTTTGTATTTTCGATTTCAATAACCTTTGTTACGATTTTATCTAAGAAGTACCGGTCGTGGGAAATAATGATTACAGCTCCCTTATAATTTAGAAGAAATGTTTCAAGCCATAAAATTGAATTTAAATCTAAGTGGTTTGTAGGTTCATCAAGAAGAATTAAGTCTGGCTTTGACAACAAAATTTTACTGAGATGAACTCTTGTTTTCTGACCACCGGAAAGAGTACTTACTTTTCGCTCAAAAAAATCCTCGGAAAAGCCAAGTCCTTTCAGGACTCCGACAATTTCACTTTTATATGAATAGCCATTATTTAGTTCGAAATTATGTGTTAGTTTTGAATAGGAATTTAACGCACTTTCCAATTCATCATCTGATAATAAATCCATTTTAGCTTCAATATCACGAATTTTATTTTCCATGTCAATGATATCTTTTTTTACTTCAAGCATTTCTTCATAGATAGTCTTATCTCCAGAGATATCGGGATGCTGTGATAGATATGCCATTGTTTTGTCCTTTGAAAGTGTGTAAATTCCATCGTCAGCAGCTAATTCACCGGTGATAATCTTTAAAAGTGTTGATTTGCCGGCACCATTTATTCCGACAATAGCAGCTTTTTCGTTATCTTCAATATGAAATGAACAGTTATTTAATACCTCTTTTGAATCGAAGGATTTAGATATGTTGTTGCAAGATAATATCATTTTTCCTCAGTCCTTTATGAATTAATAGTAACCGTAAAAATATGCCTGGCTATGACAGTTACAATTTATAAGCATATCCTACTATAAACGAAAAATATCAGAATGTCCATTAACTTTTTTGGCAAGATTGTTTAATTTTTATCAAAGATGTGCTATAATAGAGCAAGAATTTTGGAAGCGAGGATTTTAGCAAAAATTATGTCAAAGAATATGTCAAAGAATATTTCGGCTGCGGTTATCAAGAGATTACCTAGATACCACAGATATTTGGGTGAATTAATAGAGATGGGAATTGAGAGAATATCATCTGGTGAGCTGAGTAAAAGAATGAATGTAACAGCTTCTCAGATCAGACAGGATTTGAATAATTTTGGGGGATTTGGACAACAGGGATACGGGTACAATGTTAAATATCTGTATGTTGAAATAGGAAAAATATTAGGAGTAGATATTAAACACAATATTGTTATTATTGGAGCAGGTAACCTTGGAAGGGCATTGGCTAATTATGCGAATTTTGAAAAAAGAGGCTTTGTTCTCACGGGACTTTTTGATAAAAATCCGGAACTTATAGGACAGAGTGTTCGAGATGTGGTTATTCAGTCAATGGATAATTTGGAGGAGTTTATCAAAAAAAATGATGTTGATATTGCTACATTGGCAATACCAAAAGCTGAGGCTGTAAAGGTTGCAGAAAAACTTGCGGAATATGGCGTAAAGGCAATTTGGAATTTTGCACATACCGATTTAAATTTGCCTGACAATATTGTGGTTGAAAATGTACATCTTTCAGAGAGTTTAATGATGTTATCTTACAATTTACTTAGAAACGATGAAAAATAAAAGGAGATTATGTTCTGATTATGTCAAAAAACGGAGAAAATAATTTTGAACCTAAAATCGATTTTAAGAAAATACCTATTTTGCCGTTAGACCATCGTTGGCATCAATTATTTCCAGATAATCAGAAACCAGCCAGAATAAAAAAGCTGGAAAAGGAAGTGATGAGCTACGTTAAGCGGGAAGGTGGAGTAAAAAGGGAAATGCTTGAACTTCAGAGATTGAAAAAAAATCTTATGAAGGAAATAGTTAACAATATGCAGGAAGCTGATGTGTCAAGGGAGAAAATCAGACAAAAGAAGCTTGCAGCCAGTCAGAAGCTTATTGGTGACATAAATGATAAAATAACAAATCTTGAAAATGAGAAATACAAATTACCATACAGATTGATAGAGGCTAATAAGGAATTATTACTTGCGAGTATAGAGATTTGTTATAATCAGATTCATGAAAATGAGCGTCAGATTGAGGCATTAAATGAATGGATTGAGACTACCCGTGTACAGTTAAAAAAGAATGTTATTGTAAAGCAGGAAAAGGAAGAGGCTAACCATAATATATATTCATATATGCATGATATATTGGGACCGGAGTTTATGGAACAGTTTGACAAGGGACACGGATATACAGGTGATAAATAATGAGTTATATTATTTCGGGCAGGGCATCAAAGCTAATTGATGATTACTGCATTAATACACTTCAGATACCTTCGCTGGTATTAATGGAGAGAGCGGCATTAGGTGTTGCAGAAGAAATTATAAAAGAAATAAATCATGACAGTTTCGTAGGAATAATTTGCGGTGTCGGAAATAATGGCGCTGATGGATTGGCTGTAGGAAGAATTTTGTATGAAGAATATAAGAATATTGATATTTATGTTGTTGGAAGTAAAAATAAGGCAACTGA
>JBNRML010000056.1:0-17893 GCA_050309585.1 Lachnospiraceae bacterium
TAAATTATACATCAAAAAGGAATAGGATTCCTTATATTTTGGACATTTTTTGAAAGTTGTTTATGACAATGACTATGAAAACGGGGCTTTGTGGATAAAAGTACGGAAACTCAAGAAGGATAAAATATTGACTATTATAAGATATAATGCTATATTTTAGAGTGACTGTGCAAAAAATATTGAAATGGAGGATTTATATGGAGAGTTCATATCCCATATTATTTGCTTCGATTATAGGTGTTATTTTTGTCATTACATTCATTATGTATGTTTATTGTGCTGCTATTCAGAATATTTCGGACAATGAATTGGAAGAGATGACATTAAATAATGAAAGATTATTTAAAAAGCTGAATGATGAGAAAGATAATCCGGGAAAACTCATAAATACAGTTCAGACGTTGACATTGGCTATTTCGTTTGTTGTAGGAATATTTGTTGAATTCATTACAAAAGACAAGTACATATTTCTGTTATCAGGTGCTGGATTTCTATTATTTATGTTGGTGTTTGGAGAAATAATTCCAAAGAAAATAGGTCAGAGGCATGTTAAGTCGGTTATTGTGAAGCTTAACAGGATTGCAGGGACTGTGATTATTGTGTTTATGCCTTTTACGTTCATAGTCAAGGTTGTTTCGGGAATTATTTTAAAATTATTTGGAGTAGATATTGATGAGCCGGAAGAGAACGTTACAGAAGAAGACATTATTTCAGTTATAAATGAAGGACATGAACAGGGCGTTTTACTTGCAAGTGAAGCGGAAATGATTAATAACATAGTAGAATTTGGTGACAAAGTTGCAGCAGACATCATGACACATAGAACGGGCATTATTGCACTGGATGGCAATATGACCTTGCAGGAAGTGGCTAATAAAATTGTAAAGCTTAATAAATCAAGATTTCCTGTATATGACGGAGACATAGATGATATTATTGGTGTAACAAACTTTAGGGATGTCATGTGTCAGGCACAGCTTGAAGTCAATGACACAAAAAAACTTAAAGACATTGACGGACTAGTTAGAAATGCCACATTTATTCCTGAAACAAAAAAGATTAATCTTTTGTTCAGAACAATGCAGTCAGAAAAAATTCATATGGCAATAGTAATAGATGAGTATGGACAAACTGCCGGAATTGTTGCGATGGAAGATATTCTTGAGGAAATTGTTGGTAATATTCTTGACGAATACGATGAAGAAGATACCAACATTGCTAAAAGGGAAGATGGTTCATATGTGATAAAGGGAATCACTCCTCTTAATGAAATCACTGACAGGCTTGGGATAAGCTTTGATGGTGATTATGATACGTTGAATGGATATTTAACCTCGAAGTTTCTAAGGGTTTTGTCAAATGACGAGAGACCCGAGATTGTAATTCGTGGAGTAAAATATAAGATTTTATCGGTTAAAAACCGAATGATAACGGTGGTGTTAGTAACATTGCCGGAGAATGAGCCTAATTAATAAAATAATAAAGGAAAAGAGGAAGAAAAGATGTCAGGACATTCAAAATTTGCAAACATTAAACATAAGAAAGAAAAAAATGACGCGGCAAAAGGAAAAATATTTACTATTATAGGAAGAGAAATTGCAGTTGCCGTTAAAGAGGGAGGACCAGATCCGGCTAACAATAGCAAGCTTCGTGATGTAATTGCAAAAGCAAAGGCTAACAATATGCCAAATGATACAATTGACAGAGGTATCAAAAAAGCTGCAGGAGATGCAAATTCGGTTAATTATGTATCGGTTACATATGAAGGCTATGGTCCAAATGGTTCAGCTATCATTGTTGATGCATTGACAGATAACAAAAACAGAACTGCTTCAAATGTCAGAAATGCATTTACAAAGGGAGGCGGAAATGTAGGTACACAGGGTTGTGTATCATTTATGTTTGATAAAAAAGGCCAGATTATCATTGATAAGGAAGAATGTGATATGGATGCTGACGAGCTTATGATGGTTGCTGTTGATGCCGGGGCAGAGGATTTTGCGGAAGAGGATGACAGCTTTGAAATCACAACGGATCCTAATGAGTTTAGTGTGGTACGTGAAGCACTTGAGAAAGCCGGAATCAGTATGGTATCAGCTGAGGTCACAATGATTCCTCAGAACTGGGTTGAACTTACAGATGAAAATGATATCAAGAAAATGAACAGAATATTAGATTTACTTGATGACGATGATGATGTACAGGCTGTATATCACAACTGGGATAGACCTGATGATGAAGAATAAAAATAAATAAACCTAATAAATAGCAGATATAAATAATAGTAGATAAATTTATTTATATCTGCTATAATATTTTCTGGCTTATTTGCCGATTAATACCATATGTAGTGTATCAATGTTAAAAATATCCGTTTTATAGTGTGAATTTGGAGCGGATAAGTTGGAATATAATATTCGGAAAGGGACTTTATGGAGAAGTTAAAGAAACTGAATAAAGATAAAATCGGAATAATTTGGAAATTAGCAGTAGCATTTATTGTATGTATAGGAGTATTTGCCGTGGCGAATAGTTTTGCTGCAGCAGAGACATTGAAAATTACCATTACCGGGGAACAGTTGAATGATGGAACCTGGGAGGTCGGAAGCTATCCTGTTGTCTGGACTGCCCAGTGCTATGACTCGGAAAATGGTCAGTATATGAGTCTTGAGGATGGAGGAAGCATTGTATGGACTTCATCAGATCCTAATATAGTAGATATTACACAGAGCTCTCAGGGTTCTGAATCCACAGCAACATTGAAGCCTCTCAGTGCAGGAAAAGTAAAGATTACTGCTACATATACAAAGACTATTACAACAGAGGACGGAGATTATGAGTTGTCTGCAAAGTCAGAACGAAATGTAATAGTTAAGTTTGATATATATGATAATAATTTACCTACAGCACCTTACGAAGATAATTGGACTTTGCCGGCATTTACCACGAACTCTGTTTATCCATTGACATGGTTAACTTCGAATGATTCAGTGGCAACAGTAGTTGATGATGGTTCGGGAAGTGGAGTCATTACTCTTGTGGGTGCGGGTAAGGCAACTATTACCGCAAAAACATCAGACGGACAGAGTGAGAGCTTTGATATAGCAGTTAATGCTAAATTTATGGAAGCAAATCCATTCATAAAACTCGAAAACGGAGAATATTATACTCTTACAACAAATGCGAAGCATGCCGCGAATATTCATTTTGAAAGTGCGAGACCAAATGTTGTATCGGTGGATGGTGATGGAGTAATACACGCAGAGGCTGCCGGTAAGACATGCATTTATGTTTATTCACTGGCAAGTGATGATAAATGGTATGACTTGCAGCCAAAACCTGTAAGAAGCATCCCGGTCATTGTTGATTTTAAGATTTTGTCAGAGCCTCAAAACATGGGAGTAGAGGATGAGACAAAACTTATCACAAATATTCCTTCTGAATTCAAAAATGCAGTTAACTGGATATCAAGTGACACATCAGTTGTAACTGTGGATGCAGATGGAACAGTAAAGGCAGTCGGCAATGGTACAGCAACTATTACCGCAATTCTTGTGAGTCAGGACTTGTTTGGGACAACAGATGTTCAGAAGTCAACGGTTACCATAAGTGTAATAGACACCTTTGCATTAAGCGAATATGAACATATCCTTAATGTGGGTGAAAGCTTTGAGTTACGGGCATTAATAACTGATGAGTCTGCTTCAGTCACATGGAAATCAAGTAATACTTCAGTTGCTACAGTAACAACAGATAAAAATGACAAGTTTAAAGTTGTGATAACAGCTAAGTCAAAAGGTACAGCCACAATTACAGCAACTCAGGTTGTTAATGGCGTTTCAAAGACAGCTAAATGTGAAATCTCTGTAAAAGAAGCAGTTAATAATATTACAATTTCCCCAACTCAGGTAGAAATTATCAGAGGAACACAATATAGACTTATTGCAACATTTAATCCATCAAGACCTGATAATATGAATGTAACATGGGTTTCATCAGACCCTAACATTGTAAAGGTTGATGATACTGGTGTTATCACTGGTGTTAAGGGTGGTCAGGCAGCAGTGTCAGTAGTGACAGAGGATGGGATTAAGATTGCATCATGTACAGTTACTGTAAGAGAGCCGGTTACTTCCATAAAGTTGGACATTCACAAGGTTACGACAAGTTTATCGACAAAAACATACCAGCTTACATATAGCATTTTGCCAGCTGGTGATGGAGTGAATAGAAATGTTACCTGGCAGTCATCTGCACCAGATGTAGCTACAGTTGGTCCGAACGGACTTGTTACTTTTGTTAAGCCGGGAAAGGCCACTATTATTGTTAAGACAGACGATACTGGTGTCGACGGAAATCTTATTGACACCTGTGAGTTTTACATTAATCAGCCTGTTACAGCGGTAGACCTTGATTACACAAGCATCACACTTAAAAAGGATGAAAAATTCAGGCTTACTGCAAAGGTTTCACCAGATGATGCGACAAACAAAAAGATAATTTGGACATCGAGTGATCCTAGTGTTTGTACCGTTAATGAAGATGGTATGGTATATGCGTTGGCAAGCGGTTCGGCTACAATTCTAGCCAAGTCAGAAGACAGTGGAGCAACATCTATGTGTAATGTAACAGTATACCAGCCTGTTACAAGTATTGTTATCAGCAACGATACAATGAGCGTGAGAAAAGGTACAGAATTCTGGCTTAATGCAAAGGCAATGCCGGAAAATGCAATGAATAAAGAAATTGTATGGTCTTCAAATGATACAAATGTTGCTAATGTTGATAAAAATGGTAAGGTTACAGCTCTTGAAGCCGGTGAGTGTGTAATTACTGCAACAAGTGTTGACAGTGGCGTTACAGCCCGTTGCGTTCTTACGGTTCTTCAGCCTATTACCGGTATTGAATTAAATGTTAATGAAAAGACAATTATGAAGGGAGACAGATTTGTATTAATCCCTTATATTACTCCTTTGGATGCAAATAATAAAAATGTAACATATACATCAAGTGATACTACAGTGGCAAGTGTTGATGCACAGGGAATTGTTACCGGATTAAAAGGTGGTGTGGCAATTATTGTTTGTAAAACGGAAGAAAGAGGATTAATTGCCAGTTGTCAGGTTACAGTTCATGAGTTTGTTTCTTCTGTAGAAATTGATGATGAAGAGATGAAAATGAATGTAGGGGATTCAAAGAAAATAAGTGTTACTGTTGGAGCTTCTTCAGCTACCAATAAAAAGGTGACATTTTCATCATCCAATAAGGGAATAGCCACGGTAGATGACAGTGGAAAGATAACAGCTGTTGCTCCGGGTAGAGTGACAATTTATGCTTCTGCAACAGACGGAAGTGGATTATCAGATTCAATTGTTATTGAAGTAATCAAACCGGTTAAGAGTGTTACAATTACTCCGGACAGTGTTACTGTTTCAGAAGGAAAATCCGCTAAGGTAACAGCTATTGTATTGCCAGTTGATGCTACTTATAAGGATGTGGACTGGTCATCTTCAAATCCAGACATAGCTACAGTTGATTACTCTGGTGAAATAACAGGTATTAAGGCAGGTACATGCAGAGTAACTGCAAAATCATCAGATGGAAATAATATTATTGGTACCGTAAAGGTTACAGTTAAAGCTACTGTTCCTGCGACAGGAGTGGTAATTAATTCTAAGAGCATTACTATGTTGCCAGGCCAGACAAGACAGTTATCAGCAAGATTAAAACCTACAAAAGCAACCGAAGGTGTTGTGTGGGTTTCAGGTGACACATCAGTTGCTACAGTGTCTTCAACAGGCGTTGTGACTGCAAAAGGTCAGGGAAATACAGAAATATATGCAATTTCTTCAGAGACAGGCGTTGAGTCGGCATGTGAAGTAATAGTGTTGGCATTAAATGCGACATATGTTACACTTGAGCAGTACGACAGCTTTGATTTGGATGTATTTGGTGCTACTGATAAGATAAAGTGGTATTCAAATAATAAGAGAGTTGCCACAGTATCATCAAATGGACTTGTTGTTGCGAGAATGGCAGGCACAACAACAATTACTGCAAAGGTAAATGGTAAAGTGTTGTATTGTACTGTTAGGGTTACAACAATGAGAAAATAAACAAACATAGTCAATAGAGACAGATTGGAGTAACAATGAAGTGTAGTAGATGTGGAGAAGAATGTAAGGAATATCAGGTGTTTTGCCTGAAATGTGGAACTCCTATACAGGTTGTTCCAGACTTTAATCTTATTGAAGCAGAGCTGGCTGATAATATCGGTCAATTCATGACAGAAGATAATGACGAAAAAAGAGATAATGGTGATTTGGATTATCTTGATGATGAGTCTTATGTAGATACAATGCCAGAACATACTATAGAACCTTTTCCAGAGTTATCAGTTGTTAACATTGATAAAGTTTCAGATGATTCGGATTTTGATGTAGATGGTTCCCAGTTTAATAAAAGGACCAGAAAACGTACCAAAAATAGTAAGGAAACTAAAGAAGCTGAAGTTCAGGCAGAAAAAAATGCCTTAAAAATAAAGGCTGTGATTTTTGGCTTTGTTGTCGTGATTGTTGTGGGAATTGCAATATTGTTCCTTACAATGTTCAGCAAAAAGTCTTCAAGTGATAATTTCTCAAAGAAATATAATGAAGGATATGATTATTATACTTCAAAAAGCTATTCAGACGCCATTGCCTGCTTTAAGGAGGCAAAAGCAAATGCTAAGAATAATAAGCAAAAAATAAAAGTTAATAAATCGCTTTTGGCTGCCTATGAGAATATGGGGGATTCTGAAAATCAGCAGATTGAAATACTTAGGGATCTCATCAAACTTCTTCCAAAGGAAAAAGAATATTATAGAAAGCTTATAGCAATCTATGATTCAAGAGATATGAATGATGAAATTACAGATTTGATGGATAGCATCGAGGATGTATCGCTTAAGTCAGACTTGTCTGAGTACACTGTGCCGGCAGTTAAGTTTAGTGAAGAGTCAGGCAGTTATGATACATTTTTAACAATTAAGCTTACTAGTCAGAACAATACAATTTATTATACATTGGATGGCTCGACTCCAAACGAGGAGAGCTCTGTATATGCTGAGCCTATAAAAATTAAAAAAAGTGGCACTACAATCATTACTGCTTATGCCGTAAATGCTAAGGGATTAAAGAGCAAGTTGACTTCTGCCACGTATAATATTAATTCTTCATCGATTGACGCTCCGGAAGTTGTGCCAGAGAGTGGAACCTACACTAAGCAGAAGGATATAGAGATAAATGTTCCGATTGGTTATAAGTGCTACTATACTTATGGCGAAACAGCCACAATACCTACAGCATCTGATAAAGAGTACACAGAGCCTGTAAAGATGATAAGAGGAAAAAATTATTTTTCAGCCGTTTTGATTTCCGACACCGGAAATCAAAGTGAGGTCACACAGAGAGTTTACCAGCTCAATTTATCATCAACCTTAACATATGATAATGCACTTGTTATGGTTAAGAATTATTTGACACAGAAAAATCTTGCTTTAGTGAATGAAGCAGGAGAATATGTTACAAGTGAAGGACATAATATTAATTTTAAATATAATTCGATTGCAGAAATTGAAGAAGGAGAGTATTATGTTATTGATGTAAATTATCAGGATGCATCAGGTGCGTTGCTAAATGTGGTACGATATGGAGTAGAAACAATTAGCAGCAACCTTGTTGAACTTGAAAAAGACCCTGATAATGCAGGTCAGTTTAAAATCAAACAAGATGAAGTAAAAAAAGAAGAGGAAGGTAACTAGAAAATGTACAAAATTTTAAAAGCCGAACAGCTGGCAGCAAACATTTTCTTAATGGATGTTGAGGCTCCGCGCATTGCCAAATCGTGTAAGCCTGGACAATTCATTATTGCGAAGATTGATGAAGTTGGAGAAAGAATTCCGCTTACTATCTGTGATTATAATAAGGAAGCAGGAACTATTACAATTGTGTTCCAGCCGGTTGGTGCTTCTACTGAAAAAATGTCAAAACTTCAGGCAGGAGATTCTTTTAGGGATTTCACCGGTCCATTAGGACAGCCTTCAGAGTTTGTAAATGAAGATATTGAAATCTTAAAAAATAAAAAATATTTATTTGTCGCCGGTGGTGTGGGTACAGCTCCAGTATATCCACAGGTAAAATGGTTGCATGAGCATGGAATTACAGCTGATGTAATCATCGGTGCTAAGAATAAAGATTTGGTTATTCTTGAAAAAGAGATGTCTGCAGTTGGTAACCTTACTGTATGTACAGATGATGGTTCATATGGATTTAAGGGTATGGTTACAGAGGCAATTAAGGATTTGGTAAATAATCAAGGGAAAAAATATGATGTCTGTGTGGCTATCGGACCAATGATTATGATGAAATTTGTTTGTTTGCTCACAAAAGAACTTGAAATTCCAACGATTGTTTCATTAAATCCAATTATGGTAGATGGAACAGGTATGTGTGGCGCCTGCAGGGTTGTGGTAGGTGATGAAGTTAAATTTGCATGTGTAGACGGACCGGAGTTTGATGGTCATAAGGTTGATTTTGACCAGGCAATGAAGAGACAGCAGATGTACAAAACAGAAGAAGGCAGAGCTTTATTAAAACTTCGTGAAGGAGATACACATAAAGGCGGCGGATGTGGCTGCGGAGGTGACAAATAATGGACGTATTAAAGAAAACTCCTGTAAGAGAACAGGAACCAAAAGTAAGAGCAACAAACTTTGATGAGGTTTGTTTAGGTTATAATATGGAAGAGGCTCAGCTTGAAGCCAGCAGATGTATTAAATGTAAAAATCCACAATGTCAGAAGGGATGTCCTGTAGCAATTGATATTCCAGCATTTATTCAGCAGGTTGAAGAAGGAAATATTGCTGAGGCTTCTAAAATTATTGGAAAATCATCTGCTTTACCAGCTGTATGTGGACGTGTATGTCCTCAGGAAAGCCAGTGTGAAGGAAAGTGCATAAGAGGAATTAAAGGTGAACCTATTTCCATCGGTAAGTTAGAGAGATTTGTGGCTGACTGGTCAAGAGAAAATGGAGTGGAGCCGGAATCACCGGCACCATCAAATGGCAAAAAGGTTGCTGTTATTGGATCAGGACCTGCCGGTCTTACCTGTGCAGGTGATTTAGCTAAGCTCGGTTATGATGTTACGATTTTTGAAGCATTGCACGAAGCAGGCGGTGTTCTTGTATATGGTATTCCGGAATTCCGATTGCCAAAAGAGAAGGTTGTTAAACCTGAAATTGAAAACGTTAAAAAACTTGGTGTTAAAATCGAGACAAACGTAGTTGTAGGTCAGTCTACAAAGATAGATGAGCTCTTGGAAGAGGAGGGCTTTGATGCAGTATTTATCGGTTCTGGTGCAGGTCTTCCAAGATTTATGGGAATTCCTGGTGAATCAGCAAACGGTGTATTCTCAGCAAATGAATATCTTACAAGAAATAATCTCATGAAAGCATTCAGAGAAGATTATGATACACCAATTGTTGCTGGAAAGAAAGTTGCCGTAGTTGGTGGTGGTAATGTTGCAATGGATGCAGCAAGAACAGCATTGAGACTTGGTGCTGAGGTACACATTGTATACAGAAGAAGTGAAGAAGAGCTTCCAGCCAGAGTTGAAGAAGTACATCATGCAAAAGAAGAAGGCGTTATTTTCGACCTTCTTACAAATCCAGTGGAAATTTTTGTTGATGACAACGGCTGGGTTAAGGGTATGAAATGTATCAGAATGGAATTAGGTGAGCCTGATGCATCGGGAAGAAGAAGTCCTGTGGAAGTAGCCGGTTCAGAATTTGAACTTGATGTGGATACCGTTATTATGTCTTTAGGTACATCGCCAAACCCATTGATTTCTTCAACAACGATTGGTCTTGATACTGACAGAAGAAAATGTATTATTGCAGATGAATCTGGTAAGACATCTAAAGAGGGTGTGTATGCCGGTGGTGATGCAGTTACAGGTGCAGCTACTGTTATTCTTGCAATGGAAGCAGGAAAAGCAGGTGCTAAGGGAATACATGAATTTCTTTCAAATAAATAAAAACGGTTACAATGGAGCTGAGATTTCAGCTCCATTATTTGCTTCGGAATGGAGATTAATATGAAAATAGTATTACCAGATGCCAAAACAATTATGGCAAATGACCTTGATATATCAGAACTTAATAAATACGGTGATGTGGATGTCTATGATATTTCAAATTATGACGAATTAAAGGATAAATTCAGGGATGCGGACATAATTTTAGGAAATAAAAGCATTATGAATGAGGAAACACTCTCAGAAGCAAAAAATCTTAAATACATTGGCATTACCGCAACCGGATATAATAATGTTGACCTGGAATACACAAGAAAAAGAGGTATTGTGGTAAGCAATGCGGCCGGTTATTCCACAAATGCTGTTGCACAGCAGACATTTGCCTATATATTGAATCATTATAATAAGGTTGAAACCTATAATAATTTTGTAAAGGAAGATGGCTGGAAAAAAAGCGATGTTTTTGCACCTATCGTATTTCCTATGTATGAGGTGGCAAATAAGACAATTGGTATCATAGGCTTTGGCTCCATAGGTAAAAAAGTTGCAAAAATTGCAGCGTCCTTTGACATGAATATCATTGTATATTCCAGAAATATGGAAAAGGTTGAAAACACTATTAAATATGAATTTTCAGATTATGTTGAAAAGATTAAATATGTGGATTTTGAAACACTAATTTCCAAATCAGACATAGTAACCATTCATTGTCCGCTAAATAAAGAATCTGATGGAATGATGAATGAAGAAGTTTTCAGAAAATTTAAGAGAGATAGCTTCTTTATTAATACTGCCAGAGGAAATATTGTTGATGAAAATGCTCTTGCTAAGGCATTAAATGAAGGATGGATAGGCGGAGCAGCTGTTGATGTATTAAGAGAAGAGCCAATGAGTGAGTATTCAGTGCTTAATGAGGCGAAAAATATTGTAATAACACCTCATGTGGCATGGGCACCTTATGAAACGAGAAAAAGACTTTTTGATATTGTCGTGGATAATATGGTTGCATTTTTAAATGGTGAACCAAAAAGTGTGGTGAATGGATAAATGAACATTAAAACAAAGGAATCACGAAAGAAGATTATTAAAAATATTACCTGTATTATTCTGTTGGTTCTGGTTTTTATCGCAGTTATCTTCGTAGAGGATATTGGAAAAAGTAATGCTCCAGATGAGAAAGCGGCAAATAATTTATCTGATAAACCAGATACAGACAATGTTATTGGGAATTCTGAAAACACTATAGATGCTATAGAAAGTATAACAGTCGAGAATGAAGACGGTAATACAGATAGTAATTTAGACAATGCTGATGATAGTTTGAATGACGGGAATAATAATGTAACGGATGCAGGCAATGAAGTGATAAAGCCTGAAACATCTTTAAGCATAATAATGGTGGGAGATGTGCTTTTGCATACGCCGTTAAGTGAAAGTGGTTTGATGGAAGATGGTTCTTATAATTATGACCATTTTTTTGCCAATATCAGAGATGATATTTCAGGTATTGACTTGAAAATTGCTAACCAGGAGGTAATTTTGGGGGGCAGAGAATTAGGATTGTCAGGTTATCCTGCATTTAATGGTGCCTTTGAAGTAGGTGACGCTTTAGTCAAATGTGGATTTAACACTATATTACACGCCACAAACCATGCCTTGGATAAAGGAAAAAATGGAATTACTTCA
Organism: Lachnospiraceae bacterium; assembly: GCA_050309585.1. Lineage (GTDB taxonomy): Bacteria > Bacillota > Clostridia > Lachnospirales > Lachnospiraceae > Bovifimicola. The sequence continues at coordinate 11,761 of JBNRML010000056.1, forward strand.
TGTTTGAATTATTGGAAGACAAATTATCCGGAAATAAACGTAATTGGAATAAACGAATCCCAGGAGGAGCAGGACAGCATTCATTATTTTGAAAAGAATGGAATAAAGATCGCTATTCTGAATTACACTTATGGCACAAACGGCATTCCAATGCCAGGGGATATGCCCTTTGCAGTAAATATGTTGTCGGAGGAAAGGATTGCAAAGGATGTTGCCCAGGCAAAAACAGAAGCTGATTTCATAATTGTCTGTCCACATTGGGGCATTGAATACAGACATGACGTGACAAATGAGCAGAAAAGACTTGCTGAATACATGGCAAATCTTGGGGTGGATTTAATCATTGGAACGCACCCGCATTATATTGAGCCAGTTGATTGGATAGAAAGAGCGGATGGGAAAAGAACATTGGTATATTACTCACTTGGAAACTTTATTAATGCTACCAGCGACTGGGGGGCAGGCGTTGGTGACAGAATGGTGGGTGGAATGGCATATGTAAATATTAAAAAGGATGATAATGGTACGGGTATTTCTGAGGCAGGAGTTGTGCCACTTGTTACACAGATGGTCCCAAATTCAGGAAAAAGCACAACGTACCTGTTAAGCAGGTATTCTCAGGAGCTTGCTGAACAAAATGAAATTGTCACTAGGGATGGTGCTTTTTCCTATGATTACTGCAAATCACTGTGTGAAAATGTGTTCGGGGAATTCATTATGGAAAGTGTTCCTGTTAATAATTAATTTGCTTGTGAGAATAGGATACTACTTATGATATGGTTCGTTGTGGATGATTCTGTAGGAACGGTATATCTGTTCAAGAAGAATAACCCTCATCAACTGGTGTGGGAAAGTCATCTTTGAGAAACTCAATTTGAAGTTTGAAATAGATGTAATCTTCGAAGATAGTCCCAACGAACCGCCAATAATTAAGGTAATATGGCCATAGCTTGAAAGTCCGATACTTTCTATTTTCTGTGCAAGTTCTTCAGAGGAAAGCATTTTGCCGTTAATTTCAAGAGTTATTACATAAGAATCCTCTTTGATATGCTTTAAAATACGCTCGCCTTCCTTGTCCTTGATAATATTCATCTGGGTTTTGGAAGACTTTTCCTCTGTTTTTTCATCAGGAACTTCAATTATTTCAAGCTTGCAATATTTACTTAGTCTTTTTGAGTATTCAGCAATGGCGTCATTTAGATATTTTTCCTTTATTTTTCCGACGCAGATAAGAGTAATTTTCATGAGCAATAACCTTTCAGTTAAAATTCTTTTAGTTCAAGTGTCAAAAGTATAACAGAAAACAAATATTCAGTAAAGCATATTTATTTGGAATTTGTATTTATGTAATATAAATGTGTGAAATGGAGATTAATGATGAATAATCAAGTTAAACGAATTAATATAGACAACATTAAAACAGAAGAAAAAGATAAAACCAAAAATTCTAAAAAAATGAGTTGTACAGGCAGATGTCCATACAATAATGTATGTGGTGGCTGCGATTATATAGATGTACCATATATAGAACAGCTTAATGAGAAACAGAAACAAATTCATAAAATGTTTGGTGATTTTTGTGAAGTCAAAAACATAATAAGTGCTGACAATCGACTCTTTTATAGAAATAAGGTAAATGCTGCCTTTGGAAGAGCTAAAAAGGGTGAAATTATTTCAGGAATTTATGAAGCTGGCACACATAATATTATTAATGTGGAAAAGTGTCTGCTGGAGAATGAAAAAGCTGATGAAATTGTACAGAGCATAAAAAAGCTTGCAAAAAGCTTTAAAATAAAGATTTATGATGAGGATACAGGTTTTGGGCTTTTAAGACATGTAATGGTTAGGACTGGTCATAAGACAGGTCAGATTCTTGTGGTGCTTGTATTGTCATCACCGGTTATGCCTTCTAAAAATAATTTCGTAAAGGCATTAGTAAAGCTTCATCCTGAAATCACATCAGTTGTTTTAAATGTAAATGACAAAAAGACAAGTATGGTTCTTGGCGATAGAGATATTGTAATTTATGGAAAGGGCTATATCGAGGATGTTTTGTGTGGAAATAGATATAGAATTTCACCACAATCCTTTTATCAGATTAATTCTGAACAGACAGAAAAGCTCTATAAAAAGGCAATAAGGCTGGCAGATTTAAAGGGTAATGAGAAGGTGATTGATGCTTATTGCGGTATTGGTACAATCGGAATAAGTGCAAGTAAAACAGCAGGAAAGGTAATTGGTGTTGAATTAAACAAAGATGCAGTAAGAGATGCAAGAATCAATGCAAAATTAAATAACATAAAAAACATTGATTTTGTCTGTGATGATGCGGGGAAATTTATGGTTAAGATGGCTGAAAAGGGTGAGAAGGCAGATGTTGTTTTTATGGATCCACCCAGGGCAGGGAGCGACGAGGCTTTCATAAATGCCATAAAAGTTTTATCTCCACAAAGGGTAGTGTATATCTCATGTAATCCCGAAACACTTTTGAGGGATATAAAACTATTTAAGAAAAATGGATATAGGCCTGAGGTGTTGTATCCTGTTGATATGTTTGTGAATACTATGCACGTCGAGACAGTTGTTCTCTTGTCCCAACGGAAAGCGGATGATTATGTTGAGGTGGAGTTGGAATTGGATGAACTGGATGTGACGAGTGCGGAGAGCAAGGCGACTTATTCGGAGATTAAGGACTACGTGTTAAAAGAACATGGGTTGAAGGTGTCTAATCTCTATATTTCACAGGTAAAGAGGAAATGTGGAATAGAGGTTGGGGAGAATTATAATCTTCCTAAATCGGAGGGCGCAAGAGGTCCAGTGGACCTCTGCTCTGCGCGGACCGGAGCGGTAGCGGAGACAGCTAGACAGCCTCAGTGTCCGGAGGATAAGGAAAAGGCTATTAGGGATGCGCTTGAGCATTTTGGGATGGTATAGAGATAAAGTGCCAGTTGGAGAAATCTGTCTGGCATTTTTACTCTAGTTATTGTTCATAAATTATATAGTGATATTTGAAGCGATTTGCGAGTTGCAACCTCCTATATATTGAGGAGTGAGGAGGATTTAAAGAAGAATAAGATAAAAAAGTATGTTATTTGACAACGAGTAATACATAATATGTATCTTTTTATATTGATGTATGTGCATTGGAATAGAAATTTAATTCAATAAAACTAAGGAGTAATAATCATGGATTATTTTTCAAATAGATTAGTTGCAGAAGTGGCTAATAAAAATGTTAATCTGTCACCATACAATAAATTAATTGGAGAATGGATTTTTTCATATATTTTGGATGGAACGGGTATACAAGATATTTTTATATGGGCAAGAAGTAATGGAAGTATAGATTATTATGAGCAGGGAGAATGTGGGACGACGATCCGTATGCCTCGATATGATAAATTGGGGTAAGTTGGCATATTGCAACCAGAGTTCAAGCAAGTAGAAAATAGTAAGTATGGATAGCTTTAAAATACATTTACAAATTACTATCTTGAAGCAGATGTAAATGAAAGTTTTTGGTTTAGACATAAGAAGTTATTTTTGACAAGAAGTTATTGTTGTTATTAAGGAATGGAGAAGAATATGATTGGATTAATAGTTGCACGTTCAAAAAATAATGTAATAGGAAAAAATGGTCAAATTCCATGGAGAATCAAAGGAGAACAGAAGCAGTTCAAAGAATTGACAACAGGAAATGTTGTTATTATGGGCAGAAAATCATATGAAGAAATTGGTCACCCTCTTCCAAATAGAAAAAATATAGTTGTATCGAGTAGTAAAAATTTTGATGGTGACAATTTATTTACAGCGCATTCTTTAAAAGAAGCATTAGAACTTGCAGGTAATCAGGATATTTACATAGCAGGCGGATATGGATTATTTAAAGAAGCAATTGAGATAGTTGACAAGATGTATATTACTGAAGTTGACATTGAAATAGAGGATGGAGATACATTATTTCCGGAGTTTAATATTGAGGAGTTTGATTTAATAGAAGGGGAAGTGGGTGGAGATGAAATCAAATATAGAAGGACATTATATATTAGAAAAACAAAGGTGAATGATAATGAATAGAAATGATGTATTAACAGATCCTAAGAAACTTGTCGGAGTAGAATTAAAAAATGCTGGATTTGACATCGATAAAATCAAAATACCAGATAGAGTATATCTTCTTGCTGATGACATTTTTGATGAAATGGTGTCAAGAAATGTAGGAGAATATAGATATCCATTAGGTGGGAAGCTGTATGTGTTTCATAAAAATGAAAACATTGGTTTTATAAAAGGGCATATGTGTTCGCCTGCAATAGCCACACAAGCAGAGGATTTAATCGCTGGAGGCGTTAAAGAATTAATTCACGTTGGATATGCCGGGGGCTTACAACCAGAATTAGTTCCGGGAGAGATTATTCTTACGGACGGTGCTTTTAATGATACTGCAGTAGCAAGGTTGTACGGATATGATTATGAGCTAATTCGTTCATCGAAAGATTTAACGAACGAGATGGAAGCAATGATAACAAGTGCAGAAATTCCATACAAGAGAGGACTTCATTGGACAACGGACGCAGGTTATAGAGAAACGTGGGGACAAGTCATGGAATATCGGAACAAAGGAGCACTTTGCGTTGAAATGGAAGGTGTTGGTTTGTTTACAATAGCTAATTATAGAGTTTGTGTGGCGACAGGGATATATGTTGTTTCTGATGTATATACAGATGATGATTGGAAACTTGGATGGGAAGGCAATGATATAAAAAAGGCTGTTGGTAATGTTATCGATATGATAATTGAGTCTATAAGATAAACGGGAGTGGTAAGTTTGTTATGAAGTTTGAAAATGTATACTTTATTAATGGAACAGCATATGCTGGAAAATCTACAATGGTAAAACTTCTGGCAGAAAAATATGACGGAATTGCCTGCGAAGAAAATTATCAGGATAGACTTTTAGAAAGCCTGGATGATAAAGAGTTTCCTAATCTTACTTACACAAGAGATTTACAGGATTGGGGTGAATTTGTAAGAAGAACTCCAGATGAATATGAGGCGTGGGTAAATGGTGTTACGAAAGAATGTACTGTCTTAGAACTTGAAATTTTAAAGGATTTAGTCTCCAGAACAAAGAAAAAAATATTTGTGGATACTAATATTCCAATTGAAATCTTACATAAGGTTTCAGATGAAAACCATGTTTTGATTATGTTAGCAGATCCTAATATTTCTGTCCAGAGATTTTTTGAAAGACCAGATAAGGAAAAACAGTTTTTATATCAGTTGTTATTGAAAGAAGATAATCCTGAGGATGCTATGATAAATTTCAGAGAATGTCTGAAAAGAATTAATTCACGGGAAAGATACATGATGTTCCAAAAATCAGGTTTTAATGTAATAACAAGAGATGAAAATCGGAGTATAGAAGAAACGCTTAGCCTGGTTGAAGAAAAGTTGGATTTAAATTAAAACAATAAACATAGTACTTTTGTGAAAACTGTAATGTGCAAATTAATACTATATGGTCCGTATTTTACAGTAAAAGTTCATTTTTACATCAGTTTTTCATGTGCTAAATTAGTTGGAAAAAAAGAGAAAAAGAGCACATCATTTTTTACGGTAAAAGCGCTAAAATACATTATATTATAATGTGAAGTATAATTTTTACTTCAAATTTTACTGCACTTTAAAAAGCCATTCATTTGTGGCCGCAATCATATCACTCGTTTTTTACTGTAAAATGGCTGTAATACTCCGGATTTTCGTGCAGATAGGGTTTTTCACTCCATATTTTACAGTAAAGGGATAATAACAGGGGGGCAGAGGGGGAGCGCCCTGACAAGATGCATTGGAGGAGGCAGAGCCGTCTCTATTGCGTATCTTGCCATGGACATGGGAAAATTATTGTGGCAAATGACGAATTTGATGATAAGAAATTAATTTTTTAGAAGAGCTTGGATTATTGCTTTTTCTGAGTTGTGGTTGTATCATATGGTATATGAGGTAATTACAATTTTATATGTAAGAAACGATGCAGAAGCACAACTATGGAAGGAGGAGCAGTTTGAACAAGGAATTTGAACGCTGCTGCACATTTCTGGCTGAGATGATGGAGAAATATGGGCTATTAGTT
>JBNRML010000057.1:0-6124 GCA_050309585.1 Lachnospiraceae bacterium
CAGCAGTTTTTGTTGTGCTGTCAAGGGTGGCGTCACTCATCAAAAGATTAAATATCTGCAATTTTCAAGGTTCAATTGAGCCTTTTTCTTTGGCTCTGTTTTTTCATAAGTCACTTGACACTACCATGTATTTTTACTATATTTCCCATATCCACGGATTTTCATTATCCATATTTTCAGTCTCTTTAATCTTTAATTCGGGATTTTTCACACTAACTTTTGTATTCTGTGGAATTGACTGGGTAATAAATGCATTACCACCTATTACCGTGCCTTTTCCTATTACGGTTTCTCCTCCAAGAACAGTTGCCCCGGAGTATATTGTAACATTGTCCTCAATGGTAGGATGCCTCTTGACATCCCTGAGCTGCTGACCGCTTCTGGTTGATAAAGCTCCCAAAGTAACACCCTGATACAACTTTACATAATCCCCTATAACTGTTGTTTCTCCAATAACCACACCTGTTCCGTGGTCAATGAAGAAATATTTCCCTATGGTTGCACCTGAGTTTATGTCTATTCCTGTTTTTTCATGGGCATATTCTGTCATTATTCTTGGAATAAACGGCACATTCTGTAAATATAATTCATGGGCAATCCTATACACAAAAATCGCAAAAAAACCCGGATATGAAAAAATTATTTCTTCCTTGCTCTTAGCAGCCGGATCCCCGTCAAATCCTGCCTGCACATCATACAATAGCATTTGCTGAATTTCAGGAAGACTCTTAATAAAATTATCACACACTTCTTCTGCCCTGCTCCTTAACACATCCCTGTCCTCATCAGACTGTCCATAGCTAATTGCCAGTAAAACCTGGTTAAACAACTGATTCCTAAGTGATACCAATTCATCTCCCACATAGTAATCCGCCAGTGATGTGCTGATTCCAAAATCATCAAAATACCCAGGAAAGATTATTCTTCTGATATCCTTAATGAGCCCTGTAATTATATATCTGTTTGGTAAATGAGCCGTGTTTTTTAGACATAAGAGTTCTGAATGTCTATAATTATCTATTATCTTCGATACTGTATCAACTATTACCTTTTCTGAATCAGTCATCCTCATCACATTTCCTCCTCTTTTATTCTTCCTTTTCTTATATTCTTATCTATAAAATTTTCCTTTGCATAATCCCAAAGCACTTCTGAACCATCAATTGTTTTCTCGTTGCGTTTCATAATCTGGCTCTTTTTAACCTGATGTTCAAGCCATGCCCTGCCATCTGTGGCATCATTCAACATCATTGGCTGTATGTTATCCATTGTTCTTGCAAATCTTGCTTCCGGAGTCTTCTGTTCCTCAAATTCCAACCAGAGTTTCATAAAATATTCTGCCTGTTCCTTTGGAAGCATACCATACAATCTCTCAGCCGCCTTCATTTCCCTTTCGGCCTGTGTTTTTTTGTTAACCTCATCATATGCATAGGTATCGCCTGCATCTATTTCAACAACATCATGCATAAGTATCATTGAAATCGTTTTAAGCAAATCTATTTCTTCATTTGCATAGTCCTTTAGTATTAATGCCATTACAGACATATGCCATGCATGTTCAGCATCATTCTCTTTTCTTATGCCATCTGTGAGATAGGTTTGTCTCCCAATAAATTTTTCCTTATCAAGCTCTCTGAAAAAGTCAAACTGACTGTCAAGGGTAAACTTCTTTATCATAGTATTTCTAAAAGTAACTATCTCTTCTTTGGAAAATCCCAATCCCTCAACGAAATAACTGTCAATGTCTCCATAGCTTTCAAATATATATGAGATGGCACTGTTAAAATATTCCTCTTTTGCCAGAAATGCGTCTCTTACCCTGCCGGCCTTTTCGCTGTCTCCAGTCAGCGCAATCACATTTTCATAATAGGCCTGTGACCTTTTTTCCGCTGCATTATTTGTGTATAAATAGTCCTTAAGCACATCATCTTTATCCACCCCCAACAAAAGTAAAACAAGTGCCGATATCATTCCACACCTGTCTTTTCCTTCTGAGCAGTGCCAAAGCACAGTTCCCTTATCCTGGGCAAAAATTCTGCTCATTATTTTCTTTATCTGACTTTTTGAAAACTCATCTCTTACCATCTTTTTATATAACAGACACATATCCGGAATTTCCAGTTCACCTAAAGCATGCTTGTCCGTGCCATTTTCATGTGTTATCCCGATGGTGCTTTCCACAAAAACAGGAATGTTAATGTATTCAACTCCCGGAATTTCCACATCCGGCTTTTGCATTGCCTCTGTCTCTGTTCTCAAATCTATGATTAATCTCAAATCATATTCCTTCAACAACTTGACATCTTCCGGTGTTGCACTACTCAGATGGTTACTCCTAATCATTCGTCCCTTACCTATTTTTATATCCCCAGGCAAGGTAATGCCTGAGAAATCCCTGGCATTATCTGCTCCTCGTAAATCAATTTTCATGTCATATCATTCCTTACATATAATTTCTTGCAATAATATACCCAGCGTAGCCTACATACATTAATATCATTATTATTGGCTCTGCCTTCTGAATTTTTTTATTTGTAATGGCAAATATCCATACTATAACAGAAAACACCAGTAATATGGTTATGTCAATTATGTTTTCCTGTATAAATACAATCGGATTTATTGCTGACGCAATTCCCAGTACCATCAATATGTTAAAAATATTTGAGCCTACTGCATTTCCCAATGCCATATCAATCTCATCTTTCTTTGCCGCAATTACTGATGTTACAAGCTCTGGCAAAGATGTACCGATAGACACAATCGTAAGTCCGACAAGAGTCTCACTCATGCCGAATGACACTGCAATTTCACTTGCGGCATCAACTGTAAAATCACCACCAATCGCAATGGCAGCCGCTCCTCCCAAAATAAACAGAATACTTACAGGTATCGAGCGTATCTTTGTATTCTCAGCAGAAGAGTCATCATTTTGGACATTATCACTATTTTTCTTCGCATTCAATGCTATTTTTATCATTGCAAAAAGATAAACCGAGAAGATAACAATCATTATTAACCCTTCAATATGTCCAAGTGTTAATTTTCTGTTGTCTCCCACTGCAAAAAGCCCGAAAGCCAATAATAAAACGGCACATCCAACCGATAACGGGATATCTCTCTTTATTGTCTGATCCTTTACTTTAACCGGAGTCATCAATCCACAGAAACCTATTACCACCACAAGATTAAATATATTCGAACCTACGGCATTGCTTACTGCCAGCGAATTATTTCCGGCTATTGATGCTGTAACACTGACTGCTGTTTCGGGTAAGGATGTCCCCATTGCCACAATTGTCAGTCCTATTATTATGGTTGGAACATGATATCTCTTTGCTATACTGGAACTGCCATCCACAAAAAAATCCGCCCCCTTAATCAACAGCACAAACCCCAAAATTAACATACCTAAGTTTATCAGTAAATCCATAAATTAGTTCCTTTCTTAATATATTTATTACATAAATAACTATTATTTATTAATGTCGACTATACATACTTACTTATGATATGTCAACTTTTTTCAAAAAATACTTGATAAAATCGGTATTTACTATGTATAATGTGTTTCGGTGTAACATATGTGTTACAAATATGATTATATTAATCAGGAGACGAAAAGAAAAATGGTTAAAGTTGTAAAATTTGGCGGTAGTTCACTTGCCAGTTCAGAACAGTTTAAAAAAGTTGGAAACATTATCAAGTCTGAAGATTCAAGAAGATATGTGGTACCTTCTGCACCTGGAAAGAGATTTTCCGATGACACAAAGGTAACTGATATGTTATACGACTGCTACAGTGCAGCCGCAAAGGGAAAAGAATACAAATCCAACCTCAAAAAAATAAAAGACAGATACTATGAAATCATTAATGAATTAGGACTAGACCTTTCATTGGAAGAAGAGTTTTCCGTAATGGAATCCTGCTTTGTTGGTCGTGCAGGAAGAGATTATGCTGCTTCAAGAGGTGAGTATCTAAATGGTATAGTACTCGCAAAATACCTCGGATATGAATTTGTAGATGCTGCTGAAGTCATCTTTTTCGATGACAATGGAAATTTTGACGCAGACACAACAAATAAAATTCTCTCTGAAAGACTTTCTCACATTGAAAGAGCCGTTATCCCGGGATTTTACGGTTCAATGCCTAATGACACCATTAAGACATTCTCAAGAGGCGGTTCTGACGTAACAGGTGCGATTGTTGCAAAGGCTGTACGTGCAGATTTATATGAGAACTGGACGGATGTTTCAGGCTTCCTTATTTCTGATCCGAGAATTATCAAAAATCCAAAGGTTATCACAACCATCACATATAAAGAATTAAGAGAGCTTGCATATATGGGTGCAACAGTTCTTCATGAGGATGCCATCTTCCCTGTAAGAAAAGAGGGTATTCCTATCAATATCAAAAATACCAACGCACCGGATGATCCTGGTACCATGATTGTTGAGAGCACCTCCATGAAACCTGAGTATACCATAACAGGTATTGCCGGTAAAAGAGGCTTTACTGCAGTCAGCATCGAAAAATCCATGATGAACTCTGAACTTGGTTTTGGAAGAAGGGTTTTAGAGGAATTTGAAAAGAATGGTGTTTCTTTCGAACATATGCCTTCCGGAATTGATACAATGAGTATTCTGGTTCACCAGGAAGAGTTTGGAAAGAGAGAGCAGGAAATATTAGCCGGAATTCACAGAAATGCACAGCCTGATTCCATAGACATTGAACCTGACATTGCTCTTATCGCAGTTGTTGGAAGAGGTATGAAATCAACAAGAGGTACTGCCGGCAGAATCTTCTCAGCCCTCGCCCACGCACGTGTCAACGTTAGAATGATTGACCAGGGTTCAAGCGAGTTAAATATTATCATCGGTGTTGAGGACAGCGATTTTGAAAAGGCTATTTCAGCAATTTATGATATATTTGTAACAACAAAAATCTAATAATTAATAAATAAAAAGTACGAGGATAAACATATAATTGTTTTCTACCTCGTACTTTTTTATTTTCATTTCAAGGACAAATTATATTGTCTCATTTTCCTGTAAATCAACAAAGCCCACTGCAGATTTCCTACAGTGGGCTTAATTTTGTTCCCTGGCTCCTTATAATAGCAATTTCTCACATATATCATTTTTCATATATTACATATCTGTTCTTTCCGGCATCCTTTGCTTTGTATAAGGCTTTATCGGCTTTTCTGTAAATTGAATTAAACTCTGTATCTGAGACTTCTGAGACAGTGGCCCCCATACTGCAATGCACAGGGACCTTTACTCCATCCTCCTCATACACAAAATCCATATTTTTTATGAGTTTATCCATCTTGTTTTTTAACTTGTCAACCTCAGAAATTCCCTTGAGATACAATAAAAATTCATCTCCACCGACTCTTCCCACATAATCACTTTCTCTGGTATTCTCAAGGAGCTTATTCGCAACCGCTATAATTACATGGTCTCCAACAATATGACCAAAATTATCATTTATAGTCTTAAAATCATCTATATCAATAATAACCATAGCTGCTGCATCTCTGCTCTTTATTTCCAGTTCCTCTTCAACAAGATTCTGCATATACACCTTGTTATTTAATCTTGTCATGCCATCTTTTCTTGCCAATTGTGTACATTCAAGTTCAATCAGCTTCTTCTCATTTATATTCTTTGCCATCATAATAACATACTCAAGATTGTTATTATCGTCAAAAACTTCAGATATGATAACTGAAATCCAAATATAACTTCCACCCTTAAGCTTAATTCTGAATTCAGTATCTACACAGGATTTATTATTTAAACTTCTTCTGTCAATGTCTTTATCTCTAAATAAATCCACCTTCTCAAGATCATCCGGATGAATATAATTATCGGCCATAAGCCAAAAAAACTTATCCATATTGTCAATCTTTTCAGTTATTCCAAGATATCTCTCAAGCTTTTCTTCATCGTAAACAATTTTTTCCTCCGGTAAAAATACTTCCACAATAAAATCAAAATAATTACTAATTGCTTTTACCCTAATTGCATCCCTAGTATTTCATCCTCTAATTAACTGGACTTTTTAACGGGTAATGTATCCACTATTACTTCTTCCGATACATCTACATCGTCCAGAT